>JAGRPN010000198.1 GCA_019449555.1 Ramlibacter sp.
ATTGCCGCCGTTCGCGTCGCTATTCTCGAACACGGTCACGTCGTGGCCGCGCTTGCGGGCCGTGATCGCCGCTTCCATGCCGGCCGGGCCGGCGCCGATCACCATCACTTTCTTCTTCACGGCGGCCGGCGTGAGCTGGTACTCCGGCTCGACCTCGTGGCCGAGCACCGGGTTCATCGTGCAGGTGTAGGGCAGGTCGCGGAACAGGCGCGACAGGCAATTGAGCGAGCCGATGCAGCGGCGCACTTCGTCCAGCCGATCTTCGGCCGCCTTGTGGATCAGCTCCGGGTCGGCCAACAGCGGACGGCACACTTCCCAGTAGTCGAACACGCCGTCGGCGATGCACTGGTTCGCCATCACCGGGTCGGGCAGGCGGTTGCCGAAGGTGATCAACGTATTGGGGAACAGTTTCTTGGCCTTGGCCGAAAGATAGTTCCAGTGCCCCGGCGCCACGTCGCGGCCGATTGAAGACTCGGGCGCCTCCTGCCAGCCTACGGTGACCGAGATCATGTCCACCCCTACGTCGACCGCCTGCTGCATCAGCTCGAAGCATTCGTCCTCGCTGTTGCCGCCCCAGCGGTCCATCAGTTCGGCGCCGTTGAGCCGGATCACCAGCGGGTTGCCGGGCGTGGCCTGCTTGATCGCGTCGATCAGCTCGCGCATGAAGCGGCCTCGGTTCTCGACTGAGCCGCCGTATTCGTCGGTGCGCTGGTTGGTGAAGCGCGAGTTGAAGTTGGCCAACAGGTAACCCATGAAGCTGGTGACCTCGGTGCCGTCGAAGCCGGCGCGGATCGCGCGCTTGGCGGCCTCGGCATGCTGCCCGACGATGGCCCGAATCTGCTCCTTGGTCACTTCGCGCGGCGGGCGGAAATGCGGCAGCGTCTGCGGCACGACGGATGGCTGGATGCAGTAACCCAGGTCGATGCCGCCGTAGCGCCCGGCGTGCAGGATCTGCTGGATCGCCACGCCGCCGTTCTCGTGGATGTAGCCGGCGATCATCTCGAACTGGGGGATGAACTTGTCGTCGAACAGCGCGACTTGCCTGAAGTACGACTTGCCTTCGCCCAGCGGGTCGGGATAGGCGCCCTGGTTGGTGATGATGCCGCAGCCGGTGCCGGCGATGACGCGGGTACGGGCCAGCTCGCGCGGCGTGATGTAGCCGTCGCGCGTGTTGTAGTTCGACACGCAGCAGGCGCCGTACTTGACCATGTTCTTGGTCTTGAACTTGCCGAACTGGCCGGGCTGGAAGAGGTGCTTGAGTTTTTGCTCGCCGGGGCGGGACATGGAAATCTCCTGATGAATGGTGGGTTGGATGGCGCGTCAGCGCGACGGCGGGATGGAGGCCGGCGGCAGGTCTGTGGGTGGGGCGGCGGCCCGGCGCGCCGCGAACTCGGCCAGGGCCGCTTCGATCTCGGCCAGGTTTTCGGGCGTGACGGCGGCGCCGCACTCGTAGCAGGTGTTGGTCATGCGGTCGAACCAGCGGCAGCCGCATTGGTCGCAGGCCAGCTCCGGCGCGCCGCTCGGGTTGCTGAAGATCATCGGCAGGCTCCCAGGAACGCGAGGCCCAGCGAGTCGAGCAATTCCTCGTAGCCCGCGTCCTGCAATTCGTATTTGGTCCGCATGACGAAAAACATGATCGCGCCCTTGCGGATCTGGCGTTTGATGATCGAGAGCGTTTCGGCCTCAACGGCCTCCCGCATCGCTCGCAGCCCCTCCTCGTCGGCCACCAGCAGGAGGTCCACC
>JAGRPN010000199.1 GCA_019449555.1 Ramlibacter sp.
TGACTGCCTCCATTCTAGGAGGACGCGCGGAAAAAGCCTGCCCTGGGCCCCGCACGGATGAGAGCGCCCGCCGCGATGATCTCATGTTGAACACTTTTCGTCTCGTGCTCGCCGCCCTGGTGCTGGGCGGGCCGCTGGCGCCCGCGCCGAGCCTCGGCGCCGGCACGCCGGCCTGTCCCGCCACCTTGAACCACGTGTTCCCGCGGCTGCAGGACGAGAAGCCGCAGACGCTGTGCCAGTACAGCGGCAAGGTGGTGCTGGTAGTCAACACCGCCAGCTACTGCCACTTCACGCCCCAGTACGAAGGACTGGAATCGCTCTATAAGAAGTACCAGGATCGCGGGCTGGTCGTGCTGGGCTTCCCCTCGAACGATTTCGCGCAGGAAACCGGCGGCAACGGTCAGATCGCGGAGTTCTGCGCGAACACCTATGGCGTGAAATTTCCCATGTTCGCCAAGAGCAGTGTGCGTGGCGACGCGGCCAATCCGCTGTACCGGCAGCTCTCGCAGGCGACCGGGCGCCAGCCGTTGTGGAATTTCCACAAGTACCTGATCGGCCGCGATGGCAAGGTCGTCGCCAATTACACGAGCCTGACCGCGCCGGATGACGCGAAGCTGGTGAAGGACATCGAGCGGCAGCTGGCAGCCCGATAGCCGCCGGCCGGCCGACTCGAGACGGGTTCACAAAAATTTACTTCGACATGCGGGCTGCCGCTGGAACCCGTTCGGGGTGGCCCACTCTATCGGAGTTCGAGACTCCAAGCCGAGAACAACGATTATTGCCGCGAAGCCTTCCGGGAGCAGTTGGCCCGGATGCAATCCTGGAGCGACTCTTCTCCTCCTCCCTCCCTCCCTCCTTCGTTTCGGGGCGCTTCGCGGCATTTTTATTTTGTTCACTTCGAAGGGCGCCGCGGCGCTTTTGAAGTGGGCTGGCGAGATGAAAAAGCAAAAAGCCCGGCGGCCAGCCGGGCTTTTTCATTGGTTCGCCGCCGGCAAGAGCGGGGCGGGTGTCTATTCCGGGCGAGTGTCCTGGAAGCTCGGACGCTGCATCAGCTTTTCGTGCAGCTTCGCCAGGTTCGGGTAGTCGCTGCGCCATGGGATTTCGGGGAACCGGAAGTCCAGGTAGCCGAGCGCACAACCCACCGCGATGTCGGCCAGGCTGAGATAGATGCCTGCGCAAAACGGCTTTTCGCCCAGGCCCTGGCTCATCGCCTTGACGCTGCCTTGCACCTTCGACAACTGCCGGTCGATCCACGCCTCGCTGCGCTGCGCCTTGGCGCGGCCGGCCCAGTGGCTTTCCAGCCGCGCCAGGATCGCGGCGTCGAGCACGCCGTCGGCCAGCGCCTCCCAGGTCTTGACCTCGGCGCGCTCGCGGCCCACCGCGGGGATCAGCTTGCCCACGGGCGACAGCGTGTCCAGGTATTCGACGATCACGCGCGAATCGAACAGCGCCTCGCCGCCCTCCATGACGAGGCAGGGCACTTTGCCCAGCGGATTGGACTGGCTGATCGTGCTGTCGCCGGCCCACACGTCCTCCACCACGAATTCGTAGTCCAGCTTTTTTTCGGCCATGACGATGCGCACTTTGCGCACGTATGGGCTGGAGGTGGATCCGATCAGTTTCATGGAAGCTCTCTGCGCAATGTTCGAGTTATCGCGGTTCGTCGATTCTAGCGAGCGCATCCCGAACGCCCGGACCGGTGCCGCGCGTCCGATGTAACCGGCGGGTTTTGTGCGGCGGGCAGCCGTTTTTTGTGGCAGGCGCACGACACGCGCCGGGCGAAGTCGCGCCGGCGCGCCGCGCCTACAATCGCGCTTTGTGAAGTTGCTCCCCGTATGACTCTTTCCACCGTTTCCGCCCTGTCGCCGCTGGACGGCCGCTACGCGGGCCGGCTCGCGCCGCTGCGTCCACTGATGAGCGAGCAGGGCTACATGCACAAGCGCGTGCAGGTGGAGATCTGCTGGTTCATCGCGTTGAGCGACGCGGGTTTCGCCGAGTTCAAGCCGCTGTCGCCGGGCGCGCGCACCTACCTGCTCGGACTCGTGAAGAATTTCTCGGAAGCCGACGCGGTGGCGATCAAGGAAATCGAGAAGACCACCAACCATGACGTCAAGGCGGTCGAGTACTGGATCAAGTCCAAGTTCGAGGCCCGCCCCGAGCTCAGGTCGGCCAGCGAATTCGTGCATTTCGCCTGCACCAGCGAGGACATCAACAACACCAGCCACGCGCTGCAGCTCAAGGGCGCGCGCGAGTACGTGATCCTGCCGGCGCTGGACGCCGTCACGGCCAAGCTGCGCGAGATGGCCCATGCCTACGCGGACGTGCCGATGCTGAGTCGCACGCACGGGCAGACGGCGAGCCCCACGACCGTCGGCAAGGAGATCGCGAACGTCGTGGTCCGGCTCGCGGTCGCGCGCGAGCGGATCGCGGCGGTGAAGTTGCTGGGCAAGATGAACGGCGCCGTCGGCAACTACAACGCGCACCTGTCCGCTTGGCCCGATTTCGACTGGGAGGCGTTCAGCCGCAAGATCATCGAGACGCCTGAACCCCTCGGCCTGGGCCTGAGTTTCCAGCCGTACAGCGTCCAGATCGAGCCGCACGACTACATGGCGGAACTGTTCGACGCCGTCGCGCGCACCAACACCATCCTGATCGACTGGTCGCGCGACGTGTGGGGCTACGTGAGCCTGGGGTACTTCAAGCAGCGCTTGCGCGAGGGCGAAGTGGGTTCCTCGACCATGCCGCACAAAGTCAACCCGATCGACTTCGAGAACGCCGAAGGCAACCTGGGCCTGTCCAACGCGCTGCTCAGGCACCTGTCCGAAAAACTGCCGATCTCCCGCTGGCAGCGCGACCTGACCGATTCGACGGTGCTGCGCAACATGGGGGTCGCGCTCGGCTACGCGGCATTGGCGTACCACTCGCTGGCGATCGGCCTGGCCAAGCTCGAACTGAACGAGGAAGCGCTGGCCGAGGACCTGGACCACGCATGGGAAGTGCTGGCCGAGCCGATCCAGACGGTGATGCGCCGTTTCGGCGTGCGCGGCGCGTACGAGAAACTCAAGGACGTCACGCGTGGCAAGAGTGTGCGCGCCGAGGACCTCCATGCGCTGATCCGTTCGCTCGACATTCCCGCTGCGGAAAAGGACCGCCTGCTGGCGCTCACGCCCGCCACTTACCTGGGCAAGGCGGCCGAACTCGCGCGGCGCGCCTGATGCGCCCTGTTCGTCACGGCTCCATGACCCACTCGCCGGGCCGTTTCGCGTGGCGCTGAAATCCACCATCTTCAAGGCGAATCTCGCCATCGCCGACATCGACCACGGCTATTACGCGGACCACTCGCTGACGCTGGCGCGGCATCCCAGCGAAACCGACGAGCGCATGATGGTGCGGCTGGCGGCGCTGGCATTGAACGCGTACCGGGTGCAAAGCGAATGCGGCGGCGACGCCACGCTCGCCTTCGGCGCCGGGCTGTCCAGCCCCAACGACCCGGATGTCTCGATCGTCGATTTCACGGGCCAGATGCACCTGTGGGTGGAAGTGGGTCAGCCCGAGGACAAGCCGCTGGCCAAGGCCTGCGCCAAGGCGGACCATGTGAGCGTGTACTGCTTTCACCACGCGGCCGAGGTCTGGTGGCGCGGCATCGAAAACAAGCTGACGCGGCTGCAGAATCTGAGCGTGTTTCGCGTCCCCTCGCTCGCGTCGCAGGCGCTTGCCGGCCTGGCCCAGCGCAGCATGCAGCTGCAGGCCACGGTGCACGAAGGCACATTGGCGCTGAGTGACGGCAGCAACAGCATCGACGTCGAGCCGCTGCGCTGGAAGTAGGTCTGGGCACCTGGCCCGAGCGCGTATTCCAGCGCCGAGCCGTCGCGTGCCTCAGGCCGGCATGAGCCGCCCGCAGTTCCAGCACTGCTCGAAACCACCCTCCACCAGTTCGCCGCAAGCGCACATCCAGCGCCGCTGCGGCACTCGCGCCAGGTCGGCGAGGAAAGCGCGCGCCTCGGTTTCCTGCTCATCGTGGATCAGCCACACTTCGGGCAGGCACTGGTCGGGCGGCAGCTCGCCGGAAGCGGCCCCCAGGTAATAGCGTTGCATCGAAGCGGCGATGCCGGCCTGGCGCAACGCGTCGACCCACAGCGCGGCTATGGCGATGTTGGGGGCTTGGGCCAGCCTGCGCATGATGACCTGCTTCAGGAACCGGCGGGCTCGCCGCGCATCTCGGCCGCGCGTTCGCGGTAGCGGTTGAATCGCCAGGCATCGCTCTGGGTCGTGATGCGGCGCCAGACCTCGCGTTTTCGCGCCGGGGACATGGCCGGCCAGTGCTGCACCTCGCCGAAGCTGCGCCCGCACCCTTTGCAGTACTCGTCGCCCTGGCTGGTCGAACAGATCGCGATGCAGGGTGTGTCGGGCGTAGTGTCGTACCACGTCTTCCATGCCGCGTAGGCGTCCGCGGGAAACGCATGCTCATCCGCTTGCTCTTCGCGGCGGAACACCATCGAGGCGTACACCTCGGCCAGCGCGCGCAGTTCAGCGGGCAGCGCCACACCGTCCGGCGAAGGCCTCCTGGCCCGCCAGAAGTTGATCGCGGCTTCGAGATCGGTGATGTGAATGGCGGCCATGTAACGCAGCGCAAGCGCAGCAATGATAGTGCCCTACTTCAGCGCAAATCCGCACCCTGTGATGTAATCGTCCCCACGAAGGGGAGTAGCTCCCGCCCGCTGCAGATCAGGTGCCCGATCCAGGGCATCGCTGCACCGGGTATCGGCAAGTCGTCAGTACGAAGTCAATGACTTCCGGCTTGTCGGGCTGTACACGCATGACGCCATGCCGAGCAAGACCTTCGACACGGAGCCTGAACCAGGCCCGGTCGAAGCACGCTGGCGGTCGTCGTCGATCCCGGCTCCATCGACTCACCTGGTTCGGATTGTCATCGATCCCACCTGGAGTGTTTGCCCATGGAGTTTCTGTCTGCCGCATGGTGGTCCGCGTTGGCGGCCATCATCCTTATCGACCTTGTCCTGGCCGGCGACAACGCGATCGTGATCGCGCTCGCTGCGCGCAACCTGCCCCGGCACCTGCAGAAAAAGGCCATCGCTTGGGGCACCGTCGGCGCCGTCCTGGTGCGCTCGGCCATGACGCTCGGCGTGGTGTGGCTGCTCACCATCCCGGGCCTGATGCTGGCCGGCGGGCTGGGCCTGCTGTGGATCGCGTACCGGCTGCTCGCCGCCCGCGGCGGCAATGACGACCGCGGTCCGGTCGCCCACACATTCTGGGGCGCGATGAGAACGATCGTGGTGGCCGATGCCCTGATGGGAATCGACAACGTGCTCGGCGTCGCCGGCGCCGCCCACGGGTCGTTCGACCTCGTCGTCATCGGTCTGGCCGTGAGCGTGCCGATCGTCGTCTTCGGCAGCACCCTGGTGCTCAAGCTGGTGGAGCGTTTCCCGATCATCCTGCAGGCGGGCGCCGCCGTGCTCGCGTTCACCGCGGCGCGCATGATCGTCGGCGAACCCCTGCTCGAGGACGTCTTCGACCATTCGCTGGTTCGCTGGTTCACCTATGCCGCCGCCATCGCGCTCGTGCTGGCCGCGGCCCGGCTGGCGCGCGGGCGGCCGGTGTATCCTTCCCGCCCATGATGAAGCTTCTAACGAAATGGCTGCTCAGCGCCGCCGCGCTGCTGCTCGTCGCCTACATCTACAGCGGCGTGCAGGTAAAAACCTTCACGGCCGCGCTGATCGCGGCCTTCGTGATCGGGCTGCTGAACACCGTGGTGCGGCCCATCCTGGTGGTCCTCACGCTGCCGGTCACGCTCGTGACGCTGGGGCTGTTCCTGTTCGTCATCAACGCGCTGATGTTCTGGGCCGCCGGCTCGGTGCTCGACGGCTTCCACGTGCAAGGCTTCGTCGCGGCCCTGATCGGCTCGCTGATCTACTCGCTGCTCGGGATCGTGATCGAATCAGCGCTCGAGCGCCTGTTCTCGAAGCAGTGACTCCACCTGCCGGGCGCGGGTGTCGATGATGGAGGCTTCGATGTGGTCGCCCTTCGCGCCCGCTTTGCGCGCGACATCCTGTGCGGCCCTGAACCGGTCCATCGCCGCCTGGTAGTCCAGGTGGGCCACCTGCGCTTCGGCCTCGGCGCGGATCGCGCGCAGCGTCTGCCCCTGGGCCGCATAGGCGGCCGCCAGCAGCTGCCAGGCCTGCGCGTCGCGCGGATGCAGGGCGACCCAGGTCTGCAGCCGCGGGGAAACGTCGGCGGCGCGGCCGCTCTTCAAGCGCGCCTGCGACCCCAGGATCAATTCAGGCCGATGCGATGAAGCGGTGTCCAGCGCAGCGGCCGGCGCCGCGTTGCCGGCCTCCAGCGCGATCTCCGCGGCCAATAAGGTCGACTGGCGGCTCGCCCGCGGCTCGCTCGCCACCAGGGCGGCCAGCTTGCCGGCCAGGCGGTTCGCGTTGCCGGGATCGCGCAGTTTCGAGCTCGCCAGGGCCGCCGCATACAGCGCGCTGGCCTGCCTGCTGCGATCGGCGCCCGCGAGCTGGCCACCTTCGGCCTCGGTCACGTAGCTGCGCAGGCCATCCACGCCGGGGTTCGACAGCACGCGGGCGCGCGCGACCATCATGGCGTGAACCAGGTCCGGAACCGCCGCGTGCAGGCGGCCGGCCAGCTGCTGGCGCGACTGCATCTCGGCGATGCGCTCGGTCGTCATCGGGTGCGTGCGAAGGTACGGAAAGGTGCCGTTGTCGTTCAGGCGCGAAGCCTGCTGCAGCTTGTCGAACATGGTGACGAACCCCTGCGGGTCGTAGCCGGCCTGGGTCATCACGCCGAAGCCGATGCGGTCGGCCTCGCGTTCCATGTCGCGCGAAAAGTTAAGCTGGTTCTGGATCGCGAGCGCCTGCCCGCCGGCGACCATGGCATTGGCCGCATCCGGATTCTTGCTGGCGGCCAGCGCGCCCAGGATCATCGCGCCGATCATCCACGGCGCCTGGCGGCTCTGCTGGCTCATCAGGCGGGAGATATGGCGCTGGGTCACATGGCTGAGCTCGTGCGCCAGGACGGAGGCGAGTTCGTCCCGCGTCGCCGTGATGTTGATCAGGCCCAATTGCAGGCCCAGCCAGCCGCCGGGGAGCGCGAACGCATTGATGATGCGGTCCTTCCCGAGCAGCACCTGCCACGCGAAGCGGTCGTCGATCTCGGACGTGAGCTCACCGCGCGAGCGGGCGGCATCGAGCAGCGGCTTCCAGATGTCCTGCACGTACTCGTCGAGCACCGGGTCGTCGATGTAGTCGGGATCGTGGTACAGCTCGAGCGCGATGCGTTCACCGAGCTTGCGCTCGGCGCTGCTGTTCATGTCGCTGGTGTCCCCCAGCGTGGGCAACTGGGCGCGCACCGGGGGCGCCGGCAAGGCGCACGCGAGCGCCAGCAAAGCGGGGAGGAACCAGCGCGCGACCGGTGCGTTCCAGAGGGTCATGGCCGTATGATGCTAGAAGAACGTGAACAGCGCGTAAATGGGTCTGTTCATGACTTTGCCAAGGACAGCATGGGTTCATTGACACACTTCGACGCACAAGGCCAGGCGCATATGGTGGACGTGGGCGGCAAAGTCCCCACGCGCCGGGTGGCCGTGGCCGGCGGGCGCATCGAGATGCTGGCCGCGACGCTCGAGATCATCGAATCCGGGACGGCGAAA
>JAGRPN010000200.1 GCA_019449555.1 Ramlibacter sp.
CGAGGACGGATGGAGTCTCGCTGTTGACGAACCCGCTGTAGGCAACGCCATTGCCGCCGCTGTAGGCAACTCCGCTGTATGTCTTGTTGTCGGCGTTGGCTGTGACCGTGAGTGGCGCCGGAGTAATCGTCGCCGCTTGGCTGGCAGGCGCCGCGAGCGTGTAGTTGGAGGCCTGGGCGCCGTTGAGCAACACGCCGCCGAAGCCAACCGTGCTGGCTGTTGCCACGTCCTTGAAGTCGTAGCTGCCGGTGGCCGTACCGGTCAGGCCAATGGCGTCGCCGAGGTAGCTCTTGCCGTCCCCTGTGGTGCCGCTACCGACCGGTTCAGCGCTTTGTAGTACAGCGGTGCCGATCACCGTCGCCGCCGAGGTGGCGTCATAGATCTTGCTCGGCGCCACTGAAAGACCGCTTTGCGTCAGCACCTTCGGCGTGATGTCGGCGGTGACGCCTGCACCCGTGAGCGTGTAGTTGCCAGCGTCGGTGTTGCCCAGGCTCAAACCGGAGACGCTGACGGCCTTGGCGTTGCCCACGTCCTTACCCGCCACGAACGGGTTGCTGATGAACACGCCGGTAGCGCCAGTGGTGTTCAGAGTAAGCAAGTCGCCGTCATAGAACCTGTTGTCGCCATCGGTGGCGGCACCACCGGTGAGGGTGGCAGCCCCCGTGTTGAGGACGGCCACATCGTCGGCGTTGTATACCTTGTTGTTGGCGGTGATGCCCGTGGCGGTGATCGGCTTGGGTGTGATGTTGGCAGTGACCAGGTTCACACCAGCAAGCGTGTAGTTGCCCGCCTCGGCGCCGCCCAGGCTCACACCGGAGACGCTGACGGCTTTGGCGTTGCCCACGTCCTTGGTAGCGAACGCGCCGCTCGCGCCGGTGGTGTCCACGCTGACCGCGTCGCCGTTATAAAACTTGTTGTCCACATCAGTGGTTGCGCCGCCGGTGAGCACGCCACCGGTGATGCCGGCGGCCAGGGTGGTGTCGTACACCTTGTCGACGCCGAGAACGCCGCTGGCGGTGATCGCCTTGGGCGTGATGGTGGCCGCCTGGCTGCCGGCTGTGAGCGTGTAGTTGGAGGCCTGGGCGCCGTTGAGCGACAGGCCGCTGAAGGCGACCGTGCTGGCCGTTGCCACATCCTTGAAGTCGTAGCTGCCGGTGGCCGCACCGGTCAGGCCAACGGTGTCGCCGAGATAGCTCTTGCCGTCCGCTGTGGTGCCGCTGCCGACCGCTTCAGCGCTTTGCAGTGCAGCGGCGCCGATCACCGTGGCCGCCGTGGTGGCGTCATAGATCTTGCTCGGAGCCACAGAAAGACCACCTTGCGTCAGCGCCTTGGGCGTGATGGTGGCAGCCTGGTTCTCAGGCGCCGTGAGCGTGTAGTTGGAGGCCTGGGCGCCGTTGAGCGTCAGGCCGCTGAAGGCGACGGTGCTCGCCGTGGCCACGTCCTTGAAGTCGTAGCTGCCCGCGGCCGTACCGGTGAGGCCGACGGTGTCGCCGACATAGGCCTTACCGTCCGCAGTCGTGCCGGTGCCGGCCGCTTCAGCGCTCAAGGCAGCAGCACCGATCAACGTCGCCGCCGTGGTGGCGTCGTAGACCTTGCTCGGCGCCGCTGACAGACCACTCTGCGTCAGCGCCTTGGGCTTGATGGTGGCAGCCTGGCTCGCAGGCGCCGTGAGCGTGTAGTTGGTGGCCTGGGCGCCGTTGAGCGTCAGGCCGCTGAAGGCGACCGTGCTCGCCGTGGCCACGTCCTTGAAGTTGTAGCTACCCGCGGCCGTACCGGTGAGGCCGACGGCGTCGCCGATGTAGGCTTTGCCGTCCGCAGTCGTGCCGGTGCCGACCGCTTCAGCGCTCTGCAATGCAGCGGTACCGATCACCGTCGCCGCCGTCGTGGCGTCATAGATCTTGCTCGGCGCCACCGAAAGGCCGCTCTGCGTCAGCGCCTTGGGCGTGATGGTGCCGGCCGTGTTATCCGTGTACGTGATCGCGTAGTTGCTGCTTACGTCGACATTGCCGGCATTCTGGATCGTGACGCCAGAAGCGCGAACGGTCTTGTTGCCGATCCCGGCATTCTTGTCGAGGAAAGTCTGGCTGCCTGCGCTGAGAACGGATTCACCCGCACCCGCACCTGCGATCGCGCCGACTGTGCCCGTACCCGCGGCTGTGAGGCCGCCGTCGTAGATCCTGGTAACGGCGTTCGCTGTCACGCTCAAGGCGGCTTGATTGACGGTCAGCGTGCCGTCCACGGCGCTGATGTCATAACCCTGCTGAACGGAAAATTGGCCGGTCGGGGTGATGGCGTAACTGCCTGCATTGACCGCTGATTGAGCGCTCCCAACGTAGGCAAGCGTGCCGGAAAGTGCCGGATCGGGGCTGGCGACTGAATAGACCACCCCGTTGCCACCCGAATATGCATTGCCGTCATAAGTCTTGCTGCCACTATTGGCCGTCACGGTAAGCGGTTTGAGCCACCACACGAGCCATGGCGTGGTATTGCCCTCGTACACGCGCCAGATGTCACCGCTGCCGCCGGTGTTGGCGATATTCCAACCGGCGTTGCTGAAGGTCGACACCGACATCATCTCGGCGGTGGTGTGTCCGGTGACGCCTGCAGTCGAGCCGACGCCAACCCCCGTAGTCGGCTGCCCTGAAGTCTCGGTATCCCAGAAGCTGTTGCTGACCGTGCCGTCGTTGTTGCCCACCAGCCCGCCGACGTTGGCCGCCGTGCCGACCACTTGACCCGTGGCGTAGCTTTTGTTGATCGTGCCGCCGGAGTTGCCCCCTGCCAGCCCGCCGACGTTGTCGCCATTGCCGCTCACTGTGCCCGTGGCGTAGGTGTTTTCGACCGTGCCGCCGGAGTTGTACCCGACCAACCCGCCAACGAAGTAATTTCCGCTGGTGTCGTCCGTGGCGTAGCTTTCGAACGTTCCGCCCGTGTTGGCCCCTATCAGCCCGCCGACATACCAGCCAGTGCCACCGACATTGCCGCCCGAGGCGTAGCTGTGGATGACCGTGCCGGAATTGTTGCCGACCAGCCCGCCAACGTAGCCACTCCCAGTCACGTCGCCCGTGGCGTAGCTGTTGCTCACAGTGCCGCTGTTGTCACCCACCAGCCCGCCTGTGTGATCGGTGCCGAGCACGACGCCGATGGCGTGGGAGTCGCTGATGCTGCTGATGTTTTCCTGGTTGGTCTGTCCCACCAGCCCACCCGTGTAGCTCGCGCCGGTCACGCTGCCGATGGCATACGACTTGTCGATGATGGGGTCGTAGGCTTGCCCCACAAGTCCGCCCGTGAAGTTGTTGCCGATCACGATGCCCGTGGCGTGGGAGTTGCTGATGGTGGCGCTCTCGTACATCCCCACCAGCCCGCCTGTCCAGTTCCAGCCGGTCACGTTGCCGGTGGCGTAGGAGTTGCTGATGGCGCTGCCGTAGGCATACCCGATCAGCCCGCCAAATATGTAGTGGTCGCCGCTGCCGGTGCTGGTCACGTTGCCGATCGCGTGCGAGTTGCTGATGGTGGTGAAGTAAGTCTCCGCAACCAGCCCGCCCAGATAGCTGTCACCGGTCACGTTGCCGGTGGCGTAGCTGTCGCTGATCGTGGCGCCGAAGTTGGTGCCATCGGTGCCCCCCACCAGCCCGCCTATTCCGGAATGGCCAGCCACTTTGCCCGTGGCGTAGGAGTTGCTGATGCTGCCACCGTCGTCGATAAAACCAGCCAGCCCGCCAACGCCCCCGGCTATCCCGTCCGGGCAGGGATAGCCGGTCACATTGCCGGTGGCGTAGGAGTTGTCGATGCTGCCATCGTTCGCTCCCACCAGCCCGCCTATGCCTTTACTGTCGGGCCTGTTGTCGGTCACGACGCCGGTGGCGTAGGAGTAGCTGATGCTGCCGTAGTTGCGCCCGACCAGACCGCCCAGGTACACGTTATTGCTGCCCCAAAAGTCGGTGATCTCGCCGCCGGTCACGCTGCCGGACGCATAGGCGTTGCTGATGCTGCCGTTGTTTTCCCCCACGAGCGTGCCTGTGGAGTATTTGCCGATCACACTGCCGCCGAGCAGACCCAGGTTGCGGATCGCGGAGCCTGTATCGGTGACCCCAAACAGGCCAACGTCTCTTGCTGTCGGCCGATTGATGGTGAGATTGCCGATGGTGTGGCCCAGTCCGTCGAACGTGCCGGTGAATTTGGTGGCTGCGGTCCCGATCGGCGTGAAGCCCGAGTTGCTGTTCCATCCGGTCGTAGCCGTGGCATCGATGTTGCTGCCGAGGGCGTACTTCCCGGCCAGATTGCCGGCGGCAGCCATCCCTTGCAGGGTCGGCGTGGCTGGTGCTGCCGTCGCATCCCCCTGCACCCCAAGGCTGTTGATCACCGTGTAGGCCGTGCCCGCAATCGACAGGCTCGGGTTCGTTCCGGACAGGGTGACGGAGGCGCCGTTGTTGAGGCTGTAGACGCCTGTTCCGCCTGGCGTCTCACTGCCGTTCGCGCTGTTGGGGTTGATGACGAGTCCGGCCGTGTTGCCGGTCGCCGTGATGTTGGCGTTGATATTGACGTTATTTGATGCGGTGAGTGTGAGCGTCGTGTTCGCGCTCCACGATATCGCGTCGCTGACGTTCACGTTGCCCGATCCCGCCGTGCCGCCGCCGCTGCTTAGCAGGATCACTGGCGTCGTTCCGAGATTGGTCGAGAGCGTCGCCGCGTCGATATCTCCCCCGCTCGCCGCTACCGTGTAGTTCTGCGGGTCGATCAGCCACGTACCAAACAGCCCCTTCGTCGCAGCGGTGGTGACCCTGGCGTCGTTCGCCACCTTCACCTGCGCGGCGGAGGTTTCGACGAAGCCGCCGTTGCCTCCCAGGGGTGCGCTTGCATCGAGCGTGCCGCCGACATTGACGGTTCCCGCCGTCATGCCGCCCAGCAGGGTGATGACGCCTTCATGGTTCTCCACCGTGCGCGCTTCGATCACGCCGGTGTTGTTCACCACGCTGGCGAGCAGGGCGCTTTTCGCGCCCGCGGTCATGGCGACCATCCCGCCGTCGGCCTTGATCAGCCCGCCGTTTTCGGCAAGGCTCGCCAGCACGCTCTGATCCACCTGCATCTTGAGCAGGCTGTTCCCGTTGAAGGTGAGCGTCGCGGCACTCCCCGCCCCGAGCGCCACGGTGCCAAGCCGCGCAATGATCGTGCCCTGGTTGCCGACGACGTTCCCGAGCAGCGCCACATAGCCGCCGTCGGCCGCATTGATGATGCCCCGGTTCACGACACTGCCCGTGCCGTTGCCGCTGAAGGTGCTCGCGCTGCCGTTGAGGCTGGCTTCAGTGAAGTCCAGCGTGGAAGCGACCAGCCCCCCGACGTTGACCTGGGCGCCCTGCCCGAACAGGATGCCGTTCGGGTTGACCAGCCACACCTGCCCGTTGGCGTTCAGCCGCCCGAGGATTTGGGTGCCGTTCGTGTCGTCGATGCGGTTAACCGCGATGGCCGTAGCAGAGGGTTGCCGAAAGTTCACCGTCTCCTGGGGCGCGATGTTGAAGCTCTTCCAGGTGAGAGACAGGTTCGGGCTCGATTGCTGGATGGTTGTGATGGAGCCGGACTGGGAAATGGTGCCCGCCCCTGACACGAGCTGCCCGCCGGCGGGCTCCGCGTGGACAGCGGCCGCGCAGATCGACAGCGCCGCCGCGACGAGCTTGCGGCTCGAACCCTTACCCCGTCCTCGCGCCGATTCTGCGACCGCGATCCAGCCGTTCAATACCTCGCTCCAGATCAGACGATAGATGTGGTTCATGGACTTGCCGTACATCGCATCAGCTCCTTGTTTACGGGTGGCTCGCAGAACCGCTGCGCGGGCGGCGCCATGTGTTGACGGGAATACCTGCGAACTCGTCTGGCTGGGCAGAGCCGAAGCCCGAGCCCCTGGTCGCTGCCGGCAGCTCGTAACAGCGATCCGGAAGAGCCGTTATCGCCGCTCAGGGGCGCCCGCGAGCACGTGGCCCGGCGATGATGCTGTCGCCGGCCGCTCGGGTAGTGAGAGATCGATTTCCAGTGAAAGCGATTCCGCGCCAAGCACTGAGAAAGATTGGCGCCACACGAAACGAGAGTTCCGCGCGGGCCATGTTGTTGTTTGTACTGCTTCCGCTACTGAGTAACTAATCGTAACCTCGTTTTCGGGAGTGCCGTGCGAGGGTTTCCCCGACAAAGTCGAACCAGGCGGTCACGACAGGGGCCGGTCCGTGTGTGCGGCCCCCATCGTGATCAACGTCCTCGCCCTTACTGCCGCGGTTCGCCGTTACCGTTCACCGCAATGGTGGTGCCCGGCGCGGACGACATCTGCAGCTGGTGGTCGCGGCCGCGGAAGTTGTACGTCACGTCCCAATAGGCAGGGGTGCCGCTGGTCGTGTTGTCGCAACGGCGCACGTCGCGCGTGCTGTAGGCGTAGCCGCTGTTGTCGCGGCCCACGTTGGAGCCGATCACGCCACCGGCGACGGCACCGCCCACAGTCGCGACGTCCTTGCCGGTTCCGCCGCCGACCTGGTGGCCCAGCACGCCGCCGATGAGGGCACCGGCAATCGCGCCGCCCACGTTACGGTCGCTGCGCGCGGGCTCGGAAACCTGTTGGCGTTCCACCCAGCAGCGTTCAGTCGGCGCGCCCATCACCGCGTGAACCGAAGTGACCGGCGCCTCGAACACACGTTCGTTGGCGCGGCGGCGCCAGGCGTAGTCCGGCCGGTCCATTTGCGCTTCGATCTCGTTGTCATAACGCCTGCGGTTGTCGGCCGGACGCACGGAGGAGATGGTGTTTTCCATCTGCAGGTTGGCCAGCGACGCGTAGCTGCCGCGGCGCAGCACCACGCAGCGGCCGCCGAAGTTGGCGTGCTCGCAGACTTCCCAGCGGCCCCTGTCCACGACGACCGACGAGGCGCGGTCGTTGAAGCCGGTGCGGTCGAAGTTGTTGACCTGGTTGCTGGTGGTGAACGCGCGGCCGCGGAAGCCCTCGCCCTCGTAGAAGGTCACTTGCGCGGCGGCGTGGGTGGCGACGATCAGCGAGCCGACCGCAAGAGCGAGTTTCAGTTTTCTATGCATGCATATCTCCGGTGACACATCGTTCCTGGCCCGTCATGCGCGTGGTGCGCTCACCCACAGGAAAAACGAATAAAAGGTTCCTGGGCGAAGAGCAGCGGGATGCTGCGCGGGGTCGCCCCGGAAACAGGCTTGCTCTTACGGTGCACGCTCGAGGATGAGCCGTCTGTACGACTGCGCACATAACGCAGGACGCGGCCTTGTCCTACGCGGCCCGGGCTCATGGGTACGCCAGCGCACAGACCGCATCACGCGCGGCGCGCACCGTGCATGTGTTGACGCCGTCATCCGCCCTGGTGAGATTCTCGCTGGGCCGCTCACAGAGAACCCTGGAGATTCACCATGAACAAGTTCACCCGCGTTTCAGTGCTGTTCGCCGCCGTCGCCCTGACGGCCCTGGCCGGCTGCGCCTCGACGCAAAAACACGAGAGCACCGGCCAGTACATCGACGATTCCGCCATCACCACTTCGGTGAAGGCGGCGATCTTCAATGAACCGACGCTCAAGTCCGCCGAGATCAATGTCGAAACTTTCAAGGGCCGCGTGCAGTTGAGCGGCTTCGTTTCCAGCCGCGCCAGTATCGACCGCGCCGTGCAGGTCGCGCAAGGCGTGACGGGCGTGAGCTCCGTCGGCAACGACATGAGGCTCAAGTGAAAGCCGCTACCGCGGTGGGCGCGCTCGCCCTGGCTGCAGTGGTGGGACTTTCCGGCTGTGCCGGCATGTCCACCCGTGACAAGAACATCGCGGGGGGCGCCGGGGTCGGCGCGATCGCCGGCGCGGTTCTCACCGGTGGCAGCGCCGTCGGCACCGTGGGCGGCGCTGCCGTCGGCGGCGTGATCGGCAACGAGATCGGCAAGAGGTAATCGTCGATGGCGGCAAGCCGGCGGGCCGGCCGCTGCCTTCCAAAGGAACACCCCATGAAAAATCTTTCCCATTCATTGACTCTGGCGGCGTGCGCCGCAGCCACCCTGCTGTTCGCAGGCGGGGCGATCGCAGGCACAGCCTCGGAAGCGCAACTGCGCTATCAGCAAGAGCGCGCGGTCTGCATGAGCGGCTCGTCGAACCAGGATCGCGCCACCTGCCTGAAAGAAGCCGGCGCGGCGCTGCAGGAAGCCAGGCGCGGCAACCTTTCCGGGAGCGAGAGCCAGCTCGGACAGAACCGCACGAGCCGTTGCAACACGCTGCCCGTGCAGGACCGCCAGGACTGCGAGATGCGCATGTCGGGCGCAGGCAGCACCTCAGGCAGCGAACAGCAGGGCGGCATCCTGCGTGAACTCACGCGGCCTGTGCCGGCGAACTAGACCCATCAACCTTTCTTGAACAGCAGGCCCCCGTGACCCCCTCCAGCTTTGCACCAGCCACAGCCGCGCCGCGCCGCGGCCTGGCCGAAGCGATTCGCGCGTTGCCGCACACCGCTTTCATGCTCGTTGTCCTGGCGGTCGCGTCCAGCACTGTTGCGGTTGCGAATGTGCCGGTGCCGGCGCCGGAGGGATCTGGCGGCGTTGTGCAGATCGAGCCGGATGCGCTGGCCGTGCCGGTGGTCGAACTGCCGCGGGACTCCGCGAGCGTCCAGGCCAAGCCGCGCACCCGGGCCCGGTGCATGGCCTGCGGCGTGATTGAAAGCATCCGCCGGCTGGAGCCGGTAGGCGATTTGCCGGCTGCCTTCGAATTTACGGTGCGCCTGCGTGACGGGTCGACCCGCATCAGCAGCAGCACCACGCAGGACAAGTGGCGCAGTGGCGACCGCATCATGTTCATCGGCGGACCGACGCCATCCACTCTCTGACACAAGGAAAAATCATGCTCTATACCATCGCACTCGTGCTCGTGATCCTCTGGCTGCTCGGCCTCGTCACCTCCGTGACGGCAGGCGGACTGATCCATGTCCTGCTCGTGATCGCCATCGTGGTGGTCCTGCTGCGCGTCATCAGCGGGCGCAAGGCGCTCTAGCCGGCCCGCGGGGCCCGCGAGGCATTGTTCGCGGTCGGGCAAAATCTGCCCTTTCATCGCGATTCATGGACTCGACCGGCCCCTCCTTTCCAGCGCTGCGCGCCGCAATCATCGACCTCGACGGCACGATGGTCGATACGCTCGGCGATTTCGAAGTGGTCCTCAACTTGGTGCTGCAGGAGTTGGGCTTGCCCGGCATCGACCGCAAGGCGATCGAGCACATGGTGGGCAAAGGCTCGGAGCACCTGATCCGCTCGGTGCTCGCGCATGTGAATGGCGCGCCGGCCCTGTACGACCGCGCCTGGCAGGCGTACCAGCAGCATTACCGCGAGATCAACGGCCGCTACTCGGACGTGTACCCCGGCGTGCTCGAGGGCTTGGCAGCGCTTCGAGGCGCCGGCTTGAAGCTGGCATGCCTGACCAACAAGCCCAACGCATTCGCCGGCCCCTTGTTGGAGGCGAAAGGACTCGGCGCATTTTTCGACGTGGTCTTCGGCGGCGACGCGTTCGAGCGGAAAAAGCCCGACCCGCTGCCTTTGCTCAAGGCCTGCGAGGCGCTGGGTTCAGCCCCTGAAGACACACTGATGATCGGTGATTCGAGCAACGATGCACGCGCTGCCCGTGCGGCGGGTTGCCGCGTGCTGCTCGTGAGTTATGGCTACAACCACGGGGAGCCGATCCGCGAGGTGCCGGCCGATGGCTACCTCGATTCGCTGGCCGAAGTCTCCGGCTGGCTTTAGGCCGGTTTTCCCAACAGCGCTTCCTTGAGCTTCCAGTCCGCGGGGCTGGGACCGAGCCAGATGCGCAGCAGCGCGTTGAAGAATTCGGGCTCCTTGAACGGCTCGCCCTGGGCCACGCCTTTCACCGTGATGACGGTGCCGGCCCCGGGCACCCACTCGATCGTGAAGGTGTCGCCGGCGCTGAGCTTCTTGTGGTCGGAAAAGATCTGGCTCATGCGCATCACGCCCGGAATCAATTTGGAGAAGGCCTGCTTGTCCATGTTGTCTTCGATGCCGCGTGAAAACAATTTGCCAAGCTCCGAGGAATCGATCTCGCGCAGCATGGTGATGTCCAGGCGCTTGGCGCCCGGCATGGACAACACCTCTTGCGGGGTGCTGCCCTTCTTCGGCAGGTACAGGCCCGCTGCATACACCTTGAAAATCGCCTTGTAGCGCACGCCGGCGCCGTTGAGCAGGAGCTTGGCGCCCCGCAGCTCGGTGGTGTCCTGGAACTTGACGCCCGAGACAGTCACTTCCGCTGGCGCCGCCGAAGCCAGCAGGAAAGCGGCTGCGGCGAGCAGCCCGCGTGTGAGCGAATTCATGTCGCCTCCCGAAAAAAAGAACGATCGTTCGATTTGAATTCTCAAGGGACCAAGCCAGCCCAACAATAGGGTTTTCGCGTAACGGCGATCGGCTTCGGCCCCACTGGTGCGGGCGCGGCCGCTCCTTTGCTACACTTTGGCCATGTTCATCCACCGCACCCACGTCACAGGTTGCTCGAGCCGGGGAGCCTGGCCCTGGCGCAAGCCTCAATCGGTGCGTTCCTGACTGCACGGGCGCAGCCCGTGCCCCCCGCTTCGAGACTCCGATCGTCCTCGCGTTCACGGCAGCTGCCGGCGGATGCAGGCACCGTCCGAAGCACCGTGTTGAAATCGGCGCGGCCGAGCGGCCGCCGGGCTTGTGGAGGCTCACATTGATCACTGAACTCGAATTCAAAAGCCTGGGCTTGCAAGGCTACAACCGCATCCCGCTGATCGCCGAGGCGTTCGCGGACCTGGAAACCCCGCTGTCGCTTTATCTCAAGCTCGCGCACGCCAAGGCGGGCGGCAAACACAGCTTCCTGCTGGAGTCCGTGGTGGGGGGCGAGCGATTCGGGCGCTACAGCTTCATCGGCTTGCCTGCGCGCACGTTGCTTCGCTGCAGCGGCTTCGGCGCGGATGCGGTCACCGAAGTCGTCGATGACGGACAAGTGGTGGAAACCGCCCAGGGCAACCCGCTGGACTTCATCGCGCAATATCAGAAGCGCTTCAAGGTGGCGCTGCGCCCCGGCTTGCCGCGCTTTTGCGGGGGCCTGGCCGGCTATTTCGGCTACGACACGGTGCGCCACATCGAGCGCAAGCTGGAGGCAAGCTGTCCACCCGACGCATTGGGCTGCCCCGACATCCTGCTGCTGCA
>JAGRPN010000201.1 GCA_019449555.1 Ramlibacter sp.
CCTCCCCCTCGAGGGGGAGGGGGCAACTACCTATGAACGAGAATCTCCTCACGCTGGCAGGCGTTCACACGCACATCGGCGCCTATCACATCCTGCATGGGGTGGACCTGGTGGTGCCGCGGGGCAAGCTCACGATGCTGCTGGGCCGCAACGGCGCGGGCAAAACGACGACGCTGCGCACGGTCATGGGCCTGTGGCCGGCGTCGCAAGGCACCATCACGTTCAACGGGCAGGACATCACGCGGCTCGCCACGCCGCGCATAGCGTCGATGAACGTGGCCTACGTGCCGGAAAAAATGGGCATCTTCGCCGACCTCACGGTGCAGGAAAACATGTTGCTGGCCGCGCGTTCGGCAAGGAACGCGGGCCAGATGGACCGCGAGCGGCTGAAGTGGATCTTCTCGCTGTTCCCCGCCGTCGAGAAATTCTGGAATCACCCGGCCGGCAAATTGTCGGGTGGCCAGAAGCAGATGCTCGCTGTCGCGCGATCGATCGTGGAGCCGCGTGAACTATTGATCATCGATGAGCCGAGCAAGGGCCTCGCGCCTGCCATCATCAACAACATGATCGACGCGTTCGCCCAGCTGAAGGCGAGCGGCGTGACGATCCTGCTGGTGGAACAGAACATCAATTTCGCGAAGCGATTGGGCGACACGGTGGCCGTCATGGACAACGGCGTCGTGGTGCATGCCGGCTCGATGCGGGAGCTGGCGGAAGACGAGGCCTTGCAGCAGTCGCTGCTGGGGTTGGCGATATGAATAGCGACTTCGACTGGCAGCCGCTCGCGCTGGTGCCGGTGCTGGCGCTGCTCGTGCTGCCCTTCATCGGCTCGGGTTCGACCTGGGTGACGCTCACCGTCGCCGGGCTCGCCATGGGCATGATCATCTTCATCATCGCGTCGGGCCTGACGCTGATCTTCGGCCTGATGGATGTGCTGAACTTCGGTCATGGCGTCTTCATCGCGCTGGGCGCTTTCGTCGCGACCAGCGTGCTGGGCAGCATGGGCGACTACACGTCGTCGGCCAGCCTGTGGCGCAACATGATGGCGGTGTTGCCGGCCATGGTAGTCGCGATGCTGGTGGCGGCGGCAGTGGGCGTCGCATTCGAGCGGTTCATCGTGCGGCCGGTCTACGGCAACCACCTCAAGCAGATCCTCATCACGATGGGCGGGATGATCATCGGCGAGGAGCTGATCAAGGTCATCTGGGGGCCGCTGCAGATTCCGCTGCCGCTGCCGGAGGGCATGCGCGGGACCATCCTGTTCGGCGACGCCGCGGTGGAGAAGTACCGCATGCTCGCCGTCATCGTCGGGGTGCTCGTGTTCGGCGTGCTGCTGTGGGTGCTCACGCGCACCAAGATCGGCCTGCTGATACGCGCCGGCGTGCAGGACCGCGAGATGGTCGAATCGCTCGGCTACCGCATCAGGGTCTTGTTCGTGGGCGTCTTCGTCGTAGGCAGCGCGCTTGCCGGACTCGGCGGCGTGATGTGGGGCCTGTACCAGCAGAACGTGGTCCCGCAAATGGGCGCCCAGGTCAACATCCTGATCTTCATCGTGCTGATCATCGGCGGCCTCGGTTCGACGACGGGCGCGCTGATCGGTGCGTTGCTGGTCGGGCTGATGGCGAACTACACCGGCTTCCTCGTGCCGAAGGCGGCGCTGTTTTCGAACATCGCCCTCATGATGGCGATCCTGCTGTGGCGTCCGCAGGGTGTGTATGCGCTCAGCCGCTGAACCATCATGCTGAACCGCATCCGCTCCACCCTTCGACAGGCTCAGGGCCATCGGAGCTCAACATGCTGAGCCGTGTCCTCTCGAATGATTTTCCGCGCAGCCGGGTACTGGCCGTGGTGCTCGTCGCGATCCTGCTGGCGCTCGCCTTGACTCCCTTCATCGTGCCGGGCGTGAAGGCGCTGAACGTCGCGGCCAAGATCCTCGTGTTCATCGTGCTGGTCGCGAGTTTCGACCTGCTGCTCGGCTACACGGGGATCGTCAGTTTCGCGCACACGATGTTCTTCGGGATCGGCGCCTACGGCGTCGCGATCGCGTCGACCCGCATGGGCCCGGGCTGGCCGGCGATCTTCGCCGGCCTTGCGGTGGCGCTGGCGCTTTCGTTCGTGCTGGCGCTGGCCGTGGGACTGTTCTCGCTGCGGGTGCGTGCGATCTTCTTTTCGATGATCACCCTGGCGGTGGCGGCCGCGTTCCAGACCCTGGCATCCCAGCTGTCGGAGATCACGGGCGGCGAAGACGGCCTGACGTTCAAGATGCCGGAGGTGCTGTCGCCCGGCTTCCAGCTATCCGATACGCCTTGGCTGGGCGTGCCGCTGGACGGGCGGCTGATCTGCTATTACCTGCTGTTCGCGATGGCCCTGGTGCTGCTGCTGGCCATGCTGCGCATCGTCAATTCGCCGTTCGGCCGCGTGCTGCAGGCCATCCGCGAAAACGAATTCCGGGCCGAAGCGATCGGGTACCGCGTGGTCCTGTATCGCACCACCTCCAGCATCCTGTCGGCCCTCTTTGCCACGTTGGCCGGCGCCATGCTGGCGATCTGGTTGCGCTACAACGGGCCCGATACCTCGCTCTCGTTCGAGGTCATGCTGGACGTGCTGCTGATCGTGGTGATCGGTGGCATGGGCACCATTTACGGCGCGGCGATCGGTTCAGCCGTGTTCGTGGTGGCGCAAAGCTATCTGCAGGACCTGCTCAAGCTCGCCAGCGATGCGACGGCCGCGCTGCCATGGCTGTCGGCGCTGCTCTCGCCCGACCGCTGGCTGCTGTGGCTCGGGCTGCTTTTCGTGCTCTCGGTCTATTACTTCCCCGCCGGGGTGGTGGGCCGATTGCGCGCCATGCGCGGGGCCTGAGCAGCGACAGCGGGCCGATTTTGCCGAGAGAAAGGAGTGCGCGCCATGCCGTTCAGTTCCTGTTACGCGACCTGCGCCGGCCGCGAGATCCATTACACCGAGTGGGGGTCGCAACACCGCCGCACCGTCGTCGCCTGGCACGGCCTGGCGCGCACCGGCCGCGATATGGACGAACTCGCCGATCACCTCTCGAGCCGGTTTCGCGTGATCTGCCCCGACACGCTCGGGCGGGGCTTCAGCCAATGGAGCCCCGACCCGCACAATGAGTACACGCTCGCCTTTTATGCGCGCCTCGCCGCCGACCTGTTCGATCAACTGGACATCCGCGAGGCGCATTGGGTCGGCACCTCAATGGGAGGCTCGATCGGGATCGTGTGCGCCGCGGGGCTGGCGCAACCGCAGCTCAAGGGACGCATCAAGAGCCTGGTGCTGAACGACAATGCGCCGCAACTGGCGGAACCGGCGGTGGCCCGCATCCGTGCGTACGCCGGCAATCCACCCGCATTCGATACCATCGCCGAGCTGGAAGCCTTCTTCCGGCAGGTGTACAAGCCGTTCGGGTGGCTGAGCGATGCACAATGGCGGCGACTCACCGAAACGTCCACGCGCCGGCTACCCGACGGGCGTGTCACGCCGCACTACGACCCGGCGATGGTGCGGCAGTTCATCGACCATCCCGACGATTACGCGCTATGGCCGCACTACGACGCGATCGATATCCCGGTGCTGTGCCTGCGCGGCGCGGACTCGGACCTGGTGCTGCGCGAGACCACCGAGGAGATGATGCGCAGGGGACCGGGGCTCAAGGGACTGGCCCGCATCGTCGAAGTGGCGGGCTGCGGCCACGCGCCGGCGCTCAACGTGCCCGACCAGCTGGAACTGGTTGCCTCCTTCATCGACGAGCACGACAGGTACGCGGTCGCATCGACTACCGCGTCGCTCCCTTAGCGAGCGCGGCGTCGCGCGACGCGGCGAGGGCGTCGGCTGCCGGCGCTTCGCGCGTCGGCCAGCCGGCCAGGTGCCGTTCCGCCAATGCGCCCAGCGCGCCGATCCATGCCGGATCGTCGTTGAGGCAAGGGATGTAGTGGAACTCCTTGCCGCCGGAAGTGAGGAACGCCTGGCGGCCTTCCATCCCGATCTCCTCCAGCGTTTCCAGGCAATCGGCGGGAAAGCCCGGACAGACCACATCCACCCGGCCAACCCCGCGCCGGGCCAGGCCCCGCAGGGTGGCGTCCGTGGAGGGTTCCAGCCATTTCGCCTTGCCGAACCGGGACTGGAACGTGAGGCTGTACTGGTCCTTCTGCAGCGCGAGCCGTGACGCCAGCAGCCGCGCGGTCTTCTGGCACTCGCAGTGGTAGGGGTCGCCGAGCCGCAGCGTGCGTTCCGGCACGCCATGAAAGCTCATGACAAGGTGCTCGCCGCGTCCATGTTGGCGCCAATGCGCTTCGATGCGCCGCATCAGCGCCTGGATGTAGCCCGCATCGTCGTGATAGCGGTTCACGAAGCGCAGCTCGGGCACATGCCGGGTGCGCGCCGACCATGCCGTGACGGCGTCCACGGTGCTCGCCGTGGTGCTCGCCGAATATTGGGGGTACGCGGTCAGAACGAGAATGCGCGTCGCCCCTTCGGCTTTGAGCGCGTCGAGCTGCGAGGCGATGGAGGGATTGCCGTAACGCATCGCGTGGCGCACCTTCACGCGGTGGCCGTGTTCGCCCAGCCAGCCTTGCAGCAACTTCGCCTGTTTCTGCGTCCAAAGCAACAAGGGCGAGCCATCGGGAGTCCAGATCTTTGCGTACTTCGCCGCGGATTTCGCTGGGCGCACCGGCAGGATGACGCCATACAGCAGCGGCCACCACAGGAATTTCGGGATCTCGACGACGCGTGGATCGGCCAGGAATTCCGCGAGGTAGCGCCGTACCGCCGCCGGCGTGGGTGCATCCGGCGTGCCGAGGTTGCAGTACAGGACCGCCGTTTGCGGCGCGCTGCCGTGGCTGAACTGGGGTTCTTGCTGGAACGAAGGGGAGGCCATGAGGTATTCTCACTGAATGCTGGACGTTACAAGGATCAAGGCCATCTCGATCGATCTCGACGACACGCTCTGGCCGATCTGGCCCACGATCGAGCGGGCCGAAAAGGTGCTGCACAACTGGATGGTGGAATATGCCCCAATGGCCGCAGCGCTTTTTTCCAGCCCGTTGGCGCTGCGCGAAATCCGCGACTACATGGCGGCCAACCGGCCGGACCTGAAGAACGACCTGAGCGCGGTGCGGCGCGAATCGATCCGGCTCGCGCTCTATCGTGCGGGCGAGAATCCCTTGCTCGCCGAGCAGGCGTTCGAGGTCTTCTTCGCCGAACGGCAGCGCGTCACGCTGTTCGAGGACGCCAAGCCCTCATTGCAGTTCCTGGCGGCGCGGTTCCCGCTGGTGAGCGTGTCCAACGGCAACACCGACATCGACCGGGTCGGGCTCGGGCCGTATTTCCGCGCCTGCGTTTCGGCGCGCGAATTCGGAGTGGGCAAGCCCGACCCGCGCATCTTCCACGCCGCCGCCGGTGCGGTGGAGGTCACGCCGGAAGACATGCTGCACGTTGGCGACGACGCGACGCTCGACGCGCTCGGCGCCCTCAACGCCGGCATGCAGGCCGCCTGGATGAATCGTTCGGACAGCCTCTGGCCCCACGAATTGCAGCCGCACGTGACACTCACCACCCTCACGGAGCTCTGCGCGCTGTTCAAGTGACCGCGAGGCGCGGTCACATCATTCCCAGCGCCTGCATCTTCCAGGCCAGCCAGAACTTTCGCAGCGGCGTCAGGCTCACGCGCTGGTGCAGCACCTGGAAGCCGTCGCGCTCGATTTCGCGCAATAACGTGCGGTAGATGCTGGCCATCATCAGGCCGGGTTTCTGGTTGCGCCGGTCGGCCGCCGGCAATAGCGCGATCGCCTCGTCGTAAAGACGGTGGGCGCGCTCGGCCTCGAATCGCATCAGCGCCGTGAACCGCCCGGAATACTTGCGGTTGAGGATCTCGTGGGCTTTCACGTCGAAGGTCTGCAGTTCGCTCAGGGGCAGGTAGATGCGGCCGCGCAAGGCGTCCTCGCCGACGTCGCGAATGATGTTGGTGAGCTGGAACGCCAGGCCGAGCTTGTGCGCGTAATCGATGGTGAGCGGATCGACCACGCCGAAGATGCGCGCCGACACTTCGCCGACCACGCCGGCCACCAGATGGCAGTAGCGCTCCAGGGCCGGGAAATCGAGGTAGCGGGTCTGCTGGAGGTCCATGCGGCAGCCTTCGATCACGGCGTGCAACTGCCGCTCCTCGATGCCGAAGACCGGCACGCACGGCATCAGCGCCTTCATCACCGGATGGCTCGGCTGGCCGCCGAACGACTTCGACACTTCGGCCTGCCACCACGCCAGTTTTGTTTGCGCGAGTCCCGGGTCCGTAACCTCGTCCACCACGTCGTCGACTTCGCGGCAGAACGCGTAGAACGCCGTGATGGCCGCGCGCCGGGGCTTGGGCAGGAACATGAACGCGTAATAGAAGCTGCTGCCCGACGCCGCAGCCTTGTCCTGGACATATTCTTGCGGTGTCATGGCCGGGGATTGTCCCATCCGGTGGCCGGCTCGCCTCCTCGCAGGCGCCGATACGAGCGCTGCAGCGGCGCGCGTCCCGCGAGCGTGAATGCCAGACGCGCCAGGATCGAGCGGACCTCGTGCCGCGCCATCTTCACCGGCTGGCGCAGGCGGCCCGGCCCCGCCGCCCGCAACAGGTCGAGGGTGCGGGCACCCAGCAAAGCGGGCAAGGCGCTGGCCGCACGCACGCGGCGGCCGTTCACCGCATCGGCGTACTGCATTCCGAGATCCAGGTCGCGGCCGGCTTGCGCGTGCCAGCGTTGCCATACCGGTTCGAAGCGTTCCGGCTTGGCCAGGATGTCCTGCGGGCGCAAACCGGCTTGCGCGAGTTCCTCGGCCGGAAAGTAGCAGCGTCCGGCCGCGAGGTCGCTGCCGGCGTCGCGCAGGATGTTCACCAATTGCAGGCCTTTGCCGTAGGCGCGGCCCAGCTCGCGCATCTCGGGCCGGGGCAGGCGCGCGAAGTCCCGGACATGGCGAAAGCACAGGTCGGTCCAGAACTCGCCGACGCTTCCGGCAACGAGGTACGTGTATTCGTCCAGTTGCGCCGCCGAATCGAGCGCGCGCAGCGGTGAGCGCCGGTCGAACCGCTCGATGTCCAGCGCCTGGCCGTAGGTGATGTGACGCAGGACGGCGCGGATGTCGGCGCGGTCCGCCGAAGGCAACTCCTCGAGCCACGAGAGGCATTGGGGCAGGGCTTCGATGAGAGCGCGCTCCTGTGTATCTCTCTGAAGCGGTCCGAACGATGCTGCGAGCCGGGCGGCGGCGGCCGAGCCCGTGTTGTGGCCCTCGATCCCCTCGGTCCAGCTTTCCAGCATGTCACGCCGCTCGTCGGGTGGCAGATCGGCCGTGTCGGCCAAGGTGTCGCTCGCGCGGGCCAGCAGGTAACCGACCGCGACGGGCTGGCGCAAGCGCCCGGGCAGCAGGCGAATGGACAGATAGAAGGAGCGCGACACGCCGCGCAGGAGCGCCGGCATGGTGGGAAAAAAGCGGTTGACCTGATCCATGGCGTTGTGCGGATTGTCGCTTGACAAGCCGGGGCGATTCTCATAGATTACTAACCGGTCAGTCATTAACTGCCATTTCCGGGAACTTTCCGCTGAGGTTGATCATGAAACTCCTGCCTTCCGACCGCATTTCCCGTCTGGCTTTCGGCTTGGCTTTCGCAACGGCCCTCGGGGTGGCAGGCTGCAGCCGACCGGAGGCTCCCCAGGAGCCGGTGCGCTCGGTGAAGGTGCTCACGGTCGGCGTGGACCGCCTGGAGTCCGGCCAGGAATTTGCCGGCGAAGTGCGCCCGCGGGTGGAATCCCGACTGGGCTTCCGCGTTGCGGGCAAGATCATCCGGCGCCAGGCTGAACTGGGCCAACGCGTCAAGGCCGGGCAGGTGCTGGCGCAGCTCGACGCGCAGGACTACCAGCTGGCCGCCGATGCAGCACGCGCCCAGGTGGCGGCGGCCGCCACCAACCGCGATCTCGCAGCGGCGGACTTCAAGCGCTACGCGGCTCTCAAGGAACAGAACTTCATCAGCGGGGCGGAGCTCGAGCGGCGCGAAACCACCTTGAAAGCAGCGCAGGCCCAGTTCGACCAGGCCCGCGCGCAGTTGGCGGCGCAAGGCAACCAGGCTCGCTACACCAGCCTCGTGGCCGACGTTTCGGGCGTGATCACCGCGATCGAGGCCGAACCCGGCCAGGTCGTCACTGCCGGCATGCCGGTCGTGCGCATCGCGCAGGACGGGCCGCGCGACGTCGTGTTCTCGGTGCCCGAGGACAAGGTGGCCGGCGTGAAGCCCGCCTCGGAGGTGACCGTGCGGCTCTGGGCCGACAGCCATATGCTCGCCGGCAAGGTGCGGGAGGTCGCTGCCAGCGCGGACCCGGTCACGCGCACCTACCAGGTCAAGGTCGGGCTCGAAGCCGACGCGGCGCCCGCGCTCGGGGCAACGGTTTCCGTCACGCCCCGGGCCCTCGACCACGCCGGCACGCACGTGATCAAGCTGCCGACCAGCGCACTGCGCAAGGAAGGCTCGGGCACGGCTGTCTGGGTGCTGGACAAAGCCACCATGACCGTGGCGTCGCAACCGGTGCAGATCGCCACGGCCGACGGCAACGAAGCCGTCGTTGGGGCCGGACTGCAGCCGGGCATGCTCGTGGTTTCGGCCGGGGTGCACGTGCTGTCACCGGGACAGAAGGTGGCGATCTACCAGGAAAAAACCGCGCAGAGCGCGGCCGTCGCGGCGCAGGACGCAGCGAGGAATGTGCTGACGGCGACAGGTGTCGCGCACGCAGCGACACTTCCGGCGAGGTGACGGCAGCATGGACAAGCAGCAACCGAAGCCGGGCTTCAACCTGTCGAAGTGGGCGCTGGACCATCCGGCGCTCACCCGCTACCTCATGGTGGTGCTCATGTTGCTGGGGTTCACGGCGTACTTCCAGCTGGGACAGGACGAAGATCCGCCGTTCACCTTCCGCGCGATGGTGGTGCGTACCTATTGGCCCGGCGCCACCGCGCAGCAGGTGGCGGAACAGGTGACGGACAAGCTCGAGCGCACCCTGCAGGAAGTGCCGTATGCCGACAAGATCCGCAGCTATTCCAAGCCGGGCGAGTCGCAGATCATCTTCCAGGTCAAGGACTCGTCGCCGCCCGCCGAGGTGGCCAACATCTGGTACACGGTGCGCAAGAAGATCGGCGACATGCGCTACACCCTGCCCGGGGGCATCCAGGGGCCGTTCTTCAACGACGACTTCGGCGACGTGTACGGCGTGATCTACGCGCTCGAGTCCGATGGGTTCGACTACGCCGAACTCAAGACCTTCGCCGACGACGTGCGCCAGCAGCTGTTGCGGGTGCAGGATGTCGCCAAGGTCGAACTGTTCGGCGTGCAGGACGAGAAGATCTACGTCGAGATGTCGCAGAAGCGCCTGGCGCAGCTCGGGCTGGACATCGCTCAGGTGCTGCAGCAACTCGGCCAGCAGAACGCGGTCGAATCCGCCGGCGCCGTGCAGACGCCCCAGGACGTCGTGCAGGTGCGCGTCGGCGGGCAGTTCGAGGCGGTGGAAGAACTGCGGGCCATGCCGATCCGGGGCACGTCGGGCAACCAGCTGCGCCTGGGCGACATCGCGGAGATCAAGCGCGGCTACGTCGATCCGCCCGCCGTCAAAGTGCACTTCCAGGGCAGGGAAGTGATCGCGCTGGGCGTCTCGATGACCAAGGGCGGCGACATCATCCGCCTCGGGCACTCGCTCAAGAGTATGTCGCACCGGATCGAGGACGGACTGCCCGCCGGCATCAAGCTGGTGCAGATCCAGGACCAGCCGCGCGCGGTATCGAGTTCCGTCAACGAGTTCGTCCGCACCCTGATCGAAGCGGTCGCGATCGTGCTGGCGGTGAGTTTCGTTTCGCTGGGGCTGCACAAGAAAGCCGGCGCCGCCACCCTGCCGCTGTGGAAGCGCTATTACGTCGATATGCGCCCCGGCCTGGTGGTGGGCATCACGATTCCGCTGGTGCTCGCCGTCACGTTCCTTGCCATGGATTTCTGGGGCATCGGGCTGCACAAGATCTCGCTGGGATCGCTCATCATCGCGCTGGGGCTGCTGGTGGACGACGCGATCATCTCGGTGGAGATGATGGTGCGCAAGATGGAGGAGGGCTACGACAAGGTGCGCGCGGCGACCTTCGCTTACGAGATCACGGCGATGCCCATGCTGACCGGCACGCTGATCACCGCCGCCGGCTTCCTGCCGATCGGGATGGCCAAATCGATGGTGGGTGAATACACGTTCGCGATCTTCGCGGTCACGGTGATCGCACTCGTGCTGAGCTGGTTTGTCTCGGTCTATTTCGTTCCGTACCTGGGGCAGTTGCTGCTGAAGCCCAAGCCTGTCGTGAGCGAGCATCAGGAGCATTTCGACACGCCGTTCTATCGGGGCTTTCGCCGCACGGTCGATTGGTGTGTGGAGCACCGCTGGATCACGATCGGCGCCACGCTCCTCACTTTCGCACTGGGCATCGCCGGCATGGGCGTCGTGCAGCAGCAATTTTTCCCCGACTCCAGCCGGCCCGAGATCATGGTCGACATCTGGTTCCCCGAAGGAACCTCGTTCACGGCCAACGAAGCGTTGGCCAGGCGTGTCGAACAGCGCTTGCAACAGGAGCCGGGGGTCACGTCGGTCACGGCCTGGATCGGATCGGGCGTACCGCGGTTCTACCTGCCGCTGGACCAGGTATTCCCGCAGAGCAACGTGTCGCAGTTCATCGTCCAGCCGGCCAACCTGAAGGTGCGCGAGGCGCTGCGCGTGAAGTTGCCGGCGGTGCTCGCGCGCGAGTTCCCGGAAGTGCGCGGGCGGGTCAAGCTGCTGCCGAACGGCCCGCCCGTGCCCTACCCGGTGCAGTTCCGTGTCGTAGGGCCGGACCCGGTGGCCCTGCGCGAGCGCGCGGACGAGGTCAAGGCGGTGATGCGCCGCAGCCCGAACACCCGCGGCGTGAACGACAACTGGAACGAGTCGGTGAAGGTGCTGCGGCTGGAAGTGGACCAGGCGAAGGCGCGCGCGCTGGGCGTCACCAGCCAGTCGATCGCGCAGGCGGCCAAGACCATTCTTTCCGGGACCAACGTCGGCCAGTTCCGCGAAGGCGACAAGCTCATCGACATCGTGCTGCGCCAGCCGCTGGACGAGCGCAACGCGATCACCGATATCGCCAACGCATACCTGCCGACGGCATCCGGCCGTTCGATCCCGCTGACGCAAATCGCCAAGCCGGTGTTCACGTGGGAGCCCGGCGTGATGTGGCGGGAGAACCGCGACTACGCGATCACGGTGCAGGGCGACGTGGTGGAAGGTTTGCAGGGCGCCACCGTGACGGCGGAGTTGCTGCCCAAACTCAAGCAACTGGAGGCGAAATGGCCGCTCGGCTACGCGATCCAGGTGGCCGGTGCCGTGGAGGAGAGCTCCAAGGGTTCCTCTTCGATCGCCACCGGCCTGCCGGTCATGCTGTTCATCACGTTCACGCTGCTGATGCTGCAATTGCACAGTTTCAGCCGCGCCATGCTGGTGTTCATCACGGGTCCGCTCGGGATCGCCGGCGTCGCGGGCGCGCTGCTGGCGCTCGGGCGGCCGTTCGGCTTCGTCGCATTGCTGGGCGTGATCGCGTTGATGGGCATGATCCAGCGCAACTCCGTGATCCTGATCGACCAGATCGAGCAGGACCGCGCCCGCGGCGTGCCGGCGTGGAACGCGATCGTCGAATCGGCCGTGCGCCGCCTGCGGCCCATCGTGCTCACGGCCGCCGCCGCCGTGCTCGCCATGATCCCGTTGTCCCGCTCGGTTTTCTGGGGCCCGATGGCGGTGGCGATCATGGGCGGGCTGATCGTGGCCACGGTGCTCACGCTGCTGGCGCTGCCGGCCATGTACGCGGCGTGGTTCCGCGTCCGGCGCGAAGCAGTGCCTGATCCGGCGGCGTTCGGCGGCGTCCCGGCGAACGCCTGACGGGCCGCACCGCCCCGATCCGTGGGGCACTCACGCTGCGGTTAAAATTACCGGTTGACCGGATTTGGGCGGGCGGTCGGGTTTCCGGCCGCCCGCTTTGATTTTCAGCTCGCGCGGGTGGCGAAATTGGTAGACGCACCAGGATTAGGTCCTGACG
>JAGRPN010000202.1 GCA_019449555.1 Ramlibacter sp.
CCATTCAGCCTTGGAGCGGGCAGCCCCGCGGAAATTCCCTGCGGCACGGCGGCTGCGGATCCACTCGCCGCCGCCATGCCAGCCGATGCTCCCGCGGTGGGACCGGTGCCGTTGGCAGCCACCGCACCGGCAGCGGGCGAGGACGCGGCCGGCTGCGCGCCGCCCGCCGGGCGGCTGAGGTCGATGACCCGTACCGGCATGCCGTCTTGCTGGACCCGCTGCTGTCCCGCCGTCACCACCACGTCACCCGGCCGCAGCCCTTCGGTGATCTCCACGCGGCCCGGCCGGCGAATCCCCACCTTGACTTCGACCCGCTGCGCGATCTTCGTGTCCTGGTCCGGCCCATCCACCAGCCGGATGACGAATTGGCGGCCCGCTTGCGGCACGATCGCTTCCTCGGGAATCACGCGCGCATTGTCGCGTTGGCCGAACACCGCGGTGATGCGCGCGAACATGCCGGGGCGCAGCTGCAGGTTGCGGTTGTCGATGCACGCGCGGATACCGACGGAGCGCCCGTTCGCATCCACCAGCGGGTCGATCGCCTGCACCACCGCCGGGTATTGGCGCCCGGGCAGCGCGTCCAGGTCCACCAGCGCCGTCTGGCCGCGCTGGATCTTGGTCTGGAAGCGCTCGGGCAGCCGGAAATCGACGTAGATCGCGTCCATGTCCTCGATGTTCACGATGTCCGCGCCGTCCTTCAGGTAGTCGCCGACGCTGATGTTGCGGATACCCGCGATCCCGTCGAACGGCGCGAGGATGCGAAGCCGGGCCGCGGTCGCACGCGCCAGCGCCAATTTGGCCTGTGCCACCTGCAGGTTGGCAGCGCTCTCGTCCACCGACCGCTGGCTGATGAAGTTCTGCGCCACCAGCTCCTGGTTGCGCTTGTGGTTCGCCTGGGCGATCGACAGCTCCGCCTGGGCCTGCTGCAATTGCGCCAGCGGAAGCTGGTCATCCAGTTGCACGAGCAGCTGGCCGCGCCGCACGCGTTCGCCGTCGTGGAAATTCAGCTGCGTGATGCGCCCGCTGACTTCCGGCCGCAGCACCACGCTCTGGCGGGACCGCAGGCTGCCGACTGCTTGCGCCTCGTCGGTGAACCGGGTCACCTCGACGCGAGCGACCTCGACCGCGGGCGGCCGCGCAGCGGCTGCGCCGGTGCCACGGGGCTGGCCGGATTCTTCCTGCGCTCCGTTCTCGGTCTTGTGGACGGCGGGTTTGTTCTGGTACCACCAGGCTGCGCCCGATGCCACGGCGATGCCGATCGCGGCGACCGCGGTGTAGATAGCTTTCGATGCCATGGAGGATGAGGGCGCGCCAGGAAATCCCGTCTCTGGGAGTGATGAAACCAACCTGCCAATGTAGCAGCTGCCGGGCTGACGGGCATCCGCACCGTCCCTATTCCGCGCGGCCGCGATCGCCTGTCGGTGCCGCTTTTACCCGGTCTTTACATTGGCGCCGGCAAGCGCCCCATTCCGACCTCGACACCGCGATTGGCAAGTTCGTCCGCGCGCTCGTTGCCGGGATCGCCGTCATGGCCCCGCACCCAGCGCCACTCGATCGCATGGCCGGCGTGGTTCACCAGTTCGTCCAGCGCCTGCCAAAGTTCGACGTTCTTGACCGGCTGGCGCGTGGAAGTGCGCCAGCCCTTGGCCTTCCAGCCCGGCAGCCATTCGGTCATGCCCTTGAGCACGTACAGGCTGTCCACGTGCAGCGTCACGGCGCAGGGCCGCTTCAGCGCCCGCAGCGCCTGGATCACGGCCATCAGCTCCATGCGATTGTTGGTGGTCTGGCGTTCGCCACCGAACAGCTCTCTTTCAGTACTGCCGGACTTCAGCAGGACGCCCCAGCCGCCCGGGCCGGGATTGCCCTTGCAGGCGCCGTCGGTGTAGATCTCGATTGGATTCACAAATTCTTTTCCAGGTAGGTGGGATGGCCGCGGTTGGCCAGCGTGACGGGCGCGGTCGCGATGCTGGGCGCGGGCTTCCAGGCCGGCCCAATCAGCTTGATGCCGCGCACCCGCTTGACCGCAACCAGGAAATACACGGCCCCGAAGATCGGCCACCAGCGCTCGCCGGCGTGGTCCAGCCACTCGTAGCGGTCCAGCCATTTCTCGGTCTTCATCGCCGGCCGGTAGCAGCCGAAATTGCCCGACTCCACCTCGAAACTGAGCAGGCGCAGCCAGTCGCGCAACCGCCAATAGCCGATGTAATCGCCGGCGTCGGGCAGGTACAGCTCCCCGAACCCGAGCCGCCGGTACAAATGCGCGCGGCGCTGGCGCAGGCCCCACAGGCTGGCCGGGTTCAGGCAGCAGATCACCACCTTGCCCTCGGGCACCAGCACGCGTTCGACTTCGCGCAACGTCGCGTGCGGGTCGGTATTGAGTTCGAGCGAATGGGGCAGCACGACCAGGTCCAGGCTGTTCTCCTCGAACGGCAGCGCGGCGAAATCGGTGATGAGCGACGGCTTGGGCTGCGCCGAACCCGCTTCGGGCGGCTCGCGCAGCGCCAGCCACTTGTGGGGCATCCGGTTGGCCTGGAGCGTGTCGCGTGCGGGCAGGC
>JAGRPN010000203.1 GCA_019449555.1 Ramlibacter sp.
CCACCTTGGGCGAGATCCAGCGGGCCGCGGTCACGAGCGGCCGGGTGATGATCTGCAGCATCTGATAGAACAGGTTCTGGTCCCGCTTGGCGCCAGCCAGCAATCCCAGCACCGCCTGCCCCAGCAAGGCCATGAGAGCGATCTCGGCCAGGAGCTTGATGATGCTGATGAGGGTGAGCAATCTAACTCCAATGAAGTGCCTGCATCGTTTGCAGGCGCCCTTACTCGTTGCTTACAAAGCGCCTCGTGCGAGGTAAACCCCCGTCAGGGATTACCCGGCCGCACTCGGTGGCGAGGCTGCGGCGCCGTCCTGCGACACATGCGAGTCCCACTCGACGGCGCCTGAGCTTGTGCTTACACTGAACTGACAAATTTGTAGCGGGGGCAGTCGTGACTCACAAGAACCTCGTCTATCGCAAGTCGGCCAAAGGCAGCGAGGCGATCGCGACGCGCCAGCACGGGCTCAGTCCCAAGGCGCGTTCGCTGCTGATCCTGATCAACGGAAAGCGAGACCTCGAGGAGCTGACGCGACTTGCGGGAGTGCAGGGTGATCCGCAGCAACTGGTGGGCCAGTTGCTGCACGACGGCTTTATCGAGGAAGTCCCTGGGGCAAGTGCCTCCGAAAGCCCGACGCCGGCGCCTGCACCAACCCCGGCGGGCGCCGCGTCTGCGCTGTCATTGGGCGAGGCACAGCGATTCGCAACGCGGCGGCTGCTTGCCCTGCTCGGGCCGACGGCCGAGCCGATTTGCCTGCGCATTGAAGCCACCCGGACCGCGCCGGATTTTCAGGCATCCATCAAGCGCGCCGAAGCACTGGTGCGTGAACTGCGCGGCTCGCATGTCGCGGCAGATTTCGCGGCCGAAATGCAGGCTCACCAGCCGACGCTTTGACCACTCGCGACCGCCGCAGGGCGGGCGATTCAGTCGGCGCGCCGGGTAAGCAGGCTCACCACCGCAGTCACGGCAAAGCCCAGGACGACGCCGAACACGCCCGCCGACACCGGAACGATCCCCAGCCAGAGCTGCGGTTCGGGCGACAGCTTCAGGATCGCGCGCAAGGCCGGCGCGTTGACCAGCATGTAGTACACCGTGATGCCCAGGCCCGCCAGCATGCCGGCCACGGCACCGGCCCGCGTCGCACCCGGCCAGAAGATGCCCATCACCATCGCGGGAACGAATGCGGCGGCGGCGAGCGAAAACGAAGCGGAGACCAGCGGCAGGATATCGGCCGGCTTGAGCGAGGCCACCATGGCCGCGACCAGCGCCACCGCGAGCAGCGCGAACTTAGACAGGATCACGCGCTGCTCGGGCGTGACATGGTGCCCGATCTCCTGGCAGTACACGTCGCGGACCATCGCATTGCTGATCGTCAGCAACAGCCCGTCGGCCGTCGACAGCGCTGCCGCGAGACCACCCGCTGCGACCAGTCCCGAGACTACGTACGGCAGCCCGCCGATCTCCGGTGTCGCCAGCATGATGATGTCGGCGCCGAGCCGGATCTCGCCGAACTGGACGATGCCGTCGCCATTCACGTCGGTCACCGAGATCAGGGATGCATCGACTTTCGCCCACTGCAAAATCCACGAGGGCAGCGCATCGAAACTGATGCCCACCAGCCCCTGCATGACTTCGAACTTCACGAGCACCGCCAGCGCCGGCACGCTCAGGTAAAGGAGCGCGATGAAGAACAGCGTCCAGACGACCGATGAACGCGCCTCCCTCACCGTCGGCGTCGTGTAGAAGCGGGTCAGCAGGTGCGGCAGGCCGGCGGTCCCGACCATCAGGCAGAAGATCAGCGCGAGGAAGTTGCGCCGCGAAACGTCGAAGGTTTCGCGTTCCGCCGGCGTGCCGGCGGGATCGCCGGCAAAAGGCTGGCTGTGTGGCAGCAGGCCGCCCAGGGGCTGCGATCGCTGATGGCTCTCGTGCAAGGCACGGGTCCAGAGCTCGCGCGCCGCGGCGGGATCGCGCGGCAGTGCCGCCAGTTCCCGATTGGCCGCCACGATGTGAGCGGAATCGGCGTTCTCGACTTTCAGCTGCCTGATGCGCTGCTGCGCGGCCGCGCGCTCGCGCCGCAACGAACCCTCGATATCCTGAAGCCGCACTTCGTATTCGGCCGCGCGCCGCCGGTATTCTTCCTGCACCTGCTTTTCGGCAGGAGAAGCCATCAGCACCTTTTCCATTGCGCTGATCTTTTCCAGCTGCCTGCCGTACACGAGCGGGGCCAGCGGGTTGCCCATCTGCTTGTAGGCGAGCCACGAAACGGGAATAAGGAAAGCCAGCAACAGCATTACGTACTGCGCCACCTGGGTCCACGTGATCGCGCGCATGCCGCCAAGGAACGAACACAGCAGCACGCCGCCCAGGCCGAGCAGGATCCCGATCTCGAACTGCACCCCCGTCAGGCGTGAAGCGATCAGGCCGATGCCGTAGATCTGTGCGACGACATACGTGAACGAGCAAAGCATGGCCGCGAATGCCGCGATCAGGCGCGGCCAGCGCCCGCCATATCGCAACGAAAAATAATCCGGCACCGTATATAGCCCGAGCCGGCGCAGGTAGGGCGCGACCAATAGCGCCACCAGGCAGAAGCCCCCGGTCCAGCCCATCACATACGCGAGCCCGCCCGGCTCGGTGTCCGAACCGGAGAACCCCTGCAGGTACAGCCCGCCGGCCAGGCTGATGAAGGATGCGGCGCTCATCCAGTCGGCGGCGGCGGCCATGCCGTTGTAGAACGCCGGAATGCGCCGGCCCGCGACGTAGTACTCCTCCGCGTCGGCGGTGCGGCCGTAAATGCCGATCGCCGCATAGATCATGACGGTGGAGAACAGGAAGATCGGGCCGAGCCACTGGCGCGACAGGCCTTTGCGTTCGGCCCAAGCCATCAAGCCGAGTGCTGCGCAGAGCCCGACGATGTACAGCGCCAGGATGCGCGCCAGCCGCCGCTTGTACGCGGCATAGTCACGGTGATCGGCCATGTGTTTGTGAGCCCCTCGGTGCGCATCATCGCATCGAGGCGCCGCCCCGCCAACAGGGAATGCGCGCGAATCGCCGGACTCAGTCGCCGGCCAGCTGCTTCCAGGTCGCGATCACGCTGTCAGGATTGAGCGAGATCGAGGTGATCCCCTCGTCCGCCAGCCAGCGCGCGAAGTCCGGATGGTCGCTGGGCCCCTGGCCGCAGATGCCCACGTACTTGCCCTGCGCCTTGCAGGCGTTGATCGCACGACTGAGCAACGCCTTCACCGCGGGATCGCGCTCGTCGAAATCGGCGGCGAGCAGTTCCAGCCCCGAGTCGCGGTCCAGGCCCAGCGTCAACTGCGTCAGGTCGTTGGAGCCGATCGAGAAGCCGTCGAAGAACGCGAGGAATTCGTCCGCCAGGATCGCATTGCTCGGCACTTCGCACATCATGATGACCTTCAACTCGGAGCCGGGGCTGCCGTCGCCGCCCTCACCGCGCTTGAGGCCCTGCTGCGCGAGCAGTTGCGTGACGCGGTCGGCCTGCCCCAGCGTGCGCACGAACGGCACCATCACCTGCACGTTGGTCAGCCCCATCTCGCTGCGCACGCGCCGGATCGCCTCGCACTCCATGGCGAAAGCCTCCCGGAACTCGCTGCTGATGTAGCGCGCCGCGCCCCGGAAACCGAGCATCGGGTTTTCTTCCTCCGGTTCGTAGCGCGATCCGCCGATCAATTTGCGGTATTCGTTCGACTTGAAGTCGGACAGCCGCACGATCACCGGCTTGGGCCAGAAGGCGGCCGCGATCGTCGCAACGCCCTCGGCGACCTTGTCCACATAGAACGCACGCGGCGAAGCGTGGCCGCGGGCCACGGACTCCACCGCCTTTTTCAGGTCCACATCTACGTTGGGATAGTCGAGGATGGCCTTCGGGTGGACCCCGATGTTGTTGTTGATGATGAATTCCAGCCGGGCCAGCCCCACGCCATGATTCGGCAACTGGCAGAAGTCGAAGGCCAGCTGCGGGTTGCCGATATTCATCGAAATCTTCACCGGGATCTCCGGCATCTCGCCGCGCTGCACCTCGGTCACTTCCGTTTCGAGCAGGCCGTCGTAGATGAACCCGGTGTCGCCCTCGGCGCAGCTGACGGTGACGAGGGTGCCTTCCTTGAGGCGTTCGGTCGCATTGCCGCAGCCCACGACAGCGGGGATGCCCAGTTCGCGCGCGATGATGGCCGCGTGGCAGGTGCGCCCGCCGCGATTGGTGACGATCGCGCTCGCGCGCTTCATGACGGGCTCCCAGTTCGGGTCGGTCATGTCGGTCACGAGCACGTCGCCGGACTGCACCTTGTCCATCTCGCTCACGTTGTGCACCAGCCGCACGGTGCCGGTGCCGATCTTCTGGCCGATCGCGCGGCCCTCTGCGAGCACGTTGCCCTTGCCCTTCAATTTGTAGCGTGTCTCGGCTTTGCCGTGCTGCTGGCTCTTCACCGTCTCGGGCCGGGCCTGCAGGATATAGAGGTGCCCGTCGACACCGTCCTTGCCCCACTCGATGTCCATCGGCCGGCCGTAATGCCGTTCGATGATGAGCGCGTAGCGGGCGAGCTCCTCCACCTCCGCGTCCGTGAGCGAGTAGCGGTTGCGCTGCTCCAGCGGCACTTCGGTCGTCTTCACGAGCTTGCCCGAAGCCGCCTTCTCACCGGCACTCGTGAATACCATCTGGATCAGCTTGGAGCCCAGGTTGCGGCGGATCACCGCCCGCTTGCCGCCGTCGAGCATGGGCTTGTGGACGTAGAACTCGTCGGGGTTGACCGCGCCCTGCACCACCGTTTCGCCCAGGCCGTAGCTCGACGTGATGAACACGACATCCTGGAAGCCGGACTCGGTGTCGATCGTGAACATCACGCCGGCGGCGCCCAGATCGCTGCGCACCATGCGCTGCACGCCGGCCGAGAGCGCCACGTCCGAATGCGCGAATCCCTTGTGCACGCGGTAGCTGATCGCCCGGTCGTTGTAGAGGGACGCGAATACTTCCTTCATCTTGTGCAGAACGGCGTCGATCCCCACCACGTTCAGGAAGGTCTCCTGCTGCCCGGCAAACGAGGCATCGGGGAGGTCCTCGGCCGTCGCGGAGGAACGCACCGCGAAACTCGCCGATTCATTGGCGGCCGAAAACGCGGCGAAAGATTCGCGGATGGCTTTTTCCAGGTCTTGCGGAAAGGGCTGCGCCTCGACCCAGGCCCGGATTTCGGCGCCGGCGGCAGCCAGTGCTCGCACGTCCTCGGTATCGAGCGAGCCCAGCCGCTTGTTGATGCGCTGGGCCAGCCCATCATGGGCCAGGAACTGGCGGAAGGCATGCGCCGTGGTTGCGAAGCCGCCCGGCACACGCACGCCACGGGGGAGCTGGGAGATCATCTCGCCGAGGCTGGCGTTCTTGCCGCCAACTACCTCGACGTCGCTCA
>JAGRPN010000204.1 GCA_019449555.1 Ramlibacter sp.
CCAGAAGTCCAGGCCCATCACCACCGGGTAGAACACGGGAATGGTCAGCAGGATCATCGCCAGCGAATCCATCACGCATCCGAGCACGACATAGGTCACGAGGATCGCGGTCATCACCAACAGTGGCGGGAAGCCGCTGTCCTTGACCCACAGCGCCAGTTCCGTGGGCATCTGCGACAGCGCCAGCGCGGTGTTGAGCTGGTCGGCCCCCAGCAGCACCAGGAAGATCATGGCGGTGGTCTGCGCGGTGCCGAGCGCCGTGGCCATCAGGCCCTTCCAGCGCATGCCGCCAGTGACCGCGAGCACGCCGCAGGCCGCCGCGCCGATCGCCGCCGCCTCGGTGGGGTTGGCCCAGCCGCCGTAGATGCCGACGATGACCACGACGAACACCAGCAGCACCGGCAGCACCACGACCAGTGCCTTGAGCCGTTCGGGCCAGGCGACGCGCGGGCCGGCCGGTCCGAGCGACGGTTTCCAGGCCACCAGCAGCTGGATCACGACCATGTAGCCGACCATCGCGATCACGCCCGGCACGATCGCGGCCATGAACAGTTTGCCGATCGACTCCTGCGTCAGGATCGCGTAGATCACCAGCGGCACCGACGGCGGGATCATGATGCCCAGCGTGCCGCCCGCGGCCAGCGCGCCGGTGGCCAGCGCCCCCGAGTACTTGGCGCGATCGAGCTCGGGCAGGGCCACCTGGCCCATGGTGGCGGCGGTGGCCAGCGAGGAGCCGCAGATGGCGCCGAACGCCGCGCAGGCGCCCACGGCCGCCATCGCGATGCCCCCGCGCCAGTGCCCCATGAACGCGCTGACGAAGCGAAATAGCGAGCGCGACAGGCCGCCGTGGGTGGCGAACTGGCCCATCAGCAGGAACAGCGGGATCACCACCAGGTCGTAATTCGAAAGGCGCGCGTACGCCAGGTTCTTCAGCGAATTGAGCAGCGGCGTCCAGGCGCCGCCGGTAAACGCGACATAGCCGCCCGCGCCGACCATGAACATGGCCACGCCGATGGGCACGCGCACCAGCAGCAGCAGCATGAGGATGCCGAACAGGATCAGCCCCGATTGGATTCCGCTCATGGGAGGCCCCTGCGTACGGCCCGGCGCAAATGCCAGACGCTCATGTAGAAACCGGACAGTGCGAGCAGCACGAAACCGGGCACCATCAGGGCCTCGCCGATCCACAGCGGCAGGCCCAGGATCATGGACGTTTCGCCCGCCGACTCGAGCATGCCCGCGCCCGCGCCGGTGCGCCACGCGATCAGCGCGCCGAACAGGCCGATCAATAGCGAGCCGATTGCGTCCAGGCTGTGCACCGCGCGCGGCGGCAAGTGGTCGGTGAAGAAATCCACCTTCACATCGCCGCGGTTCAGGTGGCAGTACGCGAAGAAGTTCGCCGACGCAAACGCGGCGCAAAGCTGCAGCAGTTCGACGTCACCCGGCACGGGCGCGGACCAGAGCTTGCGCCCGACGATCGAAACGATGGACATCACGACCAGCGCGGTGAACACCAGCGAGCCGGCCGCCGCGGCCATCTTGCACACGTTGAGCAGCAATTGGCCGCCCGGCCCGAACCGGGCCGACGGCTCGGCGTGCAGTTCTTCTTCGGGGATCGGAGGGTGCATGGTCGTCATGCACCCGCCGCGCGCGCGGCCTCCAGGTGCTTGCCCCCGATGATCAATTGCAGCACTTCGGTCGCTCCTTCGTAGATGCGAAGCGCCCGGACTTCGCGGTACAGGCGTTCGACCGTGACGCCGTGGACCACGCCCAGGCCGCCGTGCAGTTGTACCGCGGCATCGATCACCTGCTGCGCCGCTTCGGTGGCGTAGTACTTGGCCATGGAAGCTTCGCGCGTCACGCGCGTGCCCAGCACGTCGCGCGTCCACGCGCTGCGGTACACCAAGAGGGCCGAGGCATCGATCGAAGTCGCCATTTCACCGAGCTTCGCCTGCGTGAGCTGGAAATCCGCGAGGGTTTGCCCGAACATGCGGCGTCCGAGCACCCGCGCGGTCGCTTCGTCCAGCGCGCGGCGCGCCAGCCCGAGCCCCGCCGCGCCCACCGTGGTGCGAAACAAGTCCAGCGTGCCCATCGCGATGGCGAAGCCCTGGCCGGGCTTGCCGATCAGCCGGTCGGCGCCGACGCGGCAATTGGAGAAACGGACCGTGGCCAGCGGGTGCGGCGCGATCACCGGGATGCGCTCGCTCGCGTCCAGCCCCGGCGTGGCGGCGTCCACCAGGAAGGCGGAAATGCCCTTGGCGCCCGGCGCCTCGCCGGTGCGCGCGAACACCACATACCGGTCGGCGATGCCGCCGTTGGAGATCCAGGTCTTGACGCCATCGAGCACCCAGCCGTCGCCGTCGCGCCGCGCCGTGGTGGACATCGCGGCGACATCGGAACCTGCGTCCGGCTCGGACAGGGCGAAGGCGGCGATCAATTCGCCGCGCCCGACGCCCGGCAACAGCGCCTGCTTCTGCTCGGGATTGCCGAACAGGCTGACCGGCGCGCTGCCCAGGCCCTGCATGGCGAGCGCGAAGTCGGCCAGCCCGGAAGCCCGCGCCAGCGTCTCTCGCGCCAGCGCGAGGGTGCGCACGTCCACGTGCTCGCGCAGGCCGCCGTACGCGGCGGGCACGCAGGCGCGCAGCCAGCCGGCGCGGCCGAGCTCTCGCACCAGCCGGGTGACGCAGGCATAGACGCTGTCGAGGTCGGCCTCCTCATGCGCCAATAGCGCCGGCAGCGCGTCGCGCGTCCACGGCTCGAGATCGCGCGCGAGTGTGCGGTGGCCTTCGTCGAAGAAGGGCCAGGCGAGGAAAGTGGTGTCGGCCATGGATATTTCTAATTAGTTGGGGACAGAGCAAAATCTTAGTCCCACAAGGCCGTAAGACCTGATCTGTCCCGCAAAGTAATTGGCTAGTCTCCCTCGAAGACCGGCTTCTGCTTGGCGGCGAACGCGCGGTAGGCGCGCTCGAAGTCGTTGGTCTGCATGCAGATCGCCTGCGCCTGCGCCTCGGCCTCGATGCACTCGCCCAGCCCGGCGCTCCATTCCTGCCACAGCATGGTCTTGGTCATCGCGTGGCCGAAGGTCGGCCCGTCGGCGAGCTCGCGGGCCAGCCCATCGGCGGTGGCCAGCAGCGCGTCGGGATCGACCAGCCGGTTCCAGAAGCCGAAGCGCTCGGCCTCCTCGCCGCCGACCACGCGGCCGGTGTAGAGCAGGTCGGCCGCCCGCGACAGGCCGATCAGCCGCGGCAACAGGGTGCAGGCGCCCATGTCGGCGCCGGCCAGACCGACGCGCACGAACAGGAACGCGAGCTTGCTGCGCGCGGTGGCCACACGGATGTCCGAAGCGCAGGCGATCATCGCGCCGGCGCCGGTGCAGACACCGTCGATCGCCGAGATGATGGGCTGCGGGCAAGCGCGCATGGCTTTGACCATGTCGCCCGTCATGCGGGTGAACTGCAGCAGTTCGGGCATGTCCATCTTCACCAGCGGACCGATGATCTCGTGCACGTCGCCGCCCGAGCAGAAATTGCCGCCCGAGCCGGTGAAGACGACCGCCTTGATGTCGGTGGCATAGACCATCTCGCGGAACAGGTCGCGCAGTTCGCCGTACGAGTCGAACGTGAGCGGGTTCTTGCGCTCGGGGCGGTTGAGCGTGATGGTGGCGATCTTGCCGTCGACGGAATAGCCGAAATGGGTCGCCTTGTAGTTGGCGAGCTGGATGCGCTTCATTTTGAAAGGACTCCTTTGTGATTCGGGTTGTCAGCCGGCCATGGTCAGGCCGCCGCTGACGCTCAGCACCTGGCCGGTGATGAAGGCGGCGCGGTCGCTGGCGAAGAACAGGATCGCGTCGGCCACTTCCTCGGGCTTGCCGAGGCGGCGGAACGGGATCGCCTTGGTCAGCGCCTCCTTGACCTTGTCCGGCACGGCCGCCATCAGCGGGGTGTCGGTCGGCCCGGGGCAGACGCAGTTGACATTGATCTGGTAGCGCGAGACCTCGCGGGCCAGCGACTTGGTGAAGGCGATCAGCCCGCCTTTGGCGCCGGAGTACACCGTCTCGCCCAGGCTGCCCACGCGTCCCGCGTCGCTGGAGACATTGATGATGCGGCCGCTCTTGCGCTCGATCATGGCGGGCACCAGGGCCTTGACCAATTGCATCGGCCCGATGAAGTTCAGCGCGATGACCTTGGTCCACAGCTCGGGCGTGCCTTCCCAGAACGGGTGGGTCTTGCCCCAGCCGGCGCCGTTGACGATCACGTCGGGCGCGCCGTAGCGCTGCATGACGCGGCCCGCGAAGGCGTCGATCGATTCCGGCGCGGTGAGGTCGACCTGCATGTAGTCGGCGACGTGGCCCGCCGCGCGCAGTTCGGCCGCGGCCTTGGCCCCGTTGGCTTCGTCGATGTCGGCCAGGATGATGCGCGCGCCGGCTTCGGCGAACGCCTGGGCGGTGGCGCGGCCGATGCCGGAAGCGGCGCCGGTGATGAGGGCGGTGCGATTGTCGAGTTTCATGGGAAGTTCTCCTGGATCAAGAAAGGTTGGACGCTCTCAGCGTGTGCTGCGGGCGAGGAAAGCGGCGACGAGGTCGCGCGTCGCTTGTTGCTGGTAGAGGTGACGGGTGTGCGCGATCTCCTCGGCGAACCCGTCGCGCGAATCGTCCAGTGCGGCGGCGATGCAATCCTTGCCGGCGGCCAGGGCTGCGCGTGGCAGCGCGGCGACGCGCTGCGCCAGCGCGCGCGCGGTGTCGGCCAGTTCGGCGCGGGGCACTGCCCACTGCACCAACCCCAGCCGCTCGGCGGCCATGCCGTCGAGCGTTTCGGCGCCGAGGATCAGCCGTTTGGCGACGCCCGGACCGGCGAGGCGCGTGAGCCGCTGCGTCCCGCCCGCCGCGGCGAGCAGGCCGAGACCGGCTTCCGGCAGGCCGACTTTGGCTTCCTGCGCGGCGATGCGCAGGTCGCAGGCCAGGGCCATTTCGAAGCCGCCACCCAGCGCCGCGCCGCCGATCTCGGCCAGCGTCACGACCGGGGCGGCCTCGAGGCGCGCGTTCAGGTGCTGCAGCCGCGCGACCAGGGCCAGCATGCGCTCCAGTCCCGCGGGCGTGGCGATGCTTTGCGCCATCAGCGCCAAGTCGGCGCCGGCGCAGAACACACGGCAGGCGCTGCGCAGGTGCACCACGGCGATCGAGCTGTCGCTGCAGGCCGCATCGAGCGCCGCTTCCAGCGCATCGACCAGCGCGTCGTCCAGCGCATTGACCGGCGCGCGCGCCATTGTCAGCGTCAGCACGCCCGCGCCGCGCGCCTGCTGCACCAGCGGCTCGGAGACGACGGCGCTCATGGCCGGCGCTCCCTCGGCGCTCTGCCGGCTGGGGGCGGGCGGTTCACTTCGAATCCCCGCCGGGCGTGATCATGTCGACCAGCCGCCGGCGGAGCAGCTTGCCGGTGGGCGTACGCGGCAGCACGTCCAGCGCGTGCAGGCCGCGTGGGCGCTGGTAGGGCGGCAGCGCCGCGGCGCGTTCGCGCAGCAGCTGCTCCACCTGCGTGCGCTCGCCGGGCCGGGCGACGTAGAACATCGCGACCGAGTCGACCCCGTCCTCGTCGGGGACGCACACCGTCGCCGCTTCGAGCAGGCCCGGCGCGCCCGCACTCAATTTTTCCTCGAGCTCCACCAGGTTGACCCAGCGGCCCTTGATCTTCACCAGCGAATCCTCGCGGCCGGCAAAGCGCCAGCCGCCGCTCGGCGTGCGCAGGAACAGGTCGGCCGGGCAGAACGCGCCATCGCGGAAACTCTCGGCCTGCGCGGCGGGCCGGTCGAGATACCCGAGCGCGAGCGTGGAGACCCGGATGCGCAGGCGCGTGGGAATGCCCGTCCGGGCCGCTTCCGCATCGACCGGCTCGATCTCGACGCCGGGCGAAGGCTGCAGCCCGTCGTCGCCGTCCAGCGCCGTCAGCACGAGCACCAGCGTCTCGGAGGCGCCGTAGCCGTCGATCATCGCGACGCCGGTCGCCTGGGTCCAGGCCTCGCGCAGCGTCGCCGGCAACGCTTCGCCGGCCGACACGCAGCGCTTCACGCCGGCCGCGGCCAGCCGCGGGGCCATGCCCGCGTGCAGCATGTTGCGATACAACGAAGGCACGCTGAAGAACACGTTGGGGTGCATCTTCTCGACGATCGCGAGCGCCGATTCGGCCGTCGGCCATTGCGGGTCGAGGATCACCGTGGCGCCGATCTTCAGGCCGGCGAACAGGCTGTTGGTCTGCGGGTACGAGAAGAACAGGCGCGAGGTGGCGAACAGGCGGTCGCCGGGGTGGATCCCCACACGGTCGCGCGAGATCCGCTCGATCTCGCGCGCGAAGCCGTGCCGGTGCACCACCGCCTTGGGCTTGCCGGAAGTGCCCGAAGAATGGCACCAGAAGGCGGGCGTGTCGTCGTCCACCCAGTGCGGCTCGATCGGCGCGGTGGCCGCGACCGCGCGCCGTCCCTCGTCGACCAGCATCACGCGGTCGCGCCACGGCGAAGGCGTGTCCTCGGCGTTCACGGCCAGGATCACGTTGAAGCCGGCCTCGTCGAGGATGTAGCTCCATTCGGGCGCCGGGATCTGCGGATTGACCGCCACCGAAACGCCGCCGGCCCACATCGTGCCGAGGAAAGCCACCACCCAGTCGATCCCGTCGGGCAGCTTGATCGCGACGCGGTCGCCGGGCTTGAGGCCGCGGGCGCGCCAGAGACCGGCTGCGCGCGCGACGCGGTCACGCAGCTCGCCGTAGGTCAGTTGCTGGTCGCCGCACGCCAGCGCGATGCCCGCCGGATCGCAGTCGGCCAGCAGTTGCGCGGCGGCGTTGATCGGCTGCGCCGGCGCGCCGGCGGGCCGCGTGGCACGCGCCGCCTCGGCCAGCGGGTCGCCGCTGAAGAGGCCCGGCTTGCGCTCGCGCCAGCGGGCATGCTCGGTGGCGAGCAGGCTCGCATGCTCCCGCTCCTCGGCGCCCAGCTCGATGTACAGGCGCTGCTCGGCCGAGCCCGCGGGCGCGGCGGCGGAGCGCATGGAGAAAAAGCTGGCGGCCCGCCGCTCGAGCCCGATCGCGATGCGAAACAGGTTATCCGGATCCTGCGGCCGGTGCACGACGTCGGCGAAGATCGCCGCGAGCTCGACGCGGAAAGAAGGCGACGGGTCCGGCACCTCGACGTGGTAGCGCCGCGACAGCGTCTCCATGTGCTCGCCTTCCATCACGGCGAACCGGCTGAACAGCGCCCGCAGTTCATCGTCGGTGCTCTCCGCGGCGGCCCGCTGGTAGAAGGCGCGGCCGCCGAGTTCGATCTCGAACGCCATCCGCACGGCATCCAGCGCGGAGCTGTCCGCGACATGCGTGCGGTCGTCCTGGCGCAAGGCCAGCTTGCCGCCGCATTGGGGGCAGCTGCCGTACGGAAAGGCGAAACCTTCGCTCACCTTGCCGCACTGTTCGCATTGCCATTGCATGGGCGCATCGGCGCAGCAGATATAGCGGCCGTCCCCTTCGTCTGAAAGGGGCGCGTGGCACTTTGGGCACTGCATGACGATCTCCTAGTTTGAATGCGTCGGGGCGGCCGGCACGGCCGCCGGCGGGACGAACGCCTCGGCCGCCGCCGCATCGACCGGCCAGCCGGCCTTGCCTTGCTGCAGCCAGGCGCCGATGGCCTTCGCGGCGCGGCGGCCGGCCGCCATCGCCAGGATCACGGTGGCGCCGCCGGTCACGATGTCGCCGCCCGCGAACACGCCGGGCAGGTTGGTCGATTGGGTGGCCTCGTCCGCAACGATGTAGCCGCGCTTGTCGAGCGCCAGCCCGCGGGTGGCCTGCCCGACGATCGGATTGGCCTTGGTGCCCAGCGCGTAGATCACGGTTTCGCACGGCCATTCGACGAACTCGTCCAGCGGCAGCGGCGTGCGGCGGCCGCGCGCGTCCGGCTCCCCGAGCGCCATCTTCTGGGCCCGCAGGCCGCGCACCTCGCCCTCGTCGTCGAGCAGAATCTCGACCGGGCCGTGCAGGAAGCTGAATTCGATGCCTTCCTCGCGGGCGTGCCGCAACTCCTCGACGCGCGCCGGCGCTTCGGCCTCGGACCGGCGGTACACGCAGCGCACCTCGGCGGCGCCCAGGCGCTTGGCCACGCGCAGGCAGTCCATCGCCGTGTTGCCGGCGCCAATGACGATCACCCGCTGGCCGACGTTGATCGGCGTGCCGCGGTACGGGAAACGGTCGCCGCCCATCAGGTTGACGCGGGTGAGGAACTCGTTGGCCGAATAGACCTGGCCGGCGAATTCGCCCGGGATGCCGAGGAACGAAGGCGCGCCGGCGCCGGCCGCGACGAACACCGCGTCGAAGCCCATCGCCTGCGTCAATTGCGAGACCGTGAACGTCTTGCCGATGACCTTGTTGGTCTCGAACTTGATGCCGGCATCGCGCAACCGCTGCACCTCGCGCTCGATGATGTCGCGCGGCAGCCGGAACGAGGGGATGCCGTAGCGCAGCACCCCGCCCACCACGTGCAGCGCCTCGAACACGGTGACGTCGGCGCCGAACTTGACCAGGTCCGCCGCGGCGGCGAGACCGCCGGGGCCGGACCCGACGATGGCGACCTTGCCGAGCGAGCGCTCGAAAGCGGGGCGCTGCACCGGACGCGGCTTGGCGTGGTCACCCACGAAGCGCTCCAGCCGGCCGATCGCCACCGGCTCCATCTTGGCCTTGACCAGCACGCACTGCGCCTCGCACTGGCTTTCCTGCGGGCAGACACGCCCGCAGACCGACGGGAACGGGCTCGACTCGTGGATCGTCGCGACGGCGGCCTCGTTGTCGCGCAGCAGCAGGTGCCGGATGAAGGTCGGGATGTCGATGCGCACCGGGCAGCCCTCGATGCAGGTCGGGTTCTTGCACTGGATGCAGCGTTCGGCCTCGCGCAGCGCCTCGGCCTGGCCGTACCCGAGGTTCACCTCCTCGAAACTCGCCGCCCGCTCGGCGGCATTGCGCTCCGGCATCTTGACCTGCACGCGTTCGAGCGCCGAGTATTTCTTGTAGGTGCGCTTGCCCTGCTTGACCAACAAGTCCTCGAGGCTGCACACGTGGTCGTGGTCCTCGTTGGCCTGCTGCTCCTGGCGCTTGAAGCGTTTCTGGCGCGCGTGCAACTCCTTGAAATCGACCGCGTGGCCGTCGAAATCCGGGCCGTCGACACAGGCGAACTTGACTTCGCCGTTCACCGTCACGCGGCACGAGCCGCACATGCCGGTGCCGTCGACCATGGTCGTGTTGAGCGACACCATGGTGCGCACGCCGAACGGCCGTGAGGCCTCGGCGCACGCGTGCATCATGCCCATCGGGCCGATCGCGACGACCAGCGCCGCGGGGCCGCGCGCGAGCACGTCGCGCAAGGCCGCATCGACGAAACCCGCGCGGCCGGCGCTGCCGTCGTCGGTGCACAGGATCAGCTCGTCGCTGTATTGCGCGAGCTTCTCGGTCCAGAAGATGCGCCCGGCGTCGCGAAAGCCGACGATGCACGTGACGTGGTTGCCGGCCTCCTTGAACGCGCGCAATTGCGGGAAGATCGGCGCGACGCCCAGCCCGCCGCCGACCACCACCACGTGGCCGACCTGCTCGATGTGCTGGGGCAGGCCGAGCGGGCCGGCGAAATCGGCGAACTCGTCGCCTTCGGCGAAGTCGTCGCGCATCTGGCGGGTGGTCTTGCCCAGCGCCTGCACGACGATCGTGACGGTGCCGCCCTCGCGGTCGAAATCGGCCACCGTGAGCGGGATGCGCTCGCCCTCCTCGTCGAGGCGCAGCATGACGAAATGACCCGGCTGCGCCGCGCGCGCCACGTCGGGGGCATCGACCTCCCACAGGAAGGTCTGGTCGGAAAACTGTTCACGTCGGACGATGCGGACCATACGGGCTCCTACGGGGGGCGTGAGGAATGGGCCGCGTCAGGCGGCGAGCTCACGCAGCAATCGCTGCGTGATGGCGGCGGCGACCTGCCGCCGGTAGTTGGAAGGCGTGGCCGTGCTGCGCATGGGACTGACCTGCTGCTGCACCAGCTTGCCGACCTGTTTCAGCAGGGCATCGTCGATCGCCTGGCCTGCAAGCTCGCCGGTGCCCGTGAGCAACAGCGGGTGCGAGTTGGTGCCGGACAAGCCGATCGCGAGCGAAGCCACGCGGCCGCGCTCCAGCACGAGCGCCACGGCCACGGCCGCGAGCGGAAAGTCCATCGATCCGCGTACGCGGGCCTTTCGGTAGCCGCAGCGCAAACCGGGCGGCGCCGCGGGCACGCGCACGCGCGCCAGCAGTTCGCCGTGTTCCAGCGTCAGGTGCGCCGCGCCATCGTCGCGGTAGAGACCCTGCAGCGGCAACCAGCGCGCGCCGGTGGACGAATGCAGCTCGACTTGCGCGCCGAGGGCCAGCAGCACCGGCGCGAGATCGCCGCTGAAAGCGGCATGGCAGCGTGAGCCTTGCGGCGCGACATGACAGACGTCGCCGCCGCGCTTGAGGCAATAGCCATTGCTGGCGCGCCACCACTCGCTCTGGTTGTAGAACACGCAGCGGGTGTCCTGGCACAGGTTGCCGCCCAGGGTCGCCGCGGTGCGATGGCCGGGCCCGGCGGCAGCTCGGGCCGCGTCGGCCAGCGCCGGC
>JAGRPN010000205.1 GCA_019449555.1 Ramlibacter sp.
AGACGGCGGGGCCGCTGGTCGAGTGCCAGGCACTGCTGGGAGATGTGCCGCAAAGCCGTTTATTCGACGAAATGCTCAAGCTGCTGCAGACCGGCCATTCGCTGGCGACCATCGAACAGCTCAAGGCGCTGGGCATGGCCCGTGGCATCTACCCGCTGCTGGACGTGGTGGTCGAGCGCGCCGAGGAGCCGTTCGTCAAGGCCGCCTTGCAGGACACCGACCGGCGCGTCGATGAAAACAAGCCGGTCGCGCCGAGTTTCCTGCTGGCGTGCGTGCTTTGGTCGGACGTGCGCGACGGCTGGGCGGAGCGGCTCGCGCGCAAGCAGCACCCCTTTCCGGCGCTGCAGGACGCGATCGACGACGTGTTCAACGCGCGCATCGGCGACGTTTCCGGCCGCGGCAAGCTGGCCGCCGACATGCGCGAGATCTGGATGATGCAGCCGCGTTTCGAAAAGCGCACCGGCAACACGCCGTTCAGCCTCGTCGAGCAGCCGCGCTTCCGGGCCGGCTTCGATTTCATGCGGCTGCGCGCGGATATCGGCGAGGTCGACGTGCTATTGGCGGACTGGTGGCAGGAATTCAGCCAGGCGAGCGACGCGATGCGCGAAGACCTGGTGGCGCAATTGCGCGAAGAGCAGCACAAGGGCCAGCGGCGGGTACGCACGGCGCGGCCCGAAAGCAGTGCGGACGCGGCCGAGCCGGCAGCGGCGCCGGCGCGCGGGCACGCACCGGCTGGCGCGGCGCAGGAGGCAGGCCCGCCTGATGGGCCACCGAAGAAACGCCGGCGGCGGCGCCGCAAGCCCGGCGGTGAGGGTGGGGCCGCCCGGAGCGAAGCCGAGCCGGCGCCCCCTCAGGAATAAACGGGGAGGAGCTGCTCGCCGCCATGCGCGACCCGATCACTGCATACATCGGCATCGGCGCCAACCTGGGCGACGCGCAGCAGGCGGTGCGGACTGCGATCGCGCGGCTCGCGCAGCTGCCGCAAACCAGCCTCACCCGGCATTCGTCCTTGTACCGCACGGCGCCGGTCGACAGCGGTGGACCCGACTACGTCAACGCGGTCGCGGAGCTCTCCACGCGACTGACCGCGCCCGATCTCCTGGCCCGGTTGCAGGCGCTCGAGCAGGCCGCCGGGCGCGAGCGCCCGTATCGCAACGCGCCGCGCACGCTCGACCTCGACCTGCTGCTGTTCGGTCACGCGCGCATCGACAGCGAGAGACTGCAGGTGCCGCATCCGCGCATGGAGCAGCGCGCTTTCGTGCTGGTGCCGCTCGCCGAGATCGCGCCCGAACTCGTGCGCCCGGCAGCATTGGCGGCAGTGGCTGCGCAGAAGGTGGTGCGACTGTAAACGTTAGCGTAACGTCGCTGCGTTCAGACCTCGCGGCAAAGGCGGGACCGGGCAGGCCGCGCCGCATCAACGAGGTGACCGGCGCTGCGCGCCGGTGTCCCGTGCGTTTGTCCGGTCTCGCGGCCGTCGCAAAACTCTCTGCGCCTGCGGCTCCGTTCAAACAC
>JAGRPN010000206.1 GCA_019449555.1 Ramlibacter sp.
CATTCGCCGTGGCTTCGCTGTTGGCACTGCTGGCGCTCGTGACGCTGGCGGTGAAGTCGCTGGTCGAGTGGCGCCACGAGCGCGAAATGGAAGTGGCGGCGGCTGTGCCCCCGGAGCGCCCGCATCCCATCCCCTCAAGGTGAACATATGAGCATCGAGATCCGCAACGTCAGCAAGAAATTCGGCGACTTCCACGCGCTGCGCGACGTGTCGCTGGACATCGGCTCGGGCGAACTGATCGCCCTGCTCGGGCCTTCGGGGTGCGGCAAGACCACGCTGTTGCGCATCATCGCGGGGCTGGAAACGGCCGATGCCGGCAGCATCCTGTTCGCCGGCGAAGACACCACCCAGGTGCACGTGCGCGAGCGCCAGGTGGGCTTCGTGTTCCAGCACTACGCGCTCTTCCGGCACATGACGGTGTTCGACAACGTGGCTTTCGGCTTGCGCGTGAAGCCGCGCGCCCAGCGCCCGAGCGAAGCGCGCATCAAGAAGAAGGTGCATGAGCTGCTGGGGCTGGTGCAGCTCGACTGGCTGGCCGACCGCTTCCCGTCGCAGCTCTCGGGCGGGCAGCGCCAGCGCATCGCCCTGGCGCGTGCCCTGGCGGTCGAACCGAAGGTGCTGCTGCTGGACGAGCCGTTCGGCGCGCTCGACGCCAAGGTGCGCAAGGAGCTGCGGCGCTGGCTGCGCCGGCTGCACGACGACCTCAACGTCACCAGCATCTTCGTCACCCACGACCAGGAAGAGGCGCTGGAAGTGGCCGACCGGGTGGTGCTGATGAACGCGGGCAAGGTGGAGCAGGTGGGCTCGCCGCAGGAGGTCTGGGACCATCCGGCCAGTCCGTTCGTCTATGGATTCCTGGGCGACGTGAACCTGTTCCACGGCCGCGCGCATGAGGGCGAAGTGCACCTGGAAGGCCTGCAGATCGCTTCGCCCGAGCACGCCGACGCGCAAAACGCAAAGGCATTCGCCTACGTGCGCCCGCACGACCTGGACGTGCGCCGCTATTCGCCGGGCGAGGGGCTGGACGCGGCGGGGCGGCCGCGCGGCATCGTGGTCCAATTGACCCGCGCCATCGTGGTCGGGCCGATCGCCCGGCTGGAACTTATCCCGGCGGGCGATACCAAAGCCGCAGGAGACAATGACAAGGATGCCATCATCGAGGCGCAGATTCCTGCGCAGCAATTCAGGGATCTGGGATTCCACGAGGGTGAGACGCTGGTGGTGACGCCGCGCCGGGCCCGCGTGTTCGTGGAAGGCGCTCACTGAACGAGGCGGGCGCCCGGACTCATGGTGCAGCGAACCGGCTGCGCCCGTTTTGGAGGAAGAGGATCTTGATCGACTGGTTTGATACCGCCCCGCGCCGGGTGCTTGCCCTCGTCGGCGCCACCGGTGTGGCGATGCTGGCGTTCGGCCTTTACTTGCAGCACGTCGTCGGCCTGGAGCCTTGCCCGATGTGCATCGTGCAGCGTTACGCAGTGCTGCTGGTGGTCGTGCTGGCCGGCCTGACGGCGCTGTCGGGCAAGCGCGCCGTGCTCATGGCAGGAAGCGTCCTGGTCCTGGCCGCCGCGGGTTTCGGCGCATTCGTTGCGGCAAGGCAAAGCTGGCTGCAGTGGTACCCGCCCGAGGTCGCGTCGTGCGGGCGCGATTTCTACGGGATGATCGAGACCTTTCCGCTCAAGCGCGCGATCCCGATGATCTTCAAGGGCAGCGGCGACTGTGCCAAGGTCGACTGGACTTTCCTGGGCGGCTCGCTGGCGAACTGGTCTTTCGTGATGTTCAGTTTGTTCATCGTCGTGATGCTGGTGCTGCTGGCGCGGCTCGCGCGGCCGCGTTCGCTGCACGCTTCGCACGCCTGAAAGAGCGCGCTCAGGCGTCCAGCGACTGCAGCACCTGTGCGAAGAACGCGTCGGCATGGACGGGGTTCAGCCAGCGCACGACGACGACCAGCCGGCGCTCCGGTTCGATCCAGGTGAACGAGCTGCCCGCGCCGATGGCGAAGTAGCTCGATGCGCTGACGCTGGGGAACACCTTGCGCTCGTGGTTGAGCCAGATCAGGTAACCGTAATAGGGCGCCAGCGCGCAGGGCGTGCGCATCCGCTGCAACCAGCCGGCTGAGAGCACGCGCTTGCCGTTCGCCGTCCCATCGTTCAGCATGAGCTGGCCGACCAGCGCCTGGTCCTCGCTGCTGATCGACAGCCCGCCGCCCCAGTGCGTGCCGCCGGGGACCGATTGCACACGCCGCCCGGCGATCGTGACCCAGGCATTGTCGTAGCCGACCCAGTTCCAGTCCCCGCTCGCGCCGATCGGACGCATCACGGCCTCGCGGAACACCTCGGGCAGCGGTCGCTGGAACAGGTGCAGCAACGCCAGCGACAATTGGTTGATGCGCACGTCGTTGTATTCCCAGTACGTGCCGGGATCCTGCAGCGGCCGCGGGTCGCCTTTCTTGCCGGCTGGCGCCTTCGCAAAGGTCACGGCGCGGTAGTGATCGGCCTGGTCCGAGTAGCCCCAGCACTCGCCGCTCCAGTCGCTGGTCTGCTGCAGCATGTGGGCCCAGGTCACCCGCGCGTTGCGGCCTTCGTCGAAGCCGATGCCGTGCACCCGCGCGCCGATCGGCTCGTCCACGTCGGGCAACAGGCCGCGGTCGTGGGCGATGCCCGCGAGCAGCCCCAGGTAGGTTTTGGCCACACTGAACGTGAGGTCGGCGCGCTTCGGTTCGCCCCACGAGGCGAGCGTCCGGCCCTCGGCGACGATCGTCCCGGACACGGGACCGCGCGAATGGACGGGGCCGAGCAGGTGGTTCCAGGGCGGCGGGTCGTTCACGTGCACTCCCCAGACGCCGCTGACGTCCCGGTCCCAGGTGCTTTCGTGTGCAACGGCGAAGTCGATCGCCGGCTGGAGTGCGCTGGCTGGCATGGATTGGCTCCTCATCCGATCAAAATGTTTTCTTGACGGCGGTCAACGCCGCCCCGACGGAACGGCCCCTGCGGCGGCCCACTTAGGGAAAGCATGCAACGGCCCGCTTCGATATTTCGGTATGGTGCCCTAGCGCATGCGCCGGCTGGCGGCCGCACGTGCGGTCCGGGCGGGCAGAGCGACAACTTTCGACTACGAGGAAGCATCATGAGCAGCAGCGTCAAAGGATCATTTCTGGCACGTCAGTGTCACACAACCTCGATGGGGCTGGCGGCCGGCCTGGTGGCGCTGGGATTGGTCGCGGCCGCTCCGGCCGCGTGGGCCAACAAGAAGACGGACACGCTCGCCATGGCCTACGACCAGGCGCCTGAAAGCGTGGATCCGTACTTCAACAACGTGCGCATCGGCGTGATCATCGCCGCGAACGTGTGGGATACGCTGCTGTACCGCGATCCCATCACCCACGAATACAAGGGGCAGCTCGCCAAGAGCTGGAAGCAGATCGACGACCGCACGCTGGAATTCGATTTGCGCGAGGGCGTCAAATTCCACAACGGCGAGGAGTTCGACGCCGATTCCGTGGCCTACACGCTGAATTTCGTGGCCGACCCGAAGAACAAGGCGGTCACGCAGCAGAACGTCCAGTGGATCGAGAAAGTGGAGAAGCTCGGCAAGTACAAGGTGCGCGTGATCAGCAAGGAGCCGTTCCCCGCGGCGAAGGATTACCTCGCGACGACGCTGGCGATCCATCCCGCCAAGTACTACAAGGAAGTCGGCCCCAAGGGGATGAACGCCAAGCCGGTCGGCTCCGGCCCGTACAAGGTGGTCGACTACCAGCCCGGCAAGTCGATCACGCTGGAGAAGTTCGCCGACTATTTCAAGGACTCGCCGCGCTCGCAGCCCAAGATCGGCAAGGTCGTGATCCGCTTCATCCCGGACCGCCAGACCCAGATGGCCGAAGTGATTTCCGGCGGCGAGGACTTCATCATGCACGTGCCCAAGGACCAGGCCGAGAAGCTGCAGACGCTCCCGAACCTGCAGGTCCTCAGCGGCAACACGATGCGCATCGTGTTCATGCAGATGAACAGCCAGGACGGCTCCCCGTCGCCCGAGCTGAAGGACATCCGGGTGCGCAAGGCCATCGCGCATGCGATCGACCGCGAAGCCATCATCAAGAACATCGTGGGCGGCGGCGCGGAAATCATCAACACCATCTGCACGCCGTCGCAGGTGGGCTGCACGCAGGAGGGGGCCGCGGTCTACAAATACGACCCGGCTCTTTCGAAGAAATTGCTGGCGGAAGCGGGCTACCCGAACGGCTTCAGCACCGAGATCTACGCCTACCGCGAGCGCAACCAGACCGAGGCGATCATCAACTACCTGCAGGCGGTCGGCATCAAGGCGAAGCTCAATTTCCTGCAGTACGCCGCGATGCGCGACGTGGTGCGCGCCAACAAGGCGGCGCTGGTGCACCAGACCTGGGGCTCCAACCTGGTGAACGACGTGTCGGCCGCGACGCCCGTGTACTACAGCTTCGGCGCGGACGACATCACCCGCAACGCCCAGGTGCGCGACCTGCTGAACAAGGGCGACCACACGATCGATCCGAAAGCGCGCAACGAGGTGTACAAGAAGGCGCTGGTGACGATCTCCGAGAACGCCTACTCCGTGCCGCTCTGGTCGCTGCCGGTGTACTACGTGGCGAACAAGGAAGTGAATTTCAAGCCGTACTCCGACGAGCTGGTGCGCTTCTGGGAGATGGGCTGGAAGTGATCCGCGTGGCGACGGGCCCGGCCGGTTTTCGCCGGCCGCGACCGCGATTCCATGAACGCGCGCTGCGCAGCGGATAAGAACAAGCGAAGTCATGCTGTACTACATGCTGAAACGGCTGGGGCTGGCGCTGCTGGTGGCGCTGACCGTTTCCGTCCTGGCGTACCTGCTGGTGTTCCTGTCCGGCGATCCCGCGCTGGCGCTGGCGGGCGAGGGCGCCCGGCAGGCCGATATCGAGATGGTCCGCAAGACCTACGGATTCGATCGCCCGCTGCTCGTGCAATACGCCGACTGGCTCTGGAAGCTCCTCAAAGGCGACCTGGGCATGTCGGTCTATTTCAAGACCGAGGTGGGTCCGCTCGTGCTCGACAAGCTGGGCACGACGCTCCAGCTGGGCGTGTACGCCCTCGCCGTGGCCCTGGTGATCTCGGTGCCGCTGGGCGTGCTCGCGGCCATTTTCAAGAACAGCTGGATCGACCGGCTGTGCCTGGCAGTGGCCGTGCTCGGGCAGGCGCTGCCGAACTTCTTCTTCGCGCTGCTGCTGATCATGCTGTTCTCGATCGCCTGGCACCTGCTGCCGGTTTCGGGCAGCGGCACCTGGCAGCACTTCGTCATGCCCGCGATCGCACTGGGCTATTACGCGGCGCCGGCCTTCATGCGGCTGATCCGCGCCGGCATGATCGAGGTGCTCGGCGCCGACTACATCC
>JAGRPN010000207.1 GCA_019449555.1 Ramlibacter sp.
ATCCAACGTCACGGTGCGCAACGTGATCACCAGCATGCGGCTGATCTCCGACATCGACTGGGCCGATCTGTTCGAGAGCGTGAGCCTGGTCGACGAGCGGTTGCGCGCGGCGAGCGCGTTCGCCGCCCTGGATTTCCCGACGCGCAACCTGTACCGCAGTGCGATCGAACAACTGGCCCGCGGCTCCGGCGTTTCCGAGCTGGACATCGCCGCGCTTGCGCTGCACGCCTCGGCCGAGGGTGCCGCAGCGGCCACCGACCCGGCGCAAGCCGAGCGCATCGGCGACCCTGGTTACCACCTGGTGGCCGAAGGGCGGCGCGACCTCGAGCAGGCGATCGGTTTCAAGCCGCCATTTCGCCTGGCCATCACGCGCTTGAACATCCGCCTGGGGATGGGCGGCTACGTCGCGGCGATCCTGCTCCTGGCCGCGGTCCTGCTGGCGCTCTCACTCGCGCGGGTCTGGGGACCCGGCGTGACTGCCGGCTGGCTGGCGCTGATCGCGCTGGCCGCCTTCATTCCTGCCACCGAGGTGGCGACCGCCCTTGTCAACCGGATGATCGCCTGGAGCTTCGGCGCCGTCGCACTGCCCGGCCTGGCGCTGCGCGACGGCGTTCCGCCACGCCTTCGCACGCTGGTGGCCGTGCCCACGCTGCTCACCAGCGAGGCCGACCTGCTGGAGCAGATCGAGCGGCTGGAGGTTCACCATCTCTCGGGGTCGGGCGGTGATCTGGCTTTCGCCTTGCTTGCCGACGGGCTCGACGCCGACCAGGAGGTGATGGAGGGCGACGCGCAACTGGTCGACATCGCTGTCGCCGCCGTGGCGGAACTGAACCGGCGCTATGGGCCGGGGCCCGATGGCGGCGCACGCTTTTTCATGCTGCACCGGCGCCGCCTGTTCAACGCGGGCGAGGGCAAGTGGATGGGATGGGAGCGCAAGCGCGGCAAGCTGCACGAATTCAACCGCTTGCTGCGCGGAGCCACCGACACGAGCTTCGTGCCTTTGTCCGCAGCGCAGGGAAAATTGCCGGAAGGTGTGCGCTACGTCATCACACTGGATGCGGACACCAGACTGCCGCGCGACGCGGCCCAGCGCCTGATCGGCAAGATGGCGCATCCGCTGAACCGGCCGCGCTTCAGCCAGGCGCTGCAACGCGTGGTGGGCGGCTACGCGATCCTGCAGCCGCGCGTCACGCCGTCACTGCCGGTCGGCCGCGAAGGATCCTTTTACCAGCGGCTGTTTTCCGCGCCCGGCGGCATCGATCCCTATGCGGCTGCGGCTTCGGATGTCTACCAGGACCTGTTCGGCGAAGGCTCGTACACCGGCAAGGGGATCTACGACGTGGACGCGTTCGAGGCTGCCCTTGCCGGGCGCGTCCCGCCCAATGCGATGCTCAGCCACGATCTGTTCGAAGGCGTCTTCGCGCGCGCCGGGCTGGTGTCCGACATCGAAGTCATCGAGGAATTCCCGGCCCGCTATGACGTGGCCGCCAAACGCCAGCACCGCTGGACGCGGGGTGACTGGCAACTGCTGCCCTGGATCCTGCGGGGCAGGACGGGGCCGGGCGCCTTGCCCACCGTCGGCCTGGGCAAGATGCTGGACAACCTGAGGCGCTCCCTGCTGGCGCCGACGATGCTGGCGGCGCTCGGCCTCGGCTGGTGCTTGCCCCTGCCTTCGGCGGCCACGGCGGTCCTGCTGCTCGTGGCGGCGGTCGCCGTCCCGGCTTTTCTTGCGCCGCTGTTCGCCGCGCTGCCGCGCCGCACCGGCATCGACCTGCCCCGGCATGCGCGCATGTTCGCGGCTGACTTGCGGCTCGCGGCGCTGCAGACCATCTACTCGCTCGCGTTCCTGGCCGACCAGGCCTGGCGCATGGGCGACGCCATCGCGAGGACCTTGGTGCGCCTGGGGGTCACGCGCCGCCATCTGCTGGAATGGACGACAGCCGCCCAGTCCGCGCGCTCGCCGCGGCTGGACCTGCGCGGCTTCTACCGCCAGATGGCCGCCGGAACGGCGCTGGGGACGACCGTGGCAGCCGGCGCGCTGGCTTTTGCTCCGTCTTCCTGGCCGGTCGTCCTGCCATTCGCGCTACTGTGGCTGGCGGCCCCGGCGCTGGCCTTGCGGGCCAGCCGCGCGCCGGCCGCGGCGCAGAGCAGCGCACCATCGCCGGCTCAGCAACTCGAACTGCGCATCATCGCGCGGCGCACCTGGCGCTTCTTCGAAACTTTCGTCACGCCGGCCGACAACATGCTGCCGCCGGACAATTTCCAGGCGGACCCGAAACCTGCCCTCGCGCACCGCACCTCGCCGACCAATGTCGGCCTGTACCTGCTGTCGGCGGTCGCCGCTCGGGATTTCGGCTGGGCCGGCACGCTGGAAACGCTGGAACGGCTGGAAGCGACGTTCGCTTCGCTGCAAAAGCTCGCCCGCTTCAAGGGCCACTTCTACAACTGGTATGGCACGCTGGACCTGCAGCCGTTGCCGCCGGCTTACGTGTCCTCGGTGGACAGCGGCAACCTCGCCGGCCACCTCATCGTGCTCGCCAATGCCTGCGAGGAATGGATCGCCGCCCCGCTGGCGCGCGAGGCCCGGTCGGGCTTCGCGGACGCCCTCGCACTGGCCCGCGAAGCCATGGCCGGTTTGCCCGCGGCCAGCGGCGAGGGCGGACGGCAGCTCACGGTGGTGCTCGACGAAATCGAAGGCCACATCAGAGGTGGCCAGGCAAATCAACCGTTGCCTGCCGTGCTCAAGCGGCTGTGCGACAAGGCGGCCAAGGCCGCGCGGGAACTGGTGCCTTTGGCCGAGGGTGCCGATACGCCCGACCTGGTGTTCTGGATCGAGGCCGCCGGCCGCGCGCTGCTCGGGCATGGCCTGGATCGCGCCCAGTTGGCCGAGGCGCCGCTGCTGCTGGGCGCGCGCCTGAAGCTGCTCGCGCACGAGGCCCGCGAAATGGCATTGGCCATGGATTTCGCCTTCCTGCTCGATCCGGAGCGCAAGCTGCTGTCGATCGGCTATTCGCTGGCCGACAACCGGCTCGATCCGAGCTGCTACGACCTGCTGGCGTCCGAAGCGCGGCTGGCCAGCCTGTTCGCGATCGCCAAGGGCGATGTGACCACGCGCCACTGGTTCCGCCTGGGCCGCACCGCGACACCCATGGGCAATGCGTCGGCGCTGATCTCGTGGTCCGGCTCGATGTTCGAGTACCTGATGCCTTCGCTCGTGATGCGCGCGCCGGCGGGCAGCCTGCTCGAGCAGACCAACCGGCTGGTGGTGCAGCGCCAGCAGGCTTACGCGGGGGCGCTGGACATTCCATGGGGCATTTCCGAATCGGCCTATAACGCGCGCGACATGGAATTCACCTACCAGTATTCCAACTTCGGCGTGCCCGGCCTGGGCCTGAAGCGCGGGCTGGCCGACAACGTGGTGATCGCGCCCTACGCCACCGGCCTGGCCGCGATGGTCGATCCGGCCGGTGCGCTGGACAATTACGCGCGGCTCGCCGCCATGGGTGCGCAGGGGCGCTATGGCTTCTACGAGGCGCTCGACTTCACCCCCACGCGCCTGCCCGGGGATGCGGGGGTCGCCGTCGTGCGCTGCTTCATGGCCCATCACCAGGGCATGACGATCGTGGCGATCGACAACACCTTGCAGGAAGGCCGCATGCGCGGGCGGTTCCATCGCGAACCGATGATCCAGGCCTGCGAGCTGCTGCTGCAGGAGCGCATGCCGCGCGATGTGGCGGTGGCCCATCCGCGCGCCGAGGAAGTGAAGGCGTCCCCGGCGCGGCCGGCAGCCTCCGCCTCGGCGGTGCGGCGCCTGCGCGGTCCGGGCAGCGGGCCCGTCATCACGCACCTGCTGTCCAACGGGCGCTACGCCGTGATGGTCACGGCTGCCGGCGCGGGCTACAGCCGGTGGCGCGATGTCGCCGTCACGCGTTGGCGCGAGGATTCGACCCGCGACGACTGCGGCTCGTTCGTCTTCCTGCGCGATGTCGAAAGCGGTGCGACCTGGTCGGCCAGCGCGCAGCCCGGCGGCAGCCGGCCGGAGCACGGCGAAGTCGTCTTCGGAGAAGACCACGCCGAGTTCAGCCGGCGCGACGGCTCGCTGGCCACGAGCATGGACGTGCTGGTGTCGGGCGAGGACGACGGCGAGGTGCGGCGCCTGTCGCTGGTCAACAGCGGCCGGCGCGCGCGCGAAATCGAGCTGACGTCGTATGCCGAAATCGTGCTGGCGACCGCAGCGGCCGACAACGCGCACCCGGCGTTCTCCAAGCTGTTCGTGCAGACCGAGTTCCTGCCGGAATTCAGTGCCTTGATCGCGACGCGGCGGCCGCGCTCGGCCGGCGAATCGCCGATCTGGGCCGCGCATTTCGCGGTCGTGGAAGGCGAAGCCAGCGCCGACACCCAGTACGAGTCCGACCGCGCGCGCTTCCTGGGTCGGGGAGGCAGCGTCGGATCGGCCGCTGCGATGGCGGGCGGGGCACCGCTGTCGAACACCGCGGGCACGGTGCTCGACCCGATTTTTTCGCTGCGCCAGCGCGTGAGGATCGCGCCCGGCAAGTCGGCGCGCGTGGCCTTCTGGACGCTGGTTGCGCCCTCGCGCGCCGAACTGCTGCACCTGATCGACAAGCACCACGACCGCAACGCTTTCGACCGTGCCAAGACGCTGGCCTGGACGCAGGCCCAGGTGCAATTGCGCCATATCGGGGTGAAGGCGGAAGAGGCAGCGGACTTCCAGCGGTTGGCCGCGCCGATCCTGTACGCCGGCGCCGGCTTTCGCGCCTCTTCGGAGGCGATCGCGCGTGGCGCCGGCCTGCAGTCACTCCTGTGGCCTCACTCCATCTCGGGCGACCTGCCGATCGTCCTGCTGCGCATCGACGAGGTCGAGGACATACCCCAGGTCCGCCAGCTGCTGCGCGCCCACGAGTATTGGCGGATGAAGCGGCTTGCGGTGGACCTCGTGATCGTGAACGAGCGCGCCGCATCGTACGTGCAGGACCTGCAGATCGCGATCGACACTGCCGTGCGCAGCAGTCAGTCGCGCCCTCGCTTCGGCGCGGAACTGGCGCAAGGGTCGGTGTACGCATTGCGCGCCGACCTGATGGACGTCCCGAGCCGGGCCCTGCTGCAATCGGTCGCCCGCGTTGCACTGATCGCCCGGCGCGGCCCCATTGCCGACCAGCTTGCGCTCGCAGCGGAACCCGCTTCACGGGCACACCTTGCGCAGCGGCACGAGACCGTGGCATTGCCCGAGCATGTCAAGCCGCCGCAGGACCTGGAGTTCTTCAACGGCTTGGGCGGGTTCGACCAGGACGGGCGTGAGTACGTCACGGTGCTGGAGCAGGGCGCCACCACGCCGGCGCCCTGGGTCAACGTGATCGCCAACCCCGCATTCGGCTTCCAGGTGTCGGCCGAGGGCAGCGGCTACACGTGGGCGGAAAACAGCCGCGAAAACCAGCTCACACCCTGGTCGAACGACCCGGTCTGCGACCCGGCCGGCGAAGCGCTCTACGTTCGCGACGAAGCCACCGGCGACCTGTGGACTGCCACGGCGCAGCCGATCCGCGACCAGGGAAACTATGTCGCCCGGCACGGCCATGGGTACAGCCACTTCGAACACCAGGCCCACGGCGTCGCGCTCGAATTGCTGCAGTACGTGCCGCTGGCCGACCCCGTCAAGATTTCGCGACTGGTCCTGCACAACGTTTCCGGCCGGCCGCGGCGCTTGTCCGTCACCGCTTACGCGGAGTGGGTGCTCGGCGCTTCGCGCGGTGCCTGCGCTCCCTTCATCTCCAGCGAAATCGACGCGGCCACCGGCGCGATCCTGGCTTGCAACTCCTGGAGCATCGCGTTCCCGGGGCGGGTTGCGTTTGCCGACCTCGGCGGCGCGCACACATCGTTCACGGCGGATCGCTGCGAGTTCCTGGGCCGCCACGGCGGGCCCGGCGCGCCGGCGGCGCTGCGGGCCGACGTGGCCTTGTCGGGCGCCGCGGGTGCCGGCCTCGACCCCTGCGCGGCGTTGCAGCGCGTGTTTGAAATGGACGTTGGGGAGACGGTCGAAATCGTGTTTCTGCTGGGCCAGTGCGAGTCCGCCGACCGGGCGCGCGAACTGGTCGTTCGCTATCGGCAGGTGAACCTCGACGCAGTGCTCGCGCAGGTGCAAAGCCATTGGCAGGCCTTGCTTGGTGCGGTGCAGGTCAAGACGCCCGATCGCGCCATGGACATCATGCTCAATGGCTGGCTGCTGTACCAGACACTGGCCTGCCGCATCTGGGCGCGCTCGGCGTTCTACCAGGCCAGCGGCGCCTACGGCTTTCGCGACCAACTGCAGGACGGCATGTCGCTCAGCCTGGCCCTGCCGCAGGAGACGCGGCGGCATTTGCTGCGCGCGGCCGGGCGCCAATTCACCGAGGGCGACGTGCAGCACTGGTGGCTGCCGCATTCGGGTCAGGGCGTACGCACGCGCATCTCGGATGACCGCGTCTGGCTGGCCTATGCGGCGGCGCGCTACGTCGCCAGCTCCGGCGATCATGGCGTGCTGGACGAAATGGTGCCGTTCCTGGACGGCCCGCCGCTCGCGGCGGGCGAGCACGATGCCTTCTTCCAGCCGATGCCGGCCGACCAGCCGGCCTGCCTGTTCGAGCATTGCGCGCGCGGCCTGGATCAGAGCCTCGACCTGACCGGCCGTCTCGGGCTGCCGCTGATCGGCACCGGCGACTGGAACGACGGGTTGAACCGCGTGGGTGAGGACGGCCGGGGCGAGAGCGTCTGGCTCGGCTGGCTGCTGCTGCGGACCATCGCCTTGTTCGCGCCGCTGGCCGACAGCCGCGACGCGGGCCGTGCGAACCGCTGGCGCGCGCACGCGGCATCGCTGCGCGAAGCACTGGAGCGCGAAGCCTGGGACGGCCAGTGGTATCGCCGTGCCACCTACGACGACGGCACCTGGCTCGGTTCGAAGGACAGCGGCGAATGCCGCATCGATTCGATTGCGCAGTCGTGGGCCGTGCTGTCGGGTGCGGCCGCCACCGGGCGCTGCGCGCAGGCGATGGCATCGCTCGACGAACAGCTGATCCGGCGCGAAGACCGTCTGGCCCTGCTGTTTACGCCCCCGTTGGATCACACGCCGAGGGACCCCGGCTACATCAAGGGCTATCCGCCGGGCCTGCGCGAGAACGGCGGCCAGTACAGCCATGCCGCGATGTGGGCGATCCTGGCGTTCGCCAGGCTGGGCGATGGCGCGAAGGCCGCCGCACTTTTCGCGCTGCTCAATCCGATCAAGCACGCCCTCACACCGGCAGATGCCGAGCGCTACAAGATCGAGCCTTATGTGGTCGCCGCCGATGTCTATTCCGTTGCCCCTCACATCGGCCGAGGTGGCTGGAGCTGGTACACCGGGGCGGCCGGCTGGATGTACCAGGCGGGCGTCGAAGGCATCCTGGGCCTCCGGCGCGAGGGGGCGTGGCTGGTGATCGAGCCGTGCATTCCGCCGGATTGGCCCGGCTACGAGGCCGTCGTGACAGTGGGCGACACCCGCTACGACATCGGCGTCGCTTCTCCATCACAGCGCTGCCGCGGTATTTCCAGCGCGCTCCTGGATGGAGCCGCCCTGGATGCGACAGAAAGTAACGTGCGCGTGCCCCTCGATGGCGCCTTGCATATTTTGCGGGTGATCTTGTAATATGAAAGGCTGCAAGCGGCCTTGGCCAATGACGGCTCATCACTAAGTGAGGTAACGTACAGACCGCGCGGCGCCGCGGGTCCACAGTCGGCTCCTCATTGACAGAGGTGACCGGTGGGATCTTTCGCGACTCCAGCAATCGTTTCATGCGCGCCCGCCGCAGGGTGCGCGTGCGTTGAGCATGGGAGCCTCTTCACGTGAGAACTCTTGGACCCAAGGCGGCTGCCGGCGCGGACGCGCCGCAGATCGCGCAAGAAGCAGTCGCTGTGTGGGTCCGCATGGATGCGGCTTTGTCGCCGGTGATCGGCAAGCGCGGGGTCGCGGCCTTGTACAAGCGCAGCCTTCATATGACGTGCCCGGCGTTTCCCTGGCTGACAATGGCGTACGACGGCGCGATCGAACCGGGGGACTTCGCGTCGCTTCTGTCGGCACTGGAGCAGCAGACGGCCGGCGACGCAGCCGTGGCGCATGATGCGGCGCTGCAGGCCTTCCACGACATGCTGGTCAATCTGATCGGCGCATCGCTCACCGAGCGGCTGTTGCAGGCCGCCTGGACTCCCCCTTCACGCGGCCATGCCGCACAGGACCCCTCATGACCACCGGCAAAGCAACCATCACCCGCCTTGCAACCGGCGTGCCGGGCCTCGACGAGGTGCTCGGCGGCGGCCTGCCCGAGTTCTCGTTCAACGTCATCGCCGGGCCGCCCGGTTGCGGCAAGACGACGCTGGCGCACCAGATGATGTTCGCGCTGGCAACGCCCGAGCGTCCCGCGTTGTATTTCACCGTACTCGGCGAGCCCCCCCTGAAAATGCTGCGCTACCAGCAGCAGTTCGATTTTTTCGACAGCGACAAGATCAACGGCTGTGTCCGCTTCGTCAACCTCTCGGACGAGACGTCGACCGGTGACCTGCAAAAAGTGCTGGAGCGTATCGTGGCCGAGGTCCAGGCCCATGACCCCCGGCTTGTCTTCGTCGATTCCTTCCGTTCGGTCATCCTGGCGCAGGACGCCGGCAAGTCGTTCATCGGCCTGCAGGAATTCGTGCAGCACCTGGGCATGCTGATGACGAGCTGGCAGGCCACCACGTTCCTGATCGGCGAGTACTTCACCGACAACGATCCCAATCCGGTGTTCACAGTCGCTGACGGGCTGATCTGGCTGCGCCAAAGCGTTCACCGCAACTCCGTGGTGCGCAAGATGGAGATCACCAAGATGCGGGGGCAGGCCACGCTCGCGGGCCTGCATACATTTCGCATCAGCGCGGCCGGCCTGCAGGTGTTCGCGCCGCCGAGGATGGCCGAGGCGCATGCCGGCGCGATGGTTGTGCCTTCCGAGGCTCGTTTGAAGATGGGCGTGCCGGGGCTGGACGAGATGATGGGCGGTGGCTTGCCGCGTGGTTATTCGATGCTGATTGCGGGCCCGACCGGCGCGGGCAAAAGCATCCTGGCGTCGGCTTTTTTGGTCGAAGGGGCGCGCAGTGGCGAAACCGGTGTCATCGCGGCGTTCGAGCAGCGACCCGGCCGCTCGCGCGGCCCGGTCATGGCCGACCTCATCTCGAGCGGGCGGGTGGGCGTGATCGACGCGCGCGCGCCGGGACTGTCGGTGGACGAAATCGCAACGCTGCTCATCGCCGAAGTGCAGCGGCTGAACGCCAGCCGGGTCGTCATCGATTCGCTGTCGGGCTTCGAGCTCGCGCTGGCGCCGACTTTTCGCGAAGATTTTCGCGAATCCCTGTCGCGCATGGTGCTGGCGCTGGCCAGCACCGGTGCGACGGTGGTGATGACGTCGGAACTGGAAGATCGCTACGACGACCTGCGTTTCAGTCCTTACGGCACTGCCTTCCTGACCGACGCGATCATCGTGCAGCGCTACATCGAGGTCGACAGCCGGCTGCAGCGCGTGATGGCCGTGGCGAAGGTCCGCGACAGCATGCACTCCAACGAGCTGCGGCTGTTCAGCATTGACGACGGCGGCATCCGGATCGGGAAGACGCTGGACGACTACGAGGGATTGCTGGGAGGGCGACCCACGCGGCGCAAGCGCAAGGACGCGTCGCCGAGCGGCCGCGGCGATGGTTGAACCGACCCCTGGCCAAATGCCCGCGCATGATTCTTCGGGCGAGCAGAAGGTGACCGTGGCAGCCGGCATCCTGCAGTTGCTCAACCAGGAATCCGATGCGGTTCGCGCGCAGCTGCTGACGCTGCGCCAGGATCTCGCGCGGCTGGAGCGGGAAGTCAGCGCGCCCTCGGCTGCGCAGCTTCTGGAGGCCAATGAACAGCTGGTGCTCGCGGCGCTGCGGGCGCAGGCGATCGCCGACGCGGCCACGCGACGCTTGCGCAATCTCACCCGGTCGGGGCAGGCGCTGCCAGGGGTGGGGGCGTCCGGCCAGCTCGCTCGAGCCGAGTACCGGACCCGTGTCGACGATCTGCGCGAGGTCAACGAACAGCTCTTGCTGACCGCGTTGAAGTCGCGTGAGGTACAAGAGCAGGCCGAACAGTCGCACGGCCGGCAGATCGCATTCCTCGCGATGGCCGCCCATGAATTGCGCAACCCGCTGCTGCCGCTGCGGCTGGCGGCCCAGCGGCTTCCCCGCGCGCGCACGGAAGAGGAACTCACCAGGCTGCAGGAAACCATCAATGGCCAGGTCACCCAGTTGGCCCGGCTGATCGGGGACCTCCTCGACGGTTCGCGCATCAGCACAGGCAAGCTCAGGCTGGAACGCAAAATCGTCGATCTGTCGGACATTCTCGATCTGGCCGTCCAGACATGCCTGCCGGCGATCGAGGCGCGGCACCATCGCTTCCAGCGCCGCGCCACGCCGGGCCCGCTTTTGTTGGACGGCGATGCGCTGCGGCTGGCGCAGGTCTTCTCCAACCTGCTGCAGAACGCCGCCAAGTACACGCCCGCAGGGGGCGAGATATCGCTGTGGCCCGCGGCCTCGGGCGAAACGGTGACGGTCACCGTTTCGGACAGCGGCATCGGCATCACGGCGCAGGCGCTGCCCCATATCTTCGAGCTGTTCGTTCAGGACGAGCATGGCGCCGCCCATGCCGAGGGCGGGCTGGGCATTGGTCTGGCGGTGGTGAGGGAATTGGTCGAAGCGCACGGCGGCAGCGTCGTGGCCAGCAGCGCCGGCAAGGGCCAAGGCAGCGAATTCGTTGTGACGCTGCCGCTGATCGCCGGCGATCACAGCCAGTAGTAGGCGTGGCGGGCGCGGGTCGCGTCGCGGTTGCGCAGCGCGTGCTCGGCCCCGACCCGTTCGCTAGAACCCCCTCCTGACTTCGATCCATCCGCGAACGGATGCAGTGTTCCCCGCCAGGACGGGGATCGAGCCAATGCGCTTGGCGACATAAGTCCGCGCGCTCCACTGGCTGGGCCCCGCCCAGTTGAGTCCCACACCCGCCCCGCTCAACGTCGCGCTGTTCGTCCCGGCAACCCTGACGATCTTGTTGACCTTTACATGCGAGCTGTCGACGAAGGCCACCGCCTCCCATTGCCCATGCCAGTTCGTGCCCAGGCTGTGCCGAAACTCGATGGTAGCCAGATACCCCGTATCGCCGGACACCGCGCCCGTGTCATAGGCGCGAACCGTGTAAGGCCCGCCCGCCGTCATCTTCTGCGACGGGTCCAGGTTGGTGTTCGACCATTGGCCCGAGAAGGCGAAGTACAAGCCATTCGCAGGGCTCAGGCTTTGCAGACGCGCCAGGTTCGCGTTCCATCTTGAGAAGCTGCCCTGCGTTCTTACGCTACCCGCATCCGCCAACTGCGCCGCCGCGTCGTCGAAGCTCACACGCCCGGCTGTCCAGCCTACGTTCCAGGCATTGACGCCGGCCGACAGGAACTCGTCGCGCGCGTCGCCGGCCAAGCTCACCGTCGAGTTATCCAGATGGCGGTCCGTGCGAATCGAGCTGGCGTCGACATGGTCGCGCAGTTGCAGATGGTCATACTGAAACTGCCCGTACAGGTTGACATCCCGGGTGCGCACCAGCGGGTGTTTCGCCCATACGCTTTCCACCCGCGCAGTGCCGTGCGCATTGAGCGGCGCAAGCGACTCGCCCAAGGCGTAGTGCAGCGCCGAATAGGCTCCGCCCAGCCGGGTGCCCCGGCCGTTCAACAACGATTCGTAGGCGATGCGCCCGTAGCTCGTCCCACTTCCCGAACTGAGGCCGTTCAAGGTCAGGACATCGCCGAGGTGCAGCGGGTTGATGAAGTTCACCGTGCCGCCGACGCGTGCCCGTCCGGTAAAGCGGTTGCCGTAATTGTCCAGAACGAGGCCTCCGGAGATGGTCGCACCGGGCGTGACGTTTACCAGGAGGTCGGATGTCCCGACGGCCTCGCCTGGTTTCAATGTTGCGTTGACAACCACTCCCGGAATATCCGAAAGCAGCAGCAGGGCATGGTCCAGCTCGGTCTGGCCGATCGCCTGTCCGCTTTGCAGCGGGGCGAGCGTCGCCTGCAGCAGGGAATCGTTGACCCGACTTTGGTTGTCGGGGCTGATCTTGCCGTAGCGCGCCTCGATGATCACCAGGCGCACCACTCCCGCCTGAATGATCTGTGCCGGGATGACCGCCCGCGCGAGCGGATAGCCGTGGCTGTGGTAGTAGTTGCTGATGCGGGCGGCCAATTCGTCCAGCTGGGAAAGCGTGAGGCTTTTCCCTTCCGCGTCCGCCACCAGGGCGTGCAGGGTCGCCGTATCGAACAGGGTATTGCCCACGATCCGGATGCTCTGCACCAGGAAGGGCGCGCTCGATGGCGCTCTGGCGCCGCCCTCCCGTTCGATCGTCAGCCCTGTCCCGCTGGGCGACGGGGTTGGCGGCATGACGGGCTGGACCTGTTGCAGGATCGAGCCCGCGCCGGGAGGGACGGGCTCCGCCGCCTGGGCGGCCAATGGGACAACGGCCGCAAGCAGTGCCGCGAACAGCGGCTTGCTGGTTCCGCGCGGCTGGGAAACGTATGTGGAAAGCATCTTATTCGTTCACCATGACCAGATTGCCCGGGAGCCTCACGCCGCCGTTCACTACTCGCAGGATCGGCCCCAACCCTCCGATATTTATTCGGGTTTCCTTGTTGCCGACCACCACTACCTCTTTCAAATACGAGTTGGCTTCGCCCCCAATGGTCGGGGACAGCAACAGCGTTTGGTGCTGGTCAAGGACATTGAAGGAAGTGAGTTCTGACTGAATCTGCGACGACGCATTGAGAACCCGGCCAGACGGTGTGAGAACCGGTTCAGACGGTGTGCCGGGTTGCGGAACAACGGGGCCGATGGTCAGGACGCCGTTGACGTAGCCGACCGTGTAGTTGCCGGAGGTGAGGCCGCCCGGTGCAATGGCGTAGCTGCCGGCGTTGGTGGCGCCCTGGCTGGTGCCGCCATAGCTCAAGGAGCCGCCGAGGACGGATGGAGTCTCGCTGTTGACGAACCCGCTGTAGGCAACGCCATTGCCGCCGCTGTAGGCAACTCCGTTGTAGGTCTTGCTGTCGGCGTTGGCTGTGACCGTGAGCGGCGCCGGAGTGATTGCGCCTACCTTGCCTGTCAGCGACGTGGGCAGGCTGTAGTTGGAAAGGACGGAGCTCCCCGTCGGCGCGTAATCGCCGTTGCTCAGGGATACCGTCACTGCCTTGCTGGTGCCGGTGTTGACTGTGTCGTAGGTTCCCGCGGTCTTGGTGACCGTTGCCCCGTCGCCGGCCATCCATCCGGTGAGCAAGTAGTTGGCCGGCGTCAGGGTGGCGACCGTGGTGCCGTCATAGACTTTGTCGACATTGCCGGTCAGGGCGCCGATCACCGCCACGAGAGCGGCCGGGCCGATGGTCAGGACGCCGTTGACGTAGCCGACCGTGTAGTTGCCGGCGGTGAGGCCGCCCGGGGCGATG
>JAGRPN010000208.1 GCA_019449555.1 Ramlibacter sp.
ACGAAGTGCAGAAGTACCTGACGCTGACGAACCACCTGTTCACGCCATACGTGTGGGTGTTCAACAAGGCGACCTTGGACGGCATGTCGCCGCAGGAGAAGGAAGTGGTGAAAGCGGCCGCGCGCTCGGCCATCATCGCTTGCCGCGGCATCAACCGCATCATCGAAGCCTCGGATCGCGGCCTGCCGGCGCTGGCCCAGAAGATGCAGGTCTACACCCCCACCAAGGCTGAACTCGCCAAGTTCCGGGACCTGGCCCAGCCCGCAGTCAAGGCCCAGATCGTCAAGAGCTTCGGCAAGGAAGGCGAAGCCCTGATGAACGACTTCCTGGCCGCGGTGGACAAGGCCGCCAAGAACTGATGATGAAGAAACTGCCGCGCGTCGCGCGGCCGTCGGCGGATCCACTGAAGGCGGCGCGAGCCGCCTTTCTCATTTCTCAGTGAACCGCGTCCGCCTGCTGCGCGGCCACCACCGTCGCAGCCACATCGGCTTTCCCGCCGTTGAAGAACGCATTCAGCAACACGGCACTCATCGATGCCAGCAGGATCCCCGAGTCGATCAGTGGGTGTATGGCATGCGCCATCCACTGCTTGAAGTTCGGCGCCACCAGGGGAATCATGCCGATGGCGATGGAAACGGCAACGATGAAGAGATTGTTGCGATTGGTCTGGAATTCCACTGCGGCCAGGATGCGGATGCCGGTGGCAGCGACCATGCCGAACATCACGAGGCCGGCGCCGCCGAGCACGACGGTGGGCAGTGCCTCGACCAGCGCCGCCATTTTGGGGAACATCCCCAGCGCGACCAGGATCAGGCCGCCGGCCACGCACACGAAACGGCTGCGCACTCCGGTCACTCCGACCAGCCCGACGTTCTGGGAAAAACTGGTGTACGGGAACGTGTTGAAAATCCCCCCGATCAGCGTGCCCAGGCCATCGGTGCGCAGGCCGCGGGCCAGGTCTGGTTGACTCACCGGCCTGCCGGTCATTTCACCGAGGGCCAGGAACATCCCGGTGGATTCGATCATCACCACGATCATCACCAGGGTCATGGTCAGGATCAGGATCGGGTCGAAGATGGGCACGCCGAACTGGAACGGGAGCACCACGTCGAACCAGCCGGCCTTGGCCACCTTGTCGAAACTCATGAGTCCCATCGCAGCGGCCACGACCGCGCCGACGATGATGCCGATCAGGACGGAAATGTTCTGAACAAAACCCTTGGCGTATTTCGCGATGAGCATGATGCAGACCAGCACGAGGGCGGCGATACCGACGCCCGCCAGCGGCGCATATTTCGGGTTGGGTACGCTGGCAGCCAGCGCCAGTCCCTTGGGCGGCGGCACTGCGCCGGCCGCCGCGCTCACGTCGGCCAGCCACTTGGCATGGTCGGGGTTGACGATGCTGGGTGCCGTCGGACCGAAGGGGTTGCCGAAGACCCAGTTGATGCCCACCCGCATCAGGTTGATGCCGATCACGAGAATGATCGTGCCGGTGACCACTGGCGGAAAGAAGCGCAGCATGCGGCTGACGAAAGGCGCGATCAGGATGGACACGACACCGGCCCCGATCACGGCGCCGAAAATCGTCTGTGCTCCCGCGAGGCCCGGCGTGTTGTTGGCCATGGTGATCATCGGCGCCACGGCGGCGAAAGTCACCCCCATCATCACCGGCAGCCGGATGCCGAACCACTGCGTCATCCCCCAGGATTGAATCAGCGTCACCAGCCCGCAGCAGAACAGGTCCGCGGAGATCAGCATGGCCACCTGCTGGGGGTTGAGCTGCAGGGCGCGCCCGATGATCAGCGGCACGGCGATGGCTCCGGCGTACATCACCAGCACATGTTGCAGGCCGAGGACGGCGAGCCGCCCGGTGGGTAATCTTTGGTCGACAGCGTCGACCGCTGGTGCTCCGTCCATGGTGATGTCTCCTGTTGTAGTCAATCCGGCGTGGTCAGCAGCCGATTGCATTACATCGGAGACTTTTCGGCAAGAGGGTGACTTAAATCAGATTTCCGCCATTCGCTGCCACAGGCGGCCGGCTTGTTGCCGGGCCTCGGCGGCGATGCTGTCGAAGTCGCCCGTGCACAGAACGCCGTCCGCCACCACGACACGCCCACCCACGACCACATGGCTGACAGATCCACCCTGCCTGACCACCACGTCCCCGACCGCACCGGGCTGCAATGGCTCGGGATGGCCGGCAAAACGTTCCGCGATCAAGGCGTGCCCGTTGCACAGCCTGCTGCCGGCGTTCGCATCACCATGAATCCTGGCAAGCCGGGTCAACGCCTCTTCTTCCGCCGCCATGTCCGCGTCCCATCCGTCGCAGCCCAGGGCCACGCGATGGCTGCAGCCCAGGTTCAGCGCATAGCCCACCCGATTGCCCTCGTTGGAGCGCGGGTTGTGCACCCACCAGCAACCCAGTTCATCGCACCGGCGCACTTGTTGCCCATCCAGGTGCACGCCATGCGCGAGGATCGAACCGCGCGGCAGGGCACCAAGACGTTCCAGGCGCTCCAATGGCCCGGGATATCCGCGCGCGACTGCGTCGGCGACATCGGCCGCATCCTCGGCCACGTGGACGTGGACCACCGTCCCGAGTTCTTCGGCCAGGCGCCCGGCCGCGCGGATCGTGTCGTCCGACACGGTGAAGCTCGCGTGCAGTCCGACCAGGCCGCGCAACAACGGTGAGGAGGGCACCCGGCGACATTCGTCCAGGCCGCGACGGCCTTCCGCCACACCGAAGTTGCGTTCGCTCGCGCCATAGCACAGGAGCGCCCGAACGCCCAGTTGCTCGCACACGCCGGCCAGGATTTCCAGTGATCCTTCGATCATGTTGGGCGATTCATGGTGGTCGACGAGCGCCGTGGTTCCCGCGAGCAGCGCTCGCGCCACGTAGTCCATGGCAGCGGCCCGCAACGTCCGGACATCGAGCGCGCGATCGAGTCGCCACCACAGGCGTTCGAGGATTTGCAGGAATGTCTCCGGCGCAGGGCGGGCGGGCGGCATGCCGTAGCGGGCCAGGCCGCTGTAGAGATGCGTGTGCGCGCAGACCGCTCCGCTCTCGATTTCCCCTTGCGCGCAGGGCAATCGCACGGCATCGGGCGGCGCTGCCGCGACCACCAACCCGTTCGCCACCGCCACGCTGCGGCCAAGGCGGTCCGGGCCGATCAGTAATGAGGACGTCAGTGCCATTGATGCCGGTCGGCGTCCTTGATCAGGCCGACGTCGATGGCTCGCGCAGCGGCAGAGTCCTTCATCGGCAACGTCATCCGCCGCACGCCGTCGAACGCTTCGAGTGCCGCGGCGACGGCGCCTGCCGTGGGCACCAAACCGAGTTCGCCGATGCCCTTGGCGCCGAATGGACCTTCCGGTTCATGCTCTTCGACCAGCGTCACTTCCACTTCCGGCATGTGGGGCGCTCGCAAGACACCCAGTTCACGCAATTTGAACGTCACGGGCATGCCGTCCTGGCAGGGAAGCTCTTCGGTCAGGGCGTAGCCCAGCCCCATCGCCACCGCGCCCTCGATCTGCGCCTCGCACTGCTGCGGATTGATGGCGCGGCCGACGTCCTGTGCGACGTGCACGCGCGCGATCGCCCCCGCCGCGTCGAGCACCACGACCTGGGTCGCCCAGCCGAAAGACGTATGGGTCTTGATGATTCCGTTCTTGGTCTGACCCGGAGCGGTGGTGTCGTCGATCGTCGTCTCGCCCTCGTAGATGCGCCCGATCAGGTCGCGCAGCGTCTGCCCTGTCTTCAGGTCGTCCCTGAGCTTCTCGGCGGCGGCGATCGTGGCGCGGCCGGCCAGCATCGTGGCTCGCGATCCGGTGGTCTGGCCGCTTCCCAATTCGAACCGGCTGGTCACCTTGGGACGGAACACGCCGGCCGGCAGGCCGGAGACTTCGACCGCGAACTGGATGAGCACGGTGAACAGGCCTTGTCCCATTTCGGTGAATCCGGAATACAAGCTGACGCTCGCGTCGTCCTCCACCACCAGCCGGCACTTGCCTTTTTCAATCGCGCCGTTGCCCAAGCCGGAATTCTTGACGCCACAAGCGACGCCCACCGCAAGTCCACCGCTGCGCGCAGCGTAGTACGTGTTCTTCACGGCCAGCAGGGTCCGCTCCAGGCCGATGGACTTGTCGAGCACCTGGCCACTGCTGAAAACGTCACCGGTGCGCACGGCGTTGCGCCAGCGCATTTCCCAGCCATCGATGCCGGCCTTCTTCGCCAGCAGATCGAGGCAACCCTCGATCGCAAAGCTCGTCTGGTTCACACCGAATCCGCGCATGGCGCCACAGGGCGGATTGTTGGTGTAGGCGGCCACGGCCTCGATATCCAGCGCCGGGATGCGGTACGGCCCGCAGGCATGCCCCGCGGCGCGCTCGAGAACCTTGCCGCCGACCGACGCGTAGGCGCCCGAATCGCCCAGCAGACTGATCCGGGCTGCGGTCAAGCGACCTTCGGCATCGCAGCCCACCGTATAGGTCATGGTGATGGGATGCCGCTTGGTGTGCATGCGGATGGATTCTTCGCGGTTCAGTTCGATGCGCACGGGCCTGCCGGTCAGGCGGGCCAGCAGCGCGGTCTGGGACTGGATCGTCATGTCCTCTTTGCCGCCAAAAGCGCCGCCGTTCGCCACCAGTTCGGCAAAGACATTGGCCTCGGGCTCGCCCAGCACCGACGCGACCTGGCGCCGGTCTTCGAACACGCCCTGGCCCTGGGTCAACAGATGCAGCCTTCCATCGTCCAGCGGCACGGCCAATGCGGCTTCCGGTTCGAGAAACAGCTGCTCGATGCGCTGGGTGCGCCAGGTGCCGCTCACCACGTGGGCCGAAGACGCCAGTGCCGCATCCACGTCGCCGCGCTGGATCCTGGTGCGCGACAGCACGTTGTCGTGCTTGGGGTTGACCTGCGGCGCCGCGGGCTTGATCGCCTCGGCCGGATCCAGCACGGGCGGCAGCGGTTCGTAAGCGACTCGCACCAAAGCGGCCGCTGCGCGCGCGATGCGCGGAGTCTGAGCGGCAACGACAGCGAGAACGTCACCGACGTAGCGCACTTCCTCGCCCTCGGCCACGAGCACCGGCCAGTCCTGGTAGATCTGCCCCACCCATCGATCGCCTGGGACATCCTTGGCCGTGACGACCCTCACCACGCCGGGCAGCGCGGCGGCCAGATCGGTATCGACGCTTAGCACGCGCGCACGCGCATGCGGCGAAAGCACCACTGCGCCGTGCAATAACCCCGGCACCTCCATGTCGGCGACGAAAGGCCGCGACCCCAGCGCGAGTTCGAGTCCCTGGTAGCGACCCAGCGGCTTGCCGACACCGCCGCTCTCCACCACCTGCGGCAACTGTCCTGTGCGCTTGGCCTTGAAAATCAATTCGACGGCGTCGATGATCTTGACGTACCCCGTGCACCGGCACAGGTGGCCGGTCAGTGCCTTGGCGATCTCGGCACGCGTGAGCGGACGCCCTCGGTCAGTCAGCCACTTGACGCGCAACATCAAGCCGGGTGTGCAGAATCCGCATTGCAGGCCGGCTGCCGCCTGAAACGCCCGTGCGAACAACTGGCGTTCGTCCTCGCCGACACCTTCGAGCGTGAGAACCTCCTTGCCCTGCACCTTGTCCATCGTCAGCGCGCAAGAGTTCTTCGCTACGCCGTTGATCAGGATCAAGCAGGCGCCGCATGCCTGCTGGGGCGCGCATCCGTTCTTCACCGAGGTGATCTTGAAATCCTCCCGCAGCACCTCCAGCAGCAGCCGATCGGGATCGGCATGGAGTTCTACTGGTGTCCCGTTGAGGGAGAATTGATAAATGTTCATAGTCTTGAAACCTTGCGGGACAGATCTTTAGCTCTGTCCTCGATTGACTAGAAGGTCGAAGGTGCGATTATTCGGGTACAGCACCCTTTTGCCCAGCAACTTCGCACGCCCGCTTGACCGACATCATGGCCGAACTCACTCCGATTCCTTTTGCGATCCTGGCGACCCGCTTGTTTTCGGAGCTCGAGCAGAAGAAGGCCGCGTTCGATCTGCCGGCACGTTTCTTTTACTCCGGCAGCCCCACCCGCGATCTTTCGCTGGAGCTCCACGGGCACCGGGCGTCGACGCCTTTCGGCCCGGCCGCCGGGCCGCACACGCAGATGGCGCAGAACATCGTGCTGGCGTGGTTGTGCGGCGGCCGATTCATGGAGTTGAAGACCGTCCAGGTCAAGGATGACCTCGCCATTCCCAGACCGTGCATCGACATGCAGACGGTGGGGTTCAACGTGGAATGGTCGCAGGAACTCAAGCTCGCGCAATCGCTGGAGGAGTACGTCAAGGCGTCCATGCTCATCGAGATGTTGCAGGCGTCGGGCATGGCTGCCGGGTGCACGGATACCATGTTCGACATGAGCGTCGGCTACGACCTGGCCGGCATCAGCTCGCCGCCCGTGCGCGGCTTCCTGGCCGGCTTGATGGACGCCGGCCCGGTCGTCGAGCGGCTGCGAGCACAGATTCCGCCGGCCCTGGCGCGCTTTCGCGACCTGCCGTTCCGGACACGCATTTCGGACACGCTCACCCTGTCCACTTTCCACGGCTGTCCACCCGGCGAGATCGAGGCCATCGCGCAGTTCCTCCTGCGCGAGATGCGCTTGAACGTCGTGATCAAGCTCAATCCGACGCTGCTCGGTCGCGAATCGCTGCTGGACATCCTGCATGACCGTCTCGGCTACACAGAACTCGTGGTGCCCGATGCCGCCTTCGAAGCCGACCCGAAATGGGAACAGGTCGTGGGCATCGTGGACCGGCTGGGGGATCTGGCGTCGCGGCTCGGCCGAGGCTTCGGCGTGAAGTTCAGCAACACGCTATTGGTCAGGAACCACAAGGCGTTCTTTCCGGCAACCGAAGCGCAGATGTACATGTCCGGGATGCCGCTTCACGTGCTGGCCATGGTCCTGGTGCAACGCTTCCGCGGTGTCTTCGGCGATCGCTTCCCGGTGTCGTTTTCAGCGGGCATCGATGAGATGAATTTCGCCGATGCCGTGGCGCTCGGCCTGAAGCCGGTCACGGTCTGCACGGACCTGTTGAAAGCCGGCGGCTACGGCCGCGCCATCCGGTATCTGGCGGCGCTGGAAGCACGCATGGATGCCGTCGGAGCGCGCAATATCGATGAATACATCATCCGGGCCTTTGGCCATGGCAAAGCGGCGCTCGACGCGCTGGGCCTGGCCGGTGAACGAGCCGAGGCCTGCCGGGCGGCGCTAGACGGCAAGCAAGATCTGGCAGCAGCTGCGGGGACGGACCTTCCGGCCTGGGTGTCGGCCTGCCTGTTGGCCAATACAACGACCTACGTCGAGCAATTGCTGGACGACCCGCGTTACCGCAGTCAGGATCATCCGGCGCCGCCACGCAAGATCGGCAGCCGGCTCGCCGTCTTCGACTGCACGATTGCCTGCAACAAATGCCTGCCGGTCTGTCCGAACGATGCGAACTTCCCGTTCGTCATTCCGCCGGGAAATTACCCGGTCGAACGCCTGGTCCCGACGCCCGATGGCTGGCTCAGCGAACCTGCCGGCTCTCTCGCGATTGAAAGGCACCGGCAGGTCGGCAACTTCGCGGACGCGTGCAACGAGTGCGGCAATTGCGATGTGTTCTGCCCCGAGGACGGCGGGCCGTATCTGGCCAAGTCGCGCTTCTTCGGCAGCGCTGCCGCCTGGAAAGAGAAGCCGGTTCGCGACGGCTTCGCGTTTGAGTCGGACGGGGCGACCCTCACCATGCACGGCCGCTTCGACGGAGAAGAAGTGCTGCTGGAGACCACCCCGGGCGCCAAGCTCAGGTATGCCGGCAACGGGTTCGACATCCGGCTGGACCTCGATGATCCGCTCGGCTCGGTGGAGGGCGAAGCGAACGCCGCGGTCGACCTGCGCCGGTTGCGCCTGATGGAACTGATCCGCAGAGCCGTCACCCCCGCCCAGTCGAATAACTTCATCAGCACCGGTCTGCTCCTTGCAGCAGCCCCCACGGCATGACCGCGACCCTCATTCGGGGCGGCACGCTTGTCACTGCCGACGGACGCCGGCAAGCGGACCTGCTGTGCCGTGATGGCCTGATCGCCGCCATCGCCACGGACCTGGAGCCCGCTCCCGGCACGCAGGTCATCGACGCCGGCGGATGCTTCGTGATGCCCGGCGGCGTCGATCCGCACACGCACTTGCAGCTGCCGATGATGGGCGCCGTCGTCGCTGACGATTTCTATACCGGCACGGCGGCCGCCGCTGCGGGCGGAACCACCTCGATCCTGGACTTCGTCGGGCCCGAACGCGGTCAGTCGCCGCTGGAGGCGCTGGCAGTCTGGCGAAGCCGCGCCGAAAAAGCCGTGATCGACTACGGCTTCCACATGACCGTGTCATGGTGGGGGCCGCGCTTCTCCGAGGAGATGGAAACGCTCGTGCGCGACCACGGCATCGCCAGCTTCAAGTTCTTCCTGGCCTACAAGGGCGGATTGATGCTGTCCGACGAAGACCTCATTGCCGGTTTCCTGCGTTGCCGGCAGTTGGGCGCCCTGCCCCAGGTCCACGCCGAGAACGGCGAGCTCATCGCTTACCTGCAAGCGAAGATGCTCGCCGAAGGCGTCACTTCGCCGCTGGGTCATGTGCTCTCGCGTCCGCCGCAATGCGAAGGCGAAGCGACGGGCCGCGCCATCACGCTGGCCGAAATCGTCGACGTTCCGCTTTACGTCGTGCATGTCTCGGCGGCGGAGGCGGCGCGAGCCATTGCACAGGCGCGCAGCCGCGGCGTGAAAGTGATCGGTGAGACGCTGCCCGGATTCCTCGCGATCGACGACTCGGTGTACCGGCATGCCGATTTCGATTTCGCCGCCGGCCATGTGATGAGCCCGCCGTACCGGCCGCGCGAGCACCAGGAGGTGCTCTGGCAAGCCCTGCAGGCAGCAACGCTCAGCACCACCGGCACCGATCACTGCTGTTTCACCAAAGACCAGAAACGGCTGGGGAGGGATGATTTCACCCGCATCCCCAATGGTTGCGGCGGGATCGAAGACCGCTTGCATGTGCTGTGGCACCTCGGCGTCACCGGCGGCCGGATTTCGCCGGAACGGTTCGTGGCGCTGACGTCCACCAACGCGGCCCGGGTCTTCAACCTCTGGCCACGCAAGGGCGCTCTCGAAATCGGGTCGGACGCCGATGTGATCGTGCTCGATCCGGCAAGGACCAAGACGCTTTCGGCGCTCGCCCAGCACCAGAACACCGATTTTTCGGTGTGGGAAGGCATGGACGTGCAGGGCGTCGTCGTGCACACGTTCAGCCGCGGCACGCATTTGTGGGCCGACGGCGAACTTCGCGCCGAGCGCGGTCGCGGCCGCTATCTCGAACGCGCAGCGTTCGGCCCCGCCTATCAGGGGCGGCTCTAGCGGGACCCCGGCGGCTGTTCCATCGCAGCTTGCGGCGCGGGCATTGACGAAACATTTGTTTTATGGAAAGATCAGGATGAAACTGATGTTTCATAGCCAATGAGCACTGAACTCCGCATTGACGCGAACCGCCTGGCGGCGCGCATCGAGGCGCTCGGCGCGGTCGGCGCCATTCCCGGCGGCGGCGTCTGCCGCCTCGCGCTCACCGACGAAGATCGCGCGGGACGCGACCTCGTGCAGGGATGGATGCGCGAACTGGGACTGGCCGTCTCGATCGATGCGATCGGCAACGTCGTGGGCGTGCGCCTCGGCATCGAGCCGGGCCCGCCGGTCATGGCCGGCTCCCACATCGACACTGTCCGCACCGGTGGCCGTTTCGACGGCAACCTCGGCGTGCTGGCCGGCCTGGAAGTGATCCAGGCCCTGAACGATGCCAAGGTGGTCACGCGCCGCCCTCTGGCGGTGGCTTTCTTCACCAACGAGGAAGGTGCGCGCTTCAGCCCGGACATGATGGGCAGCCTCGCGTACGTGGGCGGGTTGCCGCTGGAGAACGCGCTGGCCACCGTCGGCATCGATGGCGAAAGCGTCGGCGACTGCTTGAAGAAGATCGGTTACCAGGGGCCGGCGCCTTGCGGGCAACCCCAGGTCCATGCCTATGTGGAACTGCATGTGGAGCAGGGGCCGGTCCTCGACCTCGAGGGCATCACGATTGGCGCGGTGGAGGGCGTGCAGGGCATTTCCTGGACGGAGTTCACCGTGCTGGGCTTGTCCAATCACGCGGGCACCACGCCCATGCGCCTGCGCCATGATGCCGGCTACGTGGCCTGCGCCATCGCCCACGAGGCGCGCGAGATTGCCCGCTCGCTGGGCGGCGACCAGGTCGCCACGGTCGGGGCGATCAACCTGTCGCCGAATCTCGTGAACGTCATCGCCAACCGGGCGGTGTTCACGGTCGATCTGCGCAACACCGGCGAAGGGGTGCTGCAGCAAGCGGAGCGGCGCCTGCATGCCTTCGCCGGCGAGATCGCGGCAGCCGAAGGTGTCACGCTGAGCCACCGCGTGCTGGCGCGGTTCGAGCCGGTGAGCTTCGATCCCGCCGTCGTCGCACTGGTCGAAGCGACGGCCCGTCGCCTGGGGCATTCGGTGCGCCGCCTGCCGAGCGGCGCCGGGCACGACGCACAGATGCTGGCGCGTGTTTGCCCGGCGGGGATGATCTTCGTGCCGAGCGTCGGGGGCATCAGCCACAACGTGAAGGAATTCACCGCGGCATCGGATCTCGAAGCCGGCGCCAACGTGCTGCTTCACACCCTGCTGGCGCTGGCGAACTGACGGCACCCAACACACCAAGAACATGAGGAAGAGACTATGGCGAGGATAGTCAAGGTCGCGGCGGCGCAGCTGGGCCCGATCCAGCGCAGCGACAGTCGCGAAAGCGTCGTGCGCCGCCTGCTGGCTTTGCTGCGCGAGGCCCACGGCATGGCCTGCGACGTGGTCGTGTTCCCGGAACTGGCGTTGACGACTTTTTTCCCGCGCTGGTACATGGAGTCGCAGGCCGAGATCGATGCCTTCTTCGAGCGCGAAATGCCGGGGCCGGTCACCCGCCCGCTGTTCGAGGAAGCCGCGCGCCTGGGCCTGGGGTTCTATCTCGGCTACGCCGAACTGGCGCAGGAAGCGGGGCGCACGCGCCACTTCAACACGTCGATCCTGGTGGACAAGACAGGCAGGGTCGTGGGCAAGTACCGCAAGATCCACTTGCCGGGACACGCGCAGCACGAGCCCTGGCGCCGCTTCCAGCACCTCGAGAAACGCTATTTCGAGACGGGCAACCTCGGCTTCAACGTGACGCGCGCCTTTGGCGGCGTGATGGGCATGTGCATCTGCAACGACCGCCGCTGGCCGGAGACCTATCGGGTCATGGGGCTGCAAGGCGTCGAGATGGTCATGCTCGGCTACAACACGCCGGTGCACAACCCGCCGGCTCCCGTGCACGACAACCTCTCGCACTTCCACAACCAGCTCGTGATGCAGGCGGGTGCGTACCAGAACGGCACCTGGGTGATCGGGGTGGCCAAAGCCGGTTGCGAGGAAGGGTGCGACCTGATCGGCAACAGCTCGATCATCGCCCCGTCCGGCGAGATCGTGGGCTCCTGCACGACGCTGGACGACGAACTGGCGGTGGCGCGCTGCGACCTGGACCTGTGCAATTCGTACAAGAACAGCGTGTTCAATTTTGCGGTGCACCGCGAGCCCGAGCAGTACCGCATGATCGTCGAGCGCAAGGGCGCGATCCTGCCCCCTGAATGAGCGCCGGGGATCGACCATGAACTGGCATTACCGCTGCGCGACCTGCGACACGACCTACGCGATCGCCCCGGGCCGCTATCTCTGCGACCAATGTGCGCAGCTGCAGCAAGCGGATCGCCCGCTGCAAGGCATTCTGGAGGCGCACTGGGATGGCGATGCGCCCGCGCCAGGCGCGATTCCCCTGCCGGTCGAAGCCGCGTGGTTTCCCTCGATTCCGGTAGGCAACACGCCGCTCTGGGCCCCCGAGCGCCTGCGCGGCGATTTCGCGGCGCCAAAGCTCTGGCTCAAGGACGACACCTGCAATCCGTCCGGTTCGTTCAAGGACCGCGCGTCGTACCTGGTCGCGGCATTCGCGCGCAAGTACGGGCTGGGGGAAATCGTGCTCGCGTCGACGGGCAATGCGGCCTCCAGCATGGCCGCCGTCGGTGCGGCAGCGGGCCTCAAGGTCAAGGTGTTCCTGCCGGCCAGCGCGCCTGTCGCCAAGCGCATCCAGGTGTTGCAGTACGGGGCCGAGCTGGTCAGCGTCGATGGCACTTACGACCAGGCTTTCGACCTGTCGCTGGAATACTCCGGCGAGACGGGCGCCCTGTCGCGCAATACCGCCTACAACCCGTTGACGATCGAGGGCAAGAAGACCGTCGCGTTCGAGATCGTCGATGACCTGCTGAAGGTGGACGCGGGCGTGCCGGGCCATGTGTTCGTGCCGGTTGGCGACGGCGTCATCCTGGCCGGCGTCTACCGCGGTTTCGAAAACCTCGTCAAGCTGGGACGGATCGCCAAGGTGCCCGTCATCTGGGCCTGCCAGGCGGAAGGCTCGAGCGCGATCGCGCGCGCGTGGGCATCGCCCCATTGCGCCAGTGATGCCTTCGGGCCGCCGCAGCGCTCGAGGACGGTGGCGGATTCGATCGCAGTCGACGTGCCGCGCAATGGGCTGCATGCGCTGGGCAAGCTCCGGCGCTACGGCGGTCAGGCCGTGACCGTGTCCGACGGCGAAATCCTTGCCGCGCAAAAGACGCTCGCCGCCGGATCGGGCCTGTTCGCCGAGCCCTCGTCGAGCGCCGCATTCGCCGGCTGGCTGAAGGTGCGTGCTCGGCTGCCGGCCGAAGAAAACTGCGTGGTGTTGATCACCGGCTCCGGTTTGAAAGACATCGCCTCCGCGGCCCAGGGCCTCGGCGTGAAACTATGAAGACATCCCATGATTGACCTGAACATCGACCCCGCGCAGCGGAAAAGGAACATCCGGCGCTGCCGCGAAAACGGCATCCTCCTGCCCACCTACGCCCAGATGCGCGATCCGGCGCTGATTCCTGCAGGGGTGAAGCGGGAGCTGGCGGACATCGGCTTGTGGGACGTGCATGTGCGCAACCTGTTCCGCATCAACTGGCACAACCAGCCGGTGGAAAAGGGCGGCGGCTTCGGCGGCGTCAATTACATCGAGCTGCCCCGCGCCATCACCGGAACGAAAGCTCGCATCGTCGGCATCGTCGGCAAGTGGTTCCCCACCGGCGCGCACAAGGTGGGTCCGGCGATTTCCTGCCTCTTGCCCGAGCTGGTGACCGGCCGTTTCGATCCCACCACGCAGAAGGCCGTCTGGCCGAGCACGGGGAATTACTGTCGCGGCGGCGCCTACATCTCCCGCCTGCTGTCCTGCCCGTCCATCGCGATCCTGCCGCAGGGCATGTCGCAGGAGCGCTTTGCCTGGCTCAGGACCATGGCCGAGGAGGTCATCGCCACACCGGGCTGTGAATCCAACGTCAAGGAAATCTTCGACAAGTGCATCGAGCTGGAGCGCACCCGGCCCGATGCGGTCATCTTCAACCAGTTCGACCAGTTGCCGAACGCCCTGTGGCACTACAACGTGACCGGGCCGGCGATGGCGGAAGTGTTTAGGCAGATCGCCCGGCCCGGCGATGCGCTGGCCGGCGCCGTGCTGTCGTCCGGCTCGGCCGGCACGATGTCGGCCGGCTCCTACCTGCGCGACACGTTTCCCGGCGCGAAGGTGGGCGTGGGCGAAGCATTGCAGTGCCCCACCATCCTCGAAAACGGCTTCGGCGATCACCGCATCGAGGGCATCGGCGACAAGCACATTCCGTGGATCCACAACATGCGGGAAACGGACATGGCCATCGGCATCGACGACGAACTGCCGATCCGCTTCATGCGCCTGTTCAACGAGGCCGCCGGCCGCAAGTTGCTCGCCGAAAACGGCGTGACCGGGGCCGACCTGGAGCGGCTCGAACTGATGGGGATTTCCTCGATCGGCAACCTGATCGGCGCCATCAAGTTCGCCAAGTACTACGAGCTCGGGGAGAGCGATGTCGTCTTCACGGTGTTCACCGATTCGATGGCGATGTACCACAGCCGCCTGGCCGAACTCAATGCGCAGCGGGGCAGCTACGACCAGCGTCAAGCCGATCGGGATTACGACCGGCTGACCGGGATTTCAGTCGACCATGTGCTCGAGTTGTCGCACGTCGACCAGCGCCGGGTGCATCAGCTCAAGTACTTCTCCTGGGTGGAGCAGCTCGGGAAGTCAGTGGACGAACTGCGGGCCCAGTGGAACGAGCACCGCAATTACTGGGGTTGCCTGCGCACCCAGTCCGCGGAGCTGGACAAGTTGATCGAGGACTTCAACGCCGAGGTGCTGGCGGGCTGAAGGCATTGCAGTGAAATCGCTTCGGGAGCTCTATCGGATCGGGCTCGGCCCATCGAGCAGTCACACGATGGGGCCGCGCTTTGCGGCTGAAGGTTTCAGCGCCGCTGCCGGCGAGGCGGCGCGGATCCGGGTCACCCTGTACGGCAGCCTGGCGGCCACCGGCCGCGGCCACTTGGCGCACCGTGCCGTCAGCGCGCCCTTTGTACCGCGCCCGGTCGAGATTGCCTGGCGCCCCGAACAGGCGCTGCCGCATCACCCCAATGGCATGCGGTTCGAGGCGCTCGATGACTGGGGCGGCGTGATGGCCGCGCGCACGGCTTACTCCGTCGGCGGGGGCGCCTTGCTCGACGAAGAGGGCCGCCCCGATGGCGGGCCCGACGTGTACCCCTACACCGGCATGCGAGACGTGCTGCTGGAATGCGAGGGCGAGGGCCTCCTGGTGTGGGAACTCGTCGGCCGGCACGAGGGCGATGCGATCTGGCCCTATCTCGCCCAGGTGTGGTCGAAGATGAAGCGAGCCATCGCGACCGGCCTGGAGGCCGAAGGCCGGCTGCCCGGCAACCTGAATGTGCCGCGCAAAGCCTGCGCGTATCACGCACGCGCCCGGCACATGGCCGGCCACTTCGGACAGACTGCGCTGCTGTTCGCCTATGCGCTGGCGGTCTCGGAGGAAAACGCCGCCGGCGGCGAAGTGGTGACCGCGCCGACTTGCGGCGCCTGCGGCGTGCTGCCGGCCGTGCTGTTCTTCCTGCAGCAGCAGGAGAAGCTGTCGGATGACAGGATCGCGCATGCCCTCGCCACCGCCGGCATGGTCGGCAACATCGTCAAGCGCAACGCCTCGATTTCCGGCGCCGAGGTCGGTTGCCAGGGTGAGGTGGGCACGGCGTGCGCAATGGCTGCGGCGGCGGCAGCCCAGCTGCTGGGCGGCACGGTGCGGCAGATCGAATACGCGGCCGAGATGGGGCTGGAGCATCACCTGGGCCTCACCTGCGACCCGATCGGCGGCTATGTCCAGATTCCCTGCATCGAACGCAATGCCGTTGCCGCGGCGCGCGCGGTCGACTGCGCTGCTTACGCGCTGCTTTCCGATGGAACACACATCGTCTCCTTCGACGAAGTGGTGCGCACCATGTGGGAAACGGGCTGCGACCTGAAGTCCAACTACCGCGAGACCGCCGAAGGCGGCCTTGCGAAGATCTATGCGCAGGGCCCGCTCGCGCAAGGCAATTTTCCGGGCATGGGGAGTTGAAGCTCCGCCATGAACGCTCCATGAAAAACAGATCGCACGAACCGGCCGTTCGCTGGGTGACGCACCCTGCCGACCGGGGCCGCCTGATGACCCTCGACGGGAACTGGCTCGAGCGCGATGTTCCGAGGGAAAACGAGGTGATCACCCGCCCGTTCCTGGTGGATTCGGGCTCCAGGCAGCCGGTGCCGGTGCGGGTGGTGCAGCGACTCGAATGGCATCACTCCGCGGCGCCGACCTTCGTCCTGGTGGTCCGCCCCGTCACCTGAAGCAGCGTTGTTGACATTGGTCAAAAAAAGAGGGCGCAGCCCTGAAGTTTGATTCAAACGTCCTTTGACTATCAATCGCTTGCGCAGTCCAATCGCATTGACACGGAAGGTGCTGGTTACAGCCTGGTATTGGCGTAGGCCGATCGCATGGCTTCCCGGGTCGGAAAGGCGAAATCCCCATGAAGAGCACTTCGGCTGGCAGCGAGTTTGCGCCTCCGGCACCTCCTGTCGCGCAGCGCGGCGGCATGCGCATCCGCAGCCACCTGGTCCTGTTAGTCATGGCCGCGCTCGTGCCGATGATCATCTTCTCGGCGTTGATGCTGTTCATGCAGGCGCAGCAGGACCGCAGCGCCAAGCGCCAGCTCATGCAGAACATGGCGGAGGAAGCGGCAGAAGACATCGATATCCAGCTGCGGCGAACCGTGGCAGGGCTGCAGACGCTCGGGCAGTCCGATGCATTGAGCAATAACGACCTGCGGGCATTCCACGCCTTGGCAGGCAGGCTCGTCAAAGCGCAGCATTGGGAATACCTGGCGTTGCTCGGTTCGGGGGGCGAGCACTTCGTCAATACCAGCCAGCCGTTCGGGGCTGCGCTGCCGCCGCTGAACAGGCCCGACTTGCCGATGGACGTCGCCGCGTCGCGCCAGCCGCTGGTCTCGGACATGATGAAAACGGCGCTCTCCGATCGCCTGCTCACCGTCGTCTACGTCCCTGTCGTTCAGCGGCAGACGGTGAAATATGTGATAGCGGTTGCCATCGAACCGGCGAGGTGGCAGAAGCTGATCCAGGACCAGATGGGGATGGGAAGAGGAATACAGGCGGTACTCCTCGACCGTCATTCCGGGATCATTGCCAGCACTGACCAGGACGGCGACGCGCGTGTCGTCGACGGCATCAAGCGAGTTTCCTGGGACGCGCGCGGGGGCGCGCGGGCGAGCAACTCGGACGATGTCAATACGATAGACGGGCAGCGGTCCTATGTGGCCTCCTCCAAGAGCGACTTCGCGGGCTGGACGGTGCTCGCATTTGCGCCGGTGGCGGCGTTCGACGCGCCGCTTCGCCGGACGACACTGACCATGGCCGGTGGCTTCCTGTTGCTGCTGCTCACCGGGTTGGTGTTCGCTTTGCTGCTCGGGCGTCGTACCGCGAGCTCGATCTCGCAGCTGGTTGCTTCGGTGCGTGCGGTTGCCGCCGGCGGTGCCCCGCTTCCGATCGAGAGCAACGTCGCCGAGGTGACACAAGCAAGCGAGGCGGTGAATGAAACGGCAGCGCTGCTGGCCGCCCGCCGCTGCGAACTCGAGGCCGCCGACAAAGCGAAAAATGCATTCCTTGCGCTGCTGGGACACGAGCTGCGCAATCCGCTGGCGCC
>JAGRPN010000209.1 GCA_019449555.1 Ramlibacter sp.
ATGGCCGGTGGCGAAGGGTCCCGTCTCCACCCTCTTACCAGCCACCGCTGCAAGCCGGCCGTGCCCTTCAACGGCAAGCACCGGATCGTCGACTTCGTGTTGTCGAACCTGATCAATTCCGAGATCTATTCGATCTACCTCCTGGTCCAGTACAAATCGCAGTCGCTGATCGAGCATGTGGGCCAGTCCTGGACGATGGCGCGCTTCAACCCGCAGCATTTCATCACCGTGGCCCCGCCGCAGATGCGCTACGGCCGGGAGTGGTTCCATGGCACCGCCGACGCCGTGTTCCAGAACATCCACCTGATCGAGAGCTTCCGTCCGGACATCGTGGCCGTGTTCGGGGCCGACCACATCTACCGCATGGACGTGCGGCAGATGATCGATTTCCATCTCGAGACCCATGCCCAGGTCAGCGTGGCGACACTGCCGGTGCGACTGGAGCAATGCCGCCAGTTCGGCATCGTGGAGATCGACCGCGACCACCGCATCGTCGACTTCAAGGAAAAGCCGGCAACCACGCGGCCGATGCCGGGCAGCAGCAGCCACGCGCTGGCTTCGATGGGCAACTACATCTTCAATGCGGACGTGCTGCTGGCGGCGCTTCGCAGCATGCACGAAACAGGCGCGAGTGATTTCGGCAAACACATCCTGCCCCTGATGATCGACAGCCACAAGCTGGTGGCCTATGACTTCGGCACCAATTCCATCCCCGGGACCGAACCGTATGAAGAGCGGGCTTACTGGCGCGACGTCGGGACGATCGATGCCTACTTCGACGCGCACTTCGACACGCTCGGCGCGGCGCCGAAATTCCGCATGACCAACAGCCGATGGCCGATCTATGCCAGTCCCGACCAGGCCGAGTCGGCGCAGATCGAGAACGGCATCATCAACCGGTCCATCGTCGGATCGGGTTGCATTGTGGATGGCGCGTCGCTTGATCATGCGATGCTTCGGCGTTCCGTGCTGGTCGAGCGCTCGGCGCGGCTGGAACATTGCATCGTCATGGAGCGCTCGCGCATCGGCCGTGGCGCCCGCATCCGGCGCGCCATCATCGACGAGGACAACGACGTCCCGCCGTTGGAATGCATAGGCATCGAGCCGGAGCAGGACCGCAAGCGGTTTCCCGTGAGCGAGGCCGGCATCGTGGTGGTACCGGCCGGCTTCTTCCCGCCACGGGGCCGCCCCTCGCCGGTCCTGGGGGAAAGGAGCAGCCCTGAACCGATCCGGTCACGGGTGGAGATGCTTGCATGACGGTGCACGCCGTCGCAAGAACGTCCGCCACCCGGCGCAGGGCTTCGCCCTCCTCCACGCTACCCCACCATTGCGACCCAGGTCGTCCCTGGCCCCTGGGCGCCAGCCTGGAGGCCGAAGGCGTAAATTTCGCCGTGTACTCCAGCGCGGCGGAGAAGATCGAGTTGTGCCTGTTCGACGCGACGGGCACCCGCGAAATGCGCCGGCTGCCGCTGCCCGGCCGCAGTGACGACATATGGCACGGTTTCGTGCCCGGACTGCGGGCCGGCGCACGCTATGGCTTGCGAGTGCACGGCCCCTACGACCCCCAGTCCGGCCTGCGCTGCAACCCGCACAAGCTGCTGCTCGATCCGTATGCGCGCGCCATCGATCGTCAGCTGCGGGGCGGGGCCTGGCAGTACGGCTACAAGATGGGCCTCGCGCAGGACGACCTCAAGATCGACACGGTCAACAACTCCGCCGGCGCAGTGAAGTGCCTGGTGGTGGACCCCGCCTTCGACTGGGAGGACGACGCACCGCCACGCACCCCGCTGGAGGACAGCGTCATCTACGAGCTCCATGTCCGCGGCTTCACCCAGCAGATGGAAGAAGTCCCCACGGGCTTGCGCGGAACCTTCTCGGGCGCGGCTTGCGAACCGGCGCTCGACCACCTCCGCCATCTGGGCATCACCGCCGTCGAGTTATTGCCCGTGCAGGCGTTCAACGACGAGCGCTGGCTGATCGACCTGGGGCTGGCCAATTACTGGGGCTACAACACGGCCTGCTATTTCGCACCGGAGCCTCGCTTTTGTGCGGCGGGAGACTTCAACGATTTCCGCCGCATGGTCAAGGCCCTGCACCGCGGCGGCATCGAGGTCATCCTCGACGTGGTCTACAACCATAGCTGCGAGGGCAATCACCTGGGACCCACCCTGTGCTTCAAGGGCATCGACAACCCGTCCTATTACCGGCTCTCGGCGGATCGTCACTTCTACCAGGACTTCACGGGCACCGGCAACAGCCTGGACACCAGTCATCCCGCGACGCTGCGGCTCGTCATGGACAGCTTGCGCTACTGGGTCCAGGAGATGCACGTCGATGGCTTTCGCTTCGATTTGGCCACAGCCACCAGCCGCAATGCCGCCGGCGCGTTCGACCCGCGCTCGCCGTTCCTCAGCGCAGTCGCGCAGGACCCGGTGCTGCGGCACGTGAAACTGATCGCGGAGCCGTGGGACCTCGGCGAGGGGGGTTATCAGGTCGGAGGGTTTCCCGCGGGCTGGTCCGAGTGGAATGGCCGCTACCGCGACACGGTGCGCGACTTCTGGCGCGGCATCGATGGCAGCCTGCCCGATTTCGCCGTGAGGCTGGGTGGTTCGGCGGACCTCTATGCCCCGGCGCATCGGCGGCCCACCGCCAGCATCAACCTGGTCACCGTGCACGATGGATTCACGCTGCACGACCTCGTGAGCTACAACGAGCGGCACAACGAAGCGAACGCTGCGGACAACACCGACGGGGAGAGCCAGAACCGCAGCTGGAACTGCGGCGTCGAGGGGCCCACCGACGACCCGGAAATCCTGGCCTTGCGTGAGCGCCAGAAGCGCAACCTGCTCACCACGCTGTTCGTATCGCGCGGGGTGCCGCTGTTGCTGGGCGGCGACGAGATGGGCCGCACCCAGGAGGGAAACAACAACGCTTATTGCCAGGACAACCCCGTCAGCTGGTTCGACTGGAGCGTCGAGCGGCGTGGTGACCCGCTGCTGGTATTCACCCGGGCCCTGGTCCGGTTGCGGCGCGAACTCCCGGTCCTGCGGCGCAACGAATGGCTGAGCGGCCACGACGACGAGCAGGGCCGCCGCGATATCGGCTGGTACAGCGTGTGGGGACTGCCGATGAAACCGGAGGAGTGGAGCAATCCTTCCGTGCGCTGCGTGGCCGCCCTTCTCGACGGCCGTTTCGCGGGCGCGGCCCACAGTGTGTTGCTTCTGTTCAACGCTTCAATCGAGAACGTGACCTTCACGTTGCCGCACGCGAGCGTCGAACCCGGGGAGTGGACGCTTCGAATCGATACCGCCCAGGGCCATTTCTA
>JAGRPN010000210.1 GCA_019449555.1 Ramlibacter sp.
ATCCCTCGAGCAGGCGCTGCCGTATCGCGACAAGTTCATCGGCGTCGGCCTGGATTCGAGCGAGGTCGGCCACCCGCCGGAGAAGTTCGCGCGCGTGTTCGCGCGCTGCGGCGAGCTGGGCCTGCACCGCGTCGCGCATGCCGGCGAGGAGGGCCCGCCCGCGTACGTGTGGACTGCGCTCGACGTCCTGAAGGTCGAACGCATCGATCACGGCGTGCAGTCCGCCAAGGACGCGGCCCTGATGGCGCGGCTGGCGAAAGACCGCATCCCGCTCACCGTCTGCCCGCTGTCGAACCTGAAGCTGTGCGTGTTCCCGAAGCTGGCGGATCACAACATCGGCAAATTGCTCGATGCCGGCCTGGCCGCCACCGTGAATTCGGACGACCCGGCCTACTTCGGCGGCTACATGAACGACAACTTCATCCAGACCTTCGCCGCGACCGGCCTCACCGCCGCTCACGCCTACCAGCTTGCGAAGAACAGTTTCGAGGCGAGCTTCATCGAGACTTCGGCGAAGCGACGCTATATCGATTTGCTCGATGCGACTTTCGCGGCGTTCTGACCCTTATTCCGGCCATCTGAGCGGGCGTGGCAGCTTTCACGCCGCAGTTTGACTGCCGTCAAGGCCGGGTTACGGTTCGCTAGCGTCTCTTACACGGCGCCGCACGATTTACGTCGAACGGGCGCTATTGCTTGAAGAAGCGGCGGCAGCCCGGTTCGCCGACGGGATAGCCAACATGGCCAACATCGATCGCACGCCAAGCCTTCTCCGCGCGGCTGCCGTGCTGATCCTGGGCGCTACGCTTTCCGCGTGCGCGGGCTTGCAGCCGGTCGAAGTCCAGCTGGAAGCGGATGACCCCGCCGGCCGCGGACCGCTGGAATGCGAAGCGACGAACGCCGCCGGCCACTGGAAGTTCGTCGCGCCCGGAACAGTGACCGTGCGTGTCTCGTCCCCGCTGCTGATCACCTGCAAGCTTCCGCCGGGCGCCGTCGCCGGCGAGAGCAGGACGGTGGCGGCCCTGAGCGATGCATCGCGCGAAGCGGCCCGCAAAGGGGAGAGCGCCGGCGCCAAGGTCGGCGGCGCCACCGGCGTCGCGCTGGGCGTCGCGGCCGCTCCGGTCGCCGGGCCGGCGTTGATCCTGCTGCTTGGCGCGGGAGGTGCGATGCAGGGTTCTCTCATCGGCGGCGCGAGCGGCTCGCTAAGTGCTGGCAGCGGGATGCTGTACCCGAGCCCGGTCGTGGTTCGCGTCACATCGGCCGCTCCGGCGCAGTGAGATCCGTCCATGCTTCAGCGACCTATCGCGTGGTATTCGAACCCTTGGGTCCGGATCGACGGTTCATAGAGATTGCGGCCGTCGAAGATCACCGGCGACTTCAGTGCGGCCTTCAGCGCGGCGAAGTTCGGGCTCTTGAACGCGCGCCAGTCCGTGATGATCACCAGCGCATCGGCGCCCGTCGCCGCCTCCAGTGGCGCATCGACGTAGTGCATATGGTCCAGCAGCGCCGGCTGGTCCGCCAGGTCCTGTGCGAACGCGCGTCGGGCCTCCGGTATGGCCACCGGGTCATACATCACGAGCTTCGCCCCGCGCTCGAGCAGGCCACGCACCACCACCCGGCTGGGCGCCTCGCGCATGTCGTCGGTGTCGGGCTTGAAGGACAGCCCCCAGACCGCGAACAGCCTTCCCTGCAGATCCTCGCCGAAACGCGCCGTGATCTTCTCGAGCAGCACTTTCTTCTGGTCCTCGTTGACGGCTTCGACCGCTTCCAGCACGCGCAGCCGCCGGCCGTGGTCGGCGGCGGTACGCATCAGCGCACGCACGTCCTTGGGGAAGCAGCTGCCGCCGTACCCGGTGCCTGCGTACAGGAAGCCGTAACCGATGCGCGAATCGGAGCCGATGCCCCGGCGCACCTGCTCGATGTCCGCGCCCAGTTCGCCGGCCAGGTTCGCCAGCTCGTTCATGAAGCTGATGCGGGTCGCCAGCATGGCGTTGGCCGCGTACTTGGTGAACTCCGCCGAGCGCACGTCCATGAACAGCGTACGGTCGTGGTTGCGGTTGAACGGCTCGTACAGACTGCGCATCACGTCGCGCGCATGCTCGCCCACCAGCCCGTCTTCGGTGCCGATGATGATCCGCTCGGGGCGCATGAAGTCGGCGATGGCTGCGCCTTCCTTCAGGAACTCGGGGTTCGATGCGACGGTGAACAGCCCCTCGGCCGGCAGCCCGCGGCCGCGCAGTTCCTGCGCGATCAGGTTCGCGACGCGTTCGCCGGTGCCCACCGGCACCGTCGACTTGTTCACCACGATCTTGAAGCCCTGCATGTGGCGGGCGATGGCGCGCGCGACGTCCAGTACCTGACTCAAATCCGCGCCGCCATCGCTGCTCGGGGGCGTGCCCACCGCGATCAGCTGCAGCTCGGCGTGCGCGACGGAGAATGCCGCATCCGTGGTGAAGCGCAGGCGGCCCGCTTTGCGGGTGCGCGCGATCAGCTCTTCCAGCCCGGGCTCGTAGATCGGCAACTTGCCCGCGCCGAGCGATTCGATGCGCTGCGCATCCAGGTCCAGGCACATGACCTCGTTGCCTGCGTCCGCGAGGCAGGCGGCGGTGACCAGGCCGACGTAGCCGGCCCCGATGACGGTGACGTTCATGGTGTTGCTTCCGTGGACGAGCGTACCATTTCCGGCGGCCGGGCCCTCGATGCGGAAAACGCAATCCTCATGCGTTGACCTCCCTTGTCTGTCGTCCCGGCGCGAGCTCGGCATGGATTTCCAGCAGCTCGTCCACCCGGTGGGCGCAACTGTGGCGCGCCAGGATCGTGCGTTGCCCGTGCTGCGACAGCCGCAGCGCCAGGCCGGGCTCCTCCAGCACGGCGCGCAGCATGCGCGTCATTTCGGCGCCGTTGCGCGCAATGAGGAAATCGGCGCCCGGCTCGAACAGCCCCTCGCAATCGTCCCACGGCGCGCTCACCAGCGGGATGCCGCAGGCCAGCGCCTCGAATATGCGGATGGCGGGAATGCCCGGCAGTGCGGCCACGTAGGGGCGCCGGGGCACGTGCACCGTGACGGCGTAGCGCGCGAACACGGCGGGCACCTGGTAGTTGGGCAGCCAGCCAGCATAGTCGATGCCCGCCGCCCGCAGCGCGGCGCGCGCCTCGTGCGGGTAGCGCACGCCGTGCACCGTCGCTTTCAGGCCGAGCGCCCGCACCGGCGACAACAGGTATTCGTGCAGCTCCGCGGTGCGCTCCTCGTCGCCCCAGTTGCCGATCCAGACCAGGTCGCCCCCGGGCCGCGGCGCCGCGAGCGGCTTGAACGCGCGCGTGTCGGCCGCCTCGTGCCAGGTCCAGGCCCGTGCGGCCCAGCCGTAGCGGCGGTACAGGTCGCGGATCACGCTGCCGAAAGCGAGCACGCCGTCGTAATGCCGCAGGTCGTACGCCGCCATGCTGCGCGGGTCGGTCACGCTGCGGTGGTGCGTGTCGTGGAACAGCAATCGGTAATGCGGATTGGCATGGCGGTGCGCCCCGATCCGCCTGACGAGGTCGTGCTCGTTCCATTCGTGCACCAGCACCAGCTCGGCGCCGGCCAACTCGCGATCCAGGTCGAGCCTGGCGCGGTCGTAGCGGCGGCTGTGCAATTGCGGATAGGCCCGCGCGAAGCCTTGCAGCGCCTGCTCGCCGTGTTCGGCCACGAGGTGCATCGCGCTCCAGGCGTCGGCCGGTTCGAACACGTCCACGTCGTGGCCGCGCGTCAGCAGTTCGCTGCACACGCCGCGCAGGAAATGCGCATTGCCATGGTTCCAGTCCGACACCAGCGAATGGCAGAAAACGATTACGCGCACTGCATCTCCCGGTGCGCGCGACCGGCGAAAGAAGGTTGCAGCTTCGGCGAGTTCGCGCGCGAGCGCCTGCGGGTCGAGCTCGCCGACGAACTCGACGTCTGGCTGCGCCCGTTGTACCTGCGCATGGTTCTCCCTATTTATGGTTGAGCGATGCAAGCCGCGTTGCGCCGGACCTGGACTTTCTTTATACCCAAAGGGGCGTGTTACGTGTGCCGTCCAGCAGTGCGCTGCTCGGCCGCTGCACGGCGCTCGCTTACAATCGCGGCACACAGGTCGCGCTCCGGCGGCCTTGTTTTTTTATTCGCTTCCCGGGGCCATGTAGAGGACCACCATGTATAAAAACCTCGCAGCCGTGCTCGCGGCCGCCTGTTTTTTCACTCCCGCTTTTTCGCAGACCGCCAAGGCGCCCAAGCCGCAGGAGCCGCTCAAGGTCGCTTTCGTGTATGTGACGCCGATTTCCGAGGCCGGCTGGGTGCACCAGCACGAGCAAGGCCGACTCGCCGTCGAAGCCGCATTCGCCGGCAAGGTGAAGACCACCTATGTGGAGAACGTGCCGGAAGGGCCGGACTCCGAGCGCGTTATCCGCGACCTCGCGCGGCAAGGCAACAAGTTGATCTTCACGCCCAGTTTCGGCTACATGGAGCCGACGCTGAAAGTCGCGAAGGAGTTCCCCGACGTCAAGTTCGAGTCGATCACCGGCTACAAGACCGCGCCCAACGTCGCGGTGGCCAATGCGCGCTACTACGAAGGCCGCTACCTGGCCGGGATCGCGGCCGGCCGGATGACGAAGACCAACGTGGCGGGCTACGTGGCGGGCTTTCCGATCCCCGAAGTGCTGCAGGGCATCAACGCGTTCACGCTCGGCATGCGTTCGGTCAACCCGAAGGCGCAGGTCAAGATCGTGTGGCTCGACACCTGGTTCGACCCGCCGCGCGAGCGCGACGCCGCGATGACGCTGTTGAACCAGGGCGCCGACGTCCTCGCGTTCCACTCGGCCTCGACGGCCGTGATGGCGGCCGCCCAGGAGCGCGGCAAGATGGCCGTCGCCTACCACTCCGACATGCGCAAGGTGGCGCCCGACGCGCAGATCGTCGCCGTCACGCATCACTGGGGCGATTACTACGTCAGCCGCGTGCAGGCCGTGCTCGACGGCAAGTGGAAGCCCGACAATTTCTGGGGCGGCGTGAAGCAGGCGATGGTGCGGGCCGGCGACTTCGGCCCCAAGGTCCCGCAGGCCGTGCGCGACGAGGTGCTGGCGCGCCAGGGCGATATCGCGAAGGGAAAATTGAAACCGTTCACCGGCCCGATCGCTGACAACGAAGGCAAGCAGGTGCTCCCCGCCGGCAAGGCCATGACGGATGAGCAGATACTGTCTATGAACTTTCTCGTATCCGGGGTCCAGGGCAAGATCGCAAAATGACGCGAACAGCGTCATCCCGGGCCTGACCCGGGATCCACATCCCGTATGAAAGCCTATCGCGCCGCGATCCTGAGATTCACCGACGACCAGACCGCCGTGTACGAACGGGACGGGCTACTCGTCGTCGGGCCCGATGCGCAGGGGCGCAACGTGGTGCGCGCCGTGGGCGATTACAACGCGCTTGCGCCGAACTACCCCGGCGTCGCGGTCGAGCACCTGCCGGGGCGCATCATCGCGCCGGGGTTCATCGACCTTCACATCCATTTCCCGCAGACCGACGTGATCGGCTCGCCGGCGGCGGGCCTGCTGCCGTGGCTGGAGCACTATACGTTCCCGCAAGAGTCGCGCTTCGCGGACGAAGCGCATGCACGCGAACTGGCAATCTTCTTCCTCGACGAGCTGCTCCGCCATGGCGTGACGAGCGCGCTCGCCTTCGGCACGTCGCATCCGTCGTCGGTGAACGCGCTCATGGCCGAGGCGCAGCGGCGCGACATGCGGCTGATCGCGGGCAAGGTGCTGCAGGACCGGCATTCGCCCGACGGCGTGCGCGACGAAACCGAGCAGTCGCTCGTGGATACCGAAGCGCTGATCCGCAAATGGCACGGCGTAGGCCGGCTGGGGTATGCGATCACGCCGCGTTTCGCACCCAGTTGCAGCGAGGCCCAGTTGCGCGGCGCCGGTGAACTGGCGGCGCGCTATCCCGATGTATGGATCCAGTCGCACGTGGCCGAGAACCTGGACGAAGTGAAGTGGGCGCGCGAGCTGTTCCCGAAGTCGCGCAGCTATCTTGCGATCTACGACGACTTCGGCCTGCTCCGCGAGCGGGCGATCTACGCCCACTGCATCCACCTGGACGAAGAGGACCGGGCGATGATGCGCGCCACCGGCGCCGCCGCGGCCGTGAGCCCGACCAGCAACCTGTTTTTGGGCAGCGGCTTCTTCGACTACGCGCTCGCGCAACGCGCCGGCTTCAAGTACGGCCTGGCCAGCGACGTCGGCGGCGGCACCAGTTTCAGCCCGTTCCACACGATGCTGGCGGCATATTACGTGGGCCGCGAGGGCTGCAGCAAGCCCGGCCTGTCGCTCTCGCCGCAGCACCTGTGGTGGCAGCACACGGGCGGCGCCGCGCAGGCACTCGGCCTTCAGGGCGTGATCGGCAACCTGCAACCGGGCTGCGAAGCCGATTTTCTTGTGCTCGACCCGGCCGCCACCCCGCTGTTGGCCCGCAGGACCTCGCAGGCGGAAAGCCTGGACGAACTGCTGTTTTCGCTGATCGTGCTGGGCGACGACCGCGTGATCGAGCGCGTTCAGATCGGGTAGGTTGACAGCCGGGGATTTCTCCTCCCCCTGCGGGAGAGAAGACGCCGTGGTGCGCGATTCCTGGAGTCGTTGATGGCAGACAACCGTCAGGCACGCGTTTAACATCGCCGGCATGTTCTCCGGCCTGAACGTCGCGCACCTGCTCACGCTGCATGGGTTGGTGACAGTGGCGGCTGTCCTGCTCTATGCGATCACCTCGCACGTCATGCAGCAGCGGCGCCAGCCGACCGCGGCGATCGCGTGGATGCTGTTCATTCTATTGATCCCCTACCTGGCATTGCCCGCGTACCTGACGTTCGGCTCGCGCAAGCTGCCACGCAGGAAGGCAAGCGCGATCACGCAGCCATTGGCGCAGGTCAGCGACGATTGGGCCATCCAGACCGTGGTGGCACTCGGCCAGCCTGCGCCATCGCCGTACACGGCGCTCAACGTGCACCGGGACGGCGCCGAGTCGCGCGATGCGTTGCTGGCGACGCTCGAGGGCGCGCAGCAATCCCTGGACGTGTGCACTTTCATTCTGGGCCGCGACAGCCTGGGCGAAGCCGTCATCGACCGGCTGTGCCTCAAGGCACGCAGCGGCGTTCGGGTGCGCCTGTTGGTCGATGGGCTGGGTACGCTGATGGCAGGGCGCCCCCGGCTCACGCGTTTCATCGAGGCCGGCGGGCTCTATACGCCGTTCGTCCCCCCGCTGCGATCGCCGCTGAAGGGCCGCTCGAACCTGCGCGAACATCGCAAGCTGGTGGTTGCCGACGCCGGCCTGCCGTTCGGCCGGCTCTGGTGCGGCGGGCGCAACATCGCGCAGGAATACTTCACCTACGGGCCGGCCACTCCCCACTGGCGAGACCTGACATTCGACGTGCAGGGGCCGCTGGTGCGCCAGGCCGGCGATTTGTTCGAGCGGGATTGGGCCTTCGCCAACGGGCAGGCGACCGGCGCGGAACCGTCCGTGGCGCCGCTGCAGCCGTACCCGAGCGATGGCGCCCAACTCGTCGCCTCGGGTCCGGATCAGGCCGACGACACGATCTATGCATTGCTGATGACGGCGGGATATCGGGCGCGCCGGCGCATTGCCCTGGTCACGCCCTATTTCGTTCCCGATGCGGCTTTGCTGATGGCCTTGCGCCTGGCTGCGATGCGCGGCGTGTCGGTCGATTTGCTGCTGCCCCGGCGCTCGAACCATCGCGTCTCCGACCTGGCCCGCGGCAGGGCACTGCGGACGCTGGCGGAGGCCGGCGTTCGCATCTGGCTCGCGCCGGACATGCTGCACGCCAAACTGGCGCTGATCGACGATACCCTGGCGCTCGCCGGGTCGGCCAACCTCGACAGCAGAAGCCTGTTCCTGAACTACGAGCTGATGATGGCGTTCCACAAGGCGAGCGACGTGCTGCGTTTTGAGGCCTGGTTCGACAGTGAGCGCGCTGCGGCGAGCGCGTACGTGCCGACGCAGCCGGGCCTGATCCGCGACGTGGCGGATGGCTTGCTCCTGTGGCTGGCGTTCCAGCTTTGAGCCGGCGGCAGCGGGGGTTCCTGGGCATGCACATCCAGGATCGCGGCTCGAGGCCGAGATGACGCTGTGGCCGGACGGACCCGGCGGCGAGTTCAAGCCGTGAGCACGCTGACCAGTTTCGCGGCGCCCGCCAGGATCATCGCGATCCCGAGCACTTTGCCGAGCAGCTCGCCCCGAGGCGCCATCTTCTCGATCGCGACCACGACGGACAGCGCTGCGATCCATCGCAGATTCATCACGCCGCCGACGAACAGCAGGCCCATCACTGCCCAGCAGCAGCCCACGCACAACGCGCCGTGACGCAGGCCCATGCGGAAGGCGCCGCCGGCGCCCGGCTTCCAGTCGCCGACCAGGAAACCAAACGGCGTGCGGCAATTGGCGAGGCAAACGGTCTTGAGCGGCGTGAACTGGTAGATGCCCGCGACCAGCAGCAGCACGCCGTTGAGCGACGGCGACATGCTCACGATCATGGGGTCCACCCACTCCAGGGCCTGCAAGCCCCACTGGAGCGCGGTGGCCGCGATGCTGAAGGCAGTCCACACGACCAGGTAGGCGGCCACGAAGACACGCGCGCGGCCCGGCTCCCCGCTGCGCGCGCTGAGGTGCCCGAAAGCCAGGATCATCGGCAACGCGGACGGCAGCATCATCGCGGCCATCATCACGGCCCACATGAGCAACATCGCAATCACGTTGGCCACACTCCAGCCGGGCGAGTCGGGCATGGTCAGCTGGACCAATGGGTGCCCCATGTCCAGAGCCATCCAGGTGAGCAAGGCCCAACCTGCCACGCTGATGCTGAGCACGGCCGTCGTTCGCCAGCGCGCGCCCGCGACGAGCGCCGCCAGGCCAGATAGCTCTTCCTTGGCGTTCGAAGCTTCCTGTGGCATGGGCTCGTACGATTCCCGCCTTTGCGCCGCCTGTCAACTGGCCGCGGCTTGGCCTTGAAAGCTCGCGGCGGCGCACCTATGCTGCACGCTTCTTCATCGACTGGAGGTGCGCGATGGCCCAATGGCAAATATCCGGCGAGTACATGGAGACCTGCAATTGCACGTTGCTGTGCCCATGCGTGTATACGAACCTCACGGCGCCGCCCACCGAGGGCGAATGCAAGGTGGCGCTGGCGATGCGCATCGATAAAGGCTCCAAGGACGGGGTTGCCCTTGACGGCGTGAGGTTCATGGTCGTCATGCATGCGCCGGGGCCGATGGCCGAAGGCAATCTCACCGTCGGGCTGATCATCGACAAGTCCGCTTCCGATGCGCAGGCCGAAGCCGTCGCGGCGATCGCCAGCGGCCAGGCCGGCGGTCCGCTCGCGGCACTCGGACCGCTGGTGGGCAAGATGGCCGGTATCGAAAGGCGCGATGTGACGTTCGAGATGAATGGGATGAACCGCTCCGCGCGCGCCGGCGAGCTGGTGGACCAGGCCTGCGAAGGCATCGCCGGCGGTGACCCGAGCCAGCCGATGTGCCTCGACAATGTCGGGCACCCGGTCGCGAGCCGGCTGGCGCTGGCCAAAGCAACGCGCAGCGTGTTCAATGCCTTCGGTGTCAAGTGGGAAGACAGGACGGGCCAGCGCAACGGCCACTTCTCGCCTTTCGCCTGGTCAGGCTGAAAACGTGGCTGTCGCACCTGAGCGGCGCTGATCACTTGATCAGCGCGGGCATCCTGTTTCTTGATTCACCCGTCAGCATCGCCCTTGGACTCTTCGTTCCGGCGATTCTGCGGAGCCGCCCTGGGCTCCCCGGCGCACTCCGTAGAATCCCCAACCAGGAGAGCCAATATGAGCATCAAGAGCGACAAATGGATCCGCCGCATGTCGGAGCAGCACGGGATGATCGAGCCGTTCGAGCCGCGGCAGGTCCGCGAGGCGGGTGGCCACAAGATCATCAGCTACGGCACCAGCAGCTACGGCTACGACATCCGCTGCGCGCCGGAGTTCAAGGTGTTCACCAACATCCACAGCACGGTGGTCGATCCGAAGAACTTCGACGAGAAGAGCTTCGTCGATTTCCACGACGACGTCTGCATCATTCCGCCCAACAGCTTCGCGCTCGCGCGCACGCTGGAGTATTTCCGCATCCCGCGTAACGTGCTGACCATCTGCCTCGGAAAATCGACGTACGCGCGCTGCGGCATCATCGTGAACGTGACGCCGTTCGAGCCCGAGTGGGAAGGCTACGTCACGCTGGAGTTCTCCAACACCACGCCGCTGCCCGCGAAGATCTACGCCGGCGAGGGCTGCGCGCAGGTGCTGTTCTTCGAGAGCGACGAGGTCTGCGAGACCAGCTACAAGGACCGCGGCGGCAAGTACCAGGGTCAGCAGGGCGTGACGCTGCCGAAGGCTTGACAGACGTGTCCGACGCGCCGCGCGAAATTCTTCCGACATGAAAAAGAGCACATGACACGGCTTCCGGTCGCGATGCCTCGTGCAACCTGAACTTCCGTGGAGCGCCGGCTGAGCGGCGCTTCTCTGCTGTTTCGGTTTTCACATAGGAGTCACGATGATCAAGACACTTCTCGCATTGGCGTGTGCGGCCACCCTGGGCGCGTGCAGTACGACCGGTTCCGCTTCCGGAACCGCGTCGGGCATGGGATCGGCCGGGGGATCGGTGAGCGGCTCATCAACGGCCACCACCCCAAGCTCGCGGTCCGGTACGACCTCCGGCATGGGCTCGTCGGGCAGTTCGACGACCACGGTGCCGTCCACGGGCGCGGCCGGCACGACCAGCGGCTCGGGCACCAGCGGCTCGACTGGCTCGTCGACCTCCGGCGGCGTGATCTCGAAGTAAGCACAAGGCGCGCGGACCGGCCGGTCCGCGCCCGCCCAGCATCGCGGAACCGGCTACCGCAACACCGCCGACATCGCCGACAGGCAATTGAGCGTGCGCACCGCAGCCTCGACGCTCGGCGCGCTGAATGCCATTTCGTCTCCGGCAGTTCGCTCCAGCGTCGGCCACTGGCAGAACAGGTCCGCCAGCGCCGGGGTCTGCGTCTGCACCCGCACGGCGAGCGGAACCTTCAGCACCAGCGGTTGCGCCTGGCGCGGGGGCGCCAGTGCCGCCGCGACGCCCGACCGGATCGCATCGCAGGCCTGCGACGGCGACAGGCTGATGCCGCTGTGCTGGCCGGTCGCGCGTTTGGTCTGGACGAACACCGCATTGGGCAACAGCGGGCGGTGCTCCTCGATGAATGCATCGTCGCCGCTGGCCATCGCCACCGGCACGCCGTACTCGCCGGCCAGCGCGCCGTAGATCGCGGCTTCGCCCACTTCCAGCTCGTTGAACAGCACCCGCGCGAACGCGAAGCTGTTGATGGTGTGCGCCAGGATGCCGCGGCCCTGCGCACGCGAGTGGTAGCCGATCATGCAGACCGCATCGACGCCGTCGTCCACGCCGGCCACCATGCCCAGGTACCGCGGCTTGCCCATCACCATTTTCGCGCGGGGGTCCAGCAGGTCGGGCGGCATGTTGCGGAAGTCGCCGTGCGAATCGTTGACCAGCACTTCGACGGCGCCGGCCTCGAAAGCGCCCGCGATGGCCGCGTTGGCTTCGTGCGTCATCATCACGCGCGCGCGCTCGTACTCGGGGTTGCCGCTGCGCGTCTGCTGCGGGTTGAAAACACCCGCGACGCCTTCGATGTCGGTGGAAATCAGGATCTTCATGGGTTCTTGCGATGAGTGGCTACGGCTGCGACAAGGAACTCCAGCCGGCCAGCAGATCAGATAACGCGGGGCGGTGGTGGCCGTCGCGGCCGGTGAGCGGTGTCGCGCGCCACAAGGCGTTCAGGATGGCCTGCTCGCAAGCATCGGCGCAGGCCTGGAACAGCGGATCGACGCGTGAGTCGTGCAGCAGCGCGAGCGCCGGCATCGGCCGGTCGGGTTCCAGCGGCACGGTGTACGCGGTCGAAAAGGCCAGCGCGATGTCGCCGCTGCCGTGGCCGAACACCGAGCCCGTGCGCGCGAGCCCGGCGCCGGCGCGTAACGCCAGCCGCCGCAACTGGCGGGCGTCGAGCGGCGCGTCGCTCGCCACCAGCATGATGATCGAGCCCTGTTCCGGCTGCGGTGGCTCGGAGGCGATGGCGAGCTGCCGCGCCAACCGCGCGCCGATGGCATGCCCCGCCACGACCAGATTGGGCAAGCGGCCGAAGTTCGCCAGCACCAAGACCCCGACCGTGTACTCGGCCGCGCCCTGCGCGGGAACGCGGCGCGACGCGGTGCCAATGCCGCCCTGCAACCCGAAGCACGACATGCCGCGCCCGGCGCCGATCGAGCCCTCTTCGACTTGCCGGCGCGCGCCTTCGAATGCGCGCAGGTAATGCTCGCCCGTGACCGCCATCCGCTGGATGTCGTTGAGGTATCCGTCGTTGCACTCGAACACGAGCGGGTTCACGGTGGGCAGGCTGCGCCCGCTTTCCGGATGGGCGGCGATGCACTGGCGAATCTGCGCCGCCGCCACGGCCGCGACGCAGTACGTGTTCGTCAGCGCGATGGGCGTCTCCAGCACGCCGAGTTCCTCGACCTGCACCAGTCCCACGCTCTTGCCGAACCCATTGAGCACGACGGCGGCCGCCGGCACGCGGTCGCGGTACGGGTCGCCGCCGTGCGGGCGCACCACGGTCACGCCGGTCTGCACGCCGCCCTCGGCGAGCGTGTGATGACCGACGCTGACGCCCGCCACGTCGGTGATCGCGTTGCGCTGTCCCGCGGGCAGAGCGCCGATGTGCGGCAGCAAGTGCATGGCGTCAGGTTCGGTCGATCTTCGGATCGAGTGCGTCGCGCAGGCCGTCGCCCAGCAGGTTGAACGCCAGCACGGTGAAGAAGATCGCCAGGCTCGGGAACAGCGCGACGTGCGGCGCATTCACCATGTCGGCGCGGGCTTCGTTGAGCATCGCACCCCACTCGGGCGTGGGCGGCTGCGCGCCCATGCCGAGGAAGGACAGGCTCGCGGCGGTGATGATCGAGGTGCCCAGGCGCATCGTGAAATAGACCACGATGGCCGAGATGCTGCCCGGCAGGATGTGGCGCATGACGAGCGTCCAGTCCGACGCGCCGATGCTGCGCACCGCCTCCACGTAGGTCATCTGCTTGAGCACGAGCGTGTTGCCCCGCACCAGCCGCGCGAACGCCGGCACGCTGAACACCGACACGGCGACCACGACGTTGACCATGCTGCTGCCCAGGATCGCGACCACGCCCAGCGCGAGCAGGATGCCGGGAAACGCGAACAGCACGTCCGAGATCCGCATCACGATGCGGTCCCACCAGCCGCCGTAGAAGCCGGCCAGCAGGCCGAGCCCCGCGCCCACGAGTCCGCCCAGTGCGACCGAGAAAAACCCCGCCGCGAGCGACAGGCGCGCGCCCCAGAGGATGCGGCTGAAGATGTCGCGGCCCAGTGGATCGACGCCCATCCAGTGCTGCCACGACGGCCCCTGGTTGAGCCGGTCGTAGTCGAAGAAATTTTCCGCGTCGTAGGGCGAGATCCATGGCGCGAGGATCGCCACCGCGACCAGCAGCAGCACGAAGACCAGCGCGCCCACCGCCACCTTCTGCTTCCTGAATTTGCGCCGGAACTCGGTCCACGGCGTGCGCACGCGGCCGCTCTCGCCCACCGGCAGGGCCGTCGCGGCTTCGGTGACGAGGGTCTCGTCCATGGGGGAGTTCACTTGTAGCGGATGGTCGGGTTGATGAAGCCGTAGAGCAGGTCCACGACCAGGTTGATCAGGATGAATTCCAGCGAGAACAGCAGCACCAGCGACTGGATGACGGGGTAGTCGCGCATGCCGACGGCGTCGACCAGCAGGCGGCCGAGCCCCGGCCAGTTGAACACCGTCTCGACGACGATGGAGCCGCCCAGCAGGAAGCCGAACTGCAGGCCCATCATCGTGACGACGGGGATCAGCGCATTGCGCAGGCAATGCTTGAAGATGACGGTGCGCTCCTTCAGCCCCTTGGCCCGCGCGGTGCGCACGAAGTCCTCCTGGATCACCTCGACGAAGGAGGCCCGGCTGAAGCGGGCCATCACGGCCGCCACGGCGGCGCCGAGCGTGATCGATGGCAGGATGTAGTGGCGCCAGCTGTCCGCGCCGACGGTGGGCAGCCAGCCGAGCTGCACGGAAAAGATTTCCATCAACAGCATGCCCAGCGCGAACGCCGGAAACGAAATGCCCGACACCGCGATCGCCATGCCGACCCGGTCGGGCCACTGGTTGCGGAACACGGCCGAGCCGATGCCGATCACCATGCCGAAAATCACCGACCACACCATGCTGGTCAGGGTGAGCCAGAGCGTGGGCATGAAGCGTTCGCCGATCTCGGTCGATACGGCACGCCGGCTGCGGATCGACATGCCGAAGTCGCCGTGCAGCATGCGCCCGAAGAAATTGACGAACTGCTCGGGCAGCGGTCGGTCGAGGCCGAGGTCACGGCGCACGAGCGCTACCGTCTCCGGCCCGGCATCCGGCCCGGCGGCCAGCCGGGCCGGATCACCCGGCAGCATGTGCACGAACAGGAACACCAGCACGGCGACGATCAGCAGCGTCGGCAACAGGCCGAGCATGCGTTTGAAAAAATACCCCGTCATCGCGCGCGCCGGTCCGCCGGCTTACTTGAGGTCCACGTCGTCGAAGTTGAACGACGCGTCCGGCATCACGTAGAAGCCGCTCAGGTTCTTGTTGTGCGCCGACAAGAGTTCCTCGGTGACCAGGAAGGCCCAGGGCGCGTCCGCCCAGATGCGTTTCTGCGCGTCGGTGTAGAGCTTGGTCTTCTCGGCCGGGTCGGTGGTGTTCAGCGCCTTGGCGATGTCGGTATCCACGGCCGGGTTCTTGTAATAGGCCGTGTTGAACATCTTCGGCGGGAACGACTCGGAAGCCAGCAGCGGACGGATGGCCCAGTCGGCTTCGCCGGTCGAGGACGACCAGCCGACGTAGTACATGCGAACCGGCGCCGTCGCCGCGTCCTGCGCGCTCTCGACTTTTTCGACGCGCTGGCCGGCTTCGAGCGCCTGCACCTGCGCCTTGATGCCGACCTGCGCCAGTTGCTGCTGCAGGAACTGGATCACTTTCTGCGCCGTCGTGTGGTTGTAGGCCGACCACAGGCTGGTCTCGAAGCCGTTCGGGTAGCCCGCTTCCTTCAGCAGGGCGCGTGCCTTGGCCGGGTCATAGGCCCACGGGCCGAGCTTCACCGCGTATTCCACGCCCTTGGGCAGCACGCCTTCGGCCGGGATCGCATAACCCGAGAACGCCACCTTGGCCAGCGCCTCCTTGTTGATCGCGTAGTTGATCGCCTGCCGCACTTTCACGTTGTCGAACGGCTTTTGCAGCGTGTTCATCGACAGGTAGCGGTGCACGATCGAAGGCGCGGCCACCAGCTCGAGGTTCGGCTTGCCCTTCAGCACTTCGGCCTGTTCGTACGGCACCGGGAACGTGAAATGCGCCTCGTTGGTCTGCATCATCGCGGCGCGCGAGTTGTTGTCCACCACCGGCCGCCAGGTGATCGTGTCCACCTTGGGGTAACCCTTGCGCCAGTAGCCGGGAAATTTCTCGACCTTCATGTAGTCGCTTTGCTTCCACTCGACGAACTTGAAGGGGCCGGTGCCCACCGGGTTGCGCGCGATGTCCTTGCCGTATTTCTGCAGCGCGGCGGGCGAGATGATCACGCCCGACGGGTGCGCCAGCGAGTTGATGAACGGCGAGAACGGCTCGTGCAGCGTGAACTTCACGGTGTACGGATCGATCACCTCGGTCTTGGCGATGTTCTTGTACAGCGTGTAGCGCTTGAGCTTGTTCTCCGGATTGGTGACGCGGTCGAAGTTGACCTTCACCGCTTCGGCGTTGAAGTCGGTGCCATCGTGGAACTTGATGCCCTTCTTCAGCTTGACGGTGTAGGTCAGGCCGTCCTTGCTCGCCACGTGGCTTTCGGCGAGCACCGGCACCATCTTCATGGTGCGGTCGAAGCCGTACAGGCTCTGGTAGAAGGACTTCACGACCGCCTGCGACAGCGTGTCGTTGGCGTCGTACGGGTCCATGGTGGTGAAGGTCGATGCGACCGCCGCGACGACGTCCTTCGCCGCGAAGGCGGGCGATGCGAACGCGGCCGTCAGCGCGAGCGCGGCGACCAGGGGTGCGACTGAAGGTTTCATGGGCTTTAGCTCCTCGTTGAAAAAGAAAGACACTCTGCGTGATCGTCAATACAGGCCGCCCACCGAATGGCGGGCGACGTAGTGATCGGGCGCCACCTGCACCAGCGGGCGCACCGTGGGTTCGTCGCCGACGGCGCGGATCGGGCTCGGGATCTCGCCTTCCATCAGCTCGCGCCGCATGCGCCGCCGGGCCGGGTCGGCCACCGGCACCGCAGCCATCAGCCGGCGGGTGTAAGCATGCTGCGGATTCTCGAAGACCGCACGGCGCGGCCCGATCTCCACGATCTGGCCGAGGTACATCACCGCCACCCGGTGGCTGACGCGTTCCACCACCGCCATGTCGTGCGAGATGAAGAGGAAAGCAATGCCGAGCTCGCGCTGCAGGTCGAGCATCAGGTTGACGATCTGCGCCTGGATCGAGACGTCGAGCGCCGACACCGATTCATCGGCGATCACCACCTTCGGGTTGAGCGCGAGAGCGCGCGCGATCGCGATGCGCTGGCGCTGGCCGCCCGAGAATTCGTGCGGATAGCGCTGCGCGTACTCGGCCGGCAGGCCCACCTTGCCAAGCAGCCAGTCGACCCGGGCCTGCGCTTCCTGGCCTTTGGCGAGCTTGTGCACCAGCAGCGGCTCCATGATCGAGAACCCGACCGTTACGCGCGGGTCGAGCGACGCGAACGGGTCCTGGAAAATGAACTGGATGTTGCGGCGCAGGGCCCGCAAGGTGCGCTTGGGCAGCTCGCGGATGTTCTGGCCGCCGAACTCGATCACGCCGCCCTGGCTTTCCACCAGCCGCAACAGCGAGCGGCCGGTGGTCGATTTGCCGCAGCCCGACTCGCCCACCAGCGCCAACGTCTCGCCGGGGCGCAATTCGAAACTGACCTTCTCCACCGCGTGCACCCGGCGGGTGACCCGGCCGAACACGCCGCTGGGCACGTCGAAGCGGGTCACCAGGTCGCGCACGCTCAGGATGGGCGCGCTGCCCAGCTGCACGGTGTTCTCTTCTTCTCCTCCCGTATCCGACTGTCCTGGTCTTGGCGTGTCCTGAGCTTGTCGAAGGGTCGGGGCGCAACAGCTCGAACTTGCGCGGCAATTCGCTGCCGTGCATGGCGCCCAGGCGCGGCACGGCCGAGAGCAGGGCGCGCGTGTACGGATGGCGCGGGTGGGCAAAGATCTGTTCCGACGCTTCTTCCTCGACCTGCTGGCCGCGGTACATCACCAGCACGCGGTCGGCCACCTCCGCCACCACGCCCATGTCGTGGGTGATGAAGATCACGCCCATGTGCATCTCGTCCTGCAACAGGCGGATCAGCTGCAGGATCTGCGCCTGGATCGTCACGTCCAGCGCCGTGGTCGGCTCGTCGGCGATCAGGAGCGACGGCTTCCACGACAGCGCCATCGCGATCATCACTCGCTGGCGCATGCCGCCCGAGAGCTGGTGCGGATAACGGTCGAGCACGTGACGCGCCTCGGGGATGCGCACCAGCTCGAGCATGCGCAGCGCTTCGGCCCGCGCCTGCGACGCGCTCTTGCCCTGGTGCTCGCGGATCGACTCGGCGATCTGGTCGCCCGCGGTGAACACCGGGTTCAGCGAGGTCATCGGCTCCTGGAAGATCATCGCGATATCGGCGCCGCGGATGCTGCGCATCACCCCGTCGGGCGTGCGGGCCAGGTCGAGCAGGTCGCCGCTGCGGCGCCGGAACGTCATGCGGCCGTTCACGATGCGCCCGCCGCCGTGCTCCACCAGGCGCATCAGCGCGAGCGCGGTGACCGACTTGCCCGAGCCCGACTCGCCGACGATCGCCAGCGTCTCCGCGCGGTCCACGTGGAACGAGAGCTCACGCACGGCTTCCACGGTGCGCTCGGACGTGGTGAAACGCACCGACAGGCCTTCGACGTCGACGACGCGCTGGTCGGGGAGCGCGATCACGCCGTTGGGCCGCGCTTCGGTCATCGGGGTGCTCATCTCGCGTTCGTCGCCTCAGGCCGGCTCAACGGAAGATCGCCGTCTGCGGGGCATCGCCGACGCGCGCGAAGCCGCGGTACATGCCTTCGGTGTTGAAGGGCATGCTCAGGTTGCCGCGGACATCGACCGCGATCAGGCCGCCGCGGCCGTCGATGGCGGGCAGCGATTCCATTACAACTTGCTGCGCCGCCTCGTCCAGCGACAGGCCGCCGTATGCCATGCGGGCGCAGACGTCGTACGCCGCGGCGACGCGGATGAACATCTCGCCGGTGCCGGTGCACGAAATGGCGGCGGTGCGATTGTCGGCATAGGTGCCGGCGCCGATGATGGGCGAGTCGCCGATGCGGCCCGGCTGCTTGTTGGTCATACCGCCGGTCGATGTCGCCGCGGCCAGGTTGCCTCGCACGTCGAGCGCGACGGCGCCGACCGTGCCGAGCTTGGTGTCCTCGTCCAGCGGCGGCGCGCTCTGGCGGAACACGAGCGAGGCCGCATCATGGTCCAGCATGGCCTTGTCGGCGGCGAGTGCGCGGCGCAACTGCTCGCGCCGCGCCTGGGTCGAGAAATAGTCGGGCGAGACCATCTCCAGTCCGAGCCGGGCCGCCAGCGCCTCGGCGCCCGCGCCCACCAGC
>JAGRPN010000211.1 GCA_019449555.1 Ramlibacter sp.
CAAAGCCGTCATCCTGCTCGGGCATGGTTCGCGCGACCCGTTGTGGCGCCGGCCTATCGAGGAAGTGGCGCAGCGGCTGATGCAGCAGCACCCGGCCCTGGCCGTGCGCTGCGCCTACATGGAATTACAGGTGCCGGACGCGAAGGCCGCCGCGGCGGATCTGGCTGCCGCCGGCGCCCGGCATGTGACCGTGGTGCCGATGTTCCTCGGCACCGGCAAGCACGCGCGAGACGACTTGCCGGTGCTGCTCGAATCGCTGCGGCAGGCGTATCCGGCGGTACGCTTCGAGCTGCAGCGCCCGGTCGGCGAAGACCCGCGGCTGCTTGACCTGTTGGCACGAATAGCCGCGGAGTGAAGGCGAGCAATAGACCGGCTGATGCATAATAAAGGCCTGTCTTAGTACGAATCAGGCATGAATCTCCACCAATTCCGGTTCGTGCAGGAAGCCGTCCGCCGCAACCTCAATTTGACCGAGGCGGCCAAGGCGCTGCACACCTCTCAGCCTGGCGTGTCCAAAGCCATCATCGAGCTGGAGGAAGAGCTGGGCATCGAAATCTTCGCCCGGCACGGCAAGCGACTGAAGCGAGTCACCGAGCCCGGGCAGCACGTGCTCAAGAGCATCGAGCTGATCATGCGCGAGGTCGGCAACCTGAAGCGCATCGGGGAGCAGTTCAGCGCGCAGGACAGCGGCACGCTTTCCATCGCCACCACCCATACGCAGGCCCGCTACGTGCTCCCCGTTTCGGTGGCCAAATTGCGCGAGGCTTATCCGAAAGTCAACGTCAGCCTGCACCAGGGCTCGCCGGACCAGGTGGCGCGGATGGTGATCGACGAAGTGGCGGAGATCGGCATCGCCACCGAGTCCCTGTCCGATTACCAGGAGCTGGTCACCCTGCCCTGCTACGAATGGCAGCACGTGCTGGTGCTGCCGCACGCGCACCCGCTCGCGCGCAAGGAACGCATCCACCTGGAAGACCTGGCGGCCGAGCCGCTCATCACGTACCACCCGTCGTTCACGGGCCGCACCCGCATCGACACGGCGTTCGCGCACAAGAAGCTGCAGCCGCGCATCGCGCTGGAAGCCATCGACTCGGACGTGATCAAGACGTACGTGCGCCTGGGCCTCGGGATCGGGATCGTCGCCGAAATGGCGGTGCGCGACGACGGCAGCAACACCGACCTCGCGGTGCGGCCCCTGGGCAACCTGTTCGGGCAGAACCTCGCGCGCGTCGCCTTCAAGCGCAGCGCCTATCTGCGCAACTTCGTCTATAAATTCGCCGAGTTGCTGTCCGACCGGCTCGATCGGAACCTGATCGCGAAAGCCATGAGCGGGCATGGAAACGACTATGAGTTATAGCCCACCCCCGAAGCGGCCTACGGCCGCCTCCCCCTCAAGGGGGCGCCACCAGCGGTCCGGCAAAGCCGGTCCCGCGGTGTCCGCTTGAACAGAAATCACGGTTCCGATAGCAGTTACATGACCACGTCCCGCACTCCCCCTATCCAGACCAAGCTGCCCGCCGTCGGCACCACCATCTTCACCGTCATGTCGGCGCTCGCCGCCGAAAAAGGCGCCGTGAACCTGGGCCAGGGCTTCCCCGATTTCAATTGCGATCCGCGGCTGGTGCAGGCCGTGACCGACGCCATGACAAGGGGGCTGAACCAATATCCGCCCATGACCGGCGTGCCGGCCCTGCGTGAAGCCGTCGCCGCGAAGATCGAGGCGATGTACGGCCACAGCTATGACGCCGGGACCGACATCACGATCACCGCGGGCGCCACCCAGGCGATCATCACCGCCGTCCTGGCCGTCGTTCGGCCGGGCGACGAAGTGATCGTGCTGGAACCCTGCTACGACAGCTACGTGCCCAATATCGAACTCGCCGGCGGCACCGTCGTGCGCGTCCCGCTGGTTCCCGGAACCTTCCGTCCCGATTTCGACAAGATCGCGGCGGCGCTCACCCCCAGCACCCGCGCGATCATCGTGAACAGCCCGCACAATCCCGGCGCCACCGTCTGGACGCGCGAGGAGATGCTGAAGCTGCAGGACCTGCTGGCGTCCACCGACGTGCTGCTGATCAGCGACGAGGTGTACGAGCACATGGTGTTCGACGGCCAGGCGCACCAGAGCGCGGCGCGTTTTCCGGGGCTGGCGGCGCGCGCGTTCATCGTTTCCAGCTTCGGCAAGACCTATCACGTCACAGGCTGGAAAGTGGGCTATGTGGCCGCGCCGGCGCCGCTCACCACCGAGTTCCGCAAGGTGCACCAGTTCAACGTGTTCACCGTGAACACGCCAGTGCAGTATGGTCTTGCCGCATACATGGCCGACCCGCAGCCGTATCTGCAATTGCCCGCTTTCTACCAGCGCAAGCGCGACCTGTTCCGCGAAGGCCTGAAGCGCACCAAGTTCGAGATCCTGCCCAGTGAAGGCAGCTATTTCCAGTGCGTGGACATCTCGCGGGTGAGCGACCTGGGCGAGGCGGACTTCTGCCAGTGGCTCACGCGCGAGATCGGTGTCGCCGCCATTCCCTTGTCGGCGTTCTACGGCAACGGCTTCGACCAGCGGGTGGTGCGGTTCTGTTTCGCGAAGATGGACGAGACGCTGAATACCGCGCTGGAGCGGCTGGCAAAGCTGTAACTCTCAGCACTGGATCGGGTTGCGGCAGAACTTTTCGAGTTCGGTCACCACGGTCTTGCCGCCGACGGCATTCTTCGCCTTCGGACCGACCTCCAGGCTCAATTTCATTTCGTACTTGCTGAAGAACTCGTCGAACAGCTCGCCGCCGAGCGTCGCGTAAGCGGTCAGCGTGTCCGCCTTGCGGTCGTGCGACAGGAGCACGGCGCAAAGCGGCTGGGTCGCCGGGCCGGACACCACTTCGGCGCCGTGCACCGGGTCGTATTGGCTGTTGTCCGAGCAGCAATGGATCAACTCGTTTCGCACCCCGCGCCGCGCGCGCGTCTTGCGAAAGCTGATGAAGCTCACGTCGCGCGTGGGATACACCAGTTTGTGCGCGCAGATCGCCGAAAACGCGACGATGCTGCGCGCCGGCCCGACGCCGCCGGGCCAGCCGTAGGCGTCACCGCTCTTCGTGCTCAGCGATTGCGGCAGCGCCGGCTTGCCCAGGTCGAGCAGGAAGACCGGGGTCGCCTCGAACGGGTAGTGGAAGACATAGTTCTGCTGGACGCGCAGGCTCGACACCTTGAGCGGATCGCCCCGCTCGTCAACCAGTACGGCCTGCGCATAGCCGCGCTGCGGGGCGTCGGCCGCGAGCGCCGGGACGGCCGCGCCCGCCGACACACAGGCTGCGGCAGCGGTGCAAGACTCGATGAAACAACGCCGGTCCATGGATCGCGGAAGTAAACCATGGCTGGCGAGCCTGGCAAACCGGCTTTGTACCGAACACCAAAGTAGCCGTCACCGCGCACCTCTACGGCGCGGCGCGTTGACCCACACAACAGTAGGAGCGGCCTGACCGTCATGCGGGGCGGCGGCTGGCCTGTTGGGCGCGCGGCGCATGCCAGAGTGGCGACACGACACAAGGAGAAAGCCATGTCGATCTCGCTCATCGTGCTGATTCTGTTGATCCTGCTGTTGGTCGGCGCGCTGCCCACGTGGCCGCACAGCCGCAGCTGGGGCTACGGCCCGTCGGGCGGCCTCGGCCTGGTCGTGCTGATCGTGCTGGTGCTGCTGCTGATGGGAAGGATCTAGCCGCGTAACTCAGCTATTCAGCTGGTTCCACAGCTTGTCCAGGCGCTTCACGCTGACCGGCTGCGGCGTGCGCAG
>JAGRPN010000212.1 GCA_019449555.1 Ramlibacter sp.
ACCGCAGCTTCGTGCTGGGCCTGTGCACGACGCTGGCGTTCTACGTCGGCAATGCCTCGTTCTATTTCGTGCTGGCGCTGTACCTGCAGCAAGGACGCGCGCTCTCGCCGCTCGCATCCGGCGTCGTGTTCACCGCGCTCGCGCTGGGATTCTTCGCCACCTCGATGGCGGCGCCATGGCTCGCGCGCCGTTTCGATGGCGCACCGATCGCGCGCGGGGCCATGCTGCTCGCGCTCGGCCATGCGCTGCAATTCGCGAACGTCACGGGATGGGGATCGGACCATGTCGTGGCCTGGATGATTCCGCTATTGCTGCTCCAGGGCGCCGGGCTCGGCATGGTGATGGCGCCGCTGGTCTCCACGGTATTGGCGGGCTTGCCGCCGCAACACGCCGGCGTCGCATCGGGCGTGCTCGCGACGGTGCAGCAGGCCGGCAACGCGCTCGGCGTGGCGCTGATCGGCATCGTGTATTACGGCCAGCTGCAAGCGGGCGCCGTTGCGTCCGGTCAGGCGCTGGGTTTATCGCTGCTCTACCTGTGGGTCTCGGCGCTGAGCGTGGCCCTGTTGCATCGGCTGTCGCAGCGCAGCGCGTAACTGGGACGCAGGCATGCCGTGCGCCGCCCGGGTGCTTTGCAACACTGGCATGATGGACGGGTTTTTCTTCCCGGCTTTCGCCCAACATGACCGACGTGACTCCCACCGCTGCGCCCGCGCAGCCGCCCGCCGCGGCCGCCAAGACGCGCCGCGCGAAACCCGACCGCCGAAACCAGCCGCCGCGCGGACCGCAAGCGCCGGAAGCGGGCGCCGTCCCCCGGCCACCGCGCATCAACCCGACGCTCGAGAAGCTGGCGGAGTTCTATCCTCACCTCTTCGGCGCGGTGTTCCTGCCGCTCAAGCGCGGCATCTTCCATGACCTGATGGCGGCGCATCCGGAGGTGCTCGAACGCGAAGCGCTGAAGGAAGCCCTGGGCCAGCACACGCGCTCCACCCGCTACCTCACGGCGGTTGCCGCCGCCCAGCCGCGCCATGACCTGCAGGGCCAGCCGGTCGAAGCGATGGCGCCCGAACATGTGTACCAGGCCTTGCTCGAAGTATTCCGGCGGCGCCAGGGCCGCACGCCGGAAGACCTGCGCCCGAAACTGCGCGAACGCATCGTGCAGGCCTTCGAAGCGTCCGGGCTGTCCCGCGCGGACTACGGCGAGCTGGTGCGCAGCCGCGACGAAGCGGCCAATGCGCTCCTGGACGAAGCCCTGGCGGAAGCGGCAGCCCGCAGCGCGCGCGACGAAGCGCTGCTGCGCGCGTTCGAGGCCAGCGGCAAACCGGTCGAGGCCTTTGCCGAGATGTACGGCATGGATCCGCGCAGCGCGGCGCGCACGCTCGAGCGCGCGCGCCGGCTGCGTCCGGAGGCGGCTTAGCAAGATCTCATGGCGGACCTGAAGATGCGGTCCCGGCCTGCAGGCCGGCGGCATCCATCTTCGCGCGACCCTGGCCCTGCCTCGCCTTGAGCAATTCCGAAGCCTCGTGCAGCGCCGCATCGGCTCTCGCCTTGAGGGCCAGGTAGTCCGCCTCGCGCGGGTTCGTGACGCACGGGTCCTGATCGCCGCGCGTCCTGATCGCACGCAACTCATGGCGCATGTGCTCGCACTCCCGGTGCAGCCGGGCCCAGGCCGCGAGTTTCTCGTAGATCATCGTCATCGTACTTTGTTCCATCGTCAGAAGTTGTGCCGCACGCCCAGGTCCCAGCCCGACGAACTCCGGTCGGGGCCGGTCGTCGAACCGTTGAGGGCCGTGGTCGCGCCGCCGCTGTTTCTGAGGCGCGCGTAGGTGGTGTAGACAGCCGTGCGCTTGGACAGGTTGTGCACGTATCCAAGCGAAAGCTTCTTCGTCTCCGGGCGGGTTCCGGCATCCGAGCGGTAGTTCGACAACGCGGCCTTGATCTCGCCCGCGCCCACGGCGATCGTGGTGCCCAGCGATGCGCCCCGTCCCGTGACGGGCGTCGCCGAATCCACCTTGTCCACGAAATACCCGAACAGCAGGTTGGCCGGCCCGACCCGGTATTGCAGGCCCAGGTTGGACGACTGGATGTCTCCCGTCGTGGCCGTTCGGGCGAAGCGGGTCCTGCCGGTCGCCACCGACACGTTCCACGGTCCGGCCGCGTAACCGAGGCGGACGCTGGCACCCGAGCCGTCGTCCTTGCCCGCGCTGTCGCTCGCGTTCTCGCCGAGGTAGTACTGGGCGAACCCGAAGATCCCACCGACGTCCGGCGGCAGGTAATAGCCGACGAAGTTCGACACGCGCGTGGAGGTCGTTCCCCCCAATGATCCGACCTGCGGCTGGATGGTGCCCACGCCCACGTTCTGGAACGGGTCCACTTCGAGGCGATTGCGGTAGTGCGCGACATAGTCGCGGCCCGCCCTGATCTCGCCCCAGGGAGCGATCAGGCTGATGGTGGAGCGGCGCCCGAACGCCAGGCCCTGGCGCCCCGCCACCGCCGGGCCCGTGCCGCTCGGCTGGTTGTTGGAGTTCGAGGCGCTGCCCTGGCCGTCGTCGGTGGTGAGCGCGCCCTCGAGCCAGAAGCCCGCGGAAAGCCCGCCACCGAGATCCTCGACGCCGCGCAGCCCGATCCTCGACGTCTGGTTGCCGCTCGAGGCGAGTTGCGTGCGGCTGGCGATGCTGCCGGAGCCGTGGGCGATCGTGGTATCGACCACGCCGAACAGGGTGAGCGACGACTGGGCCGCCGCCCCGCCGGCCAGAGCCAGCAAGCCCGACGCGATCGACGCTCTCGTGGTTGCCGTGCGCATCACCGCAGCATTTCGCTGGAAGACGCCGCGCCCATCGGGATGCCCGCTGCGGGCACGACGTTCGCATAGCGCTCGGGATACAGCTGGTTGAGCAACAGGCCCGAATCGCCGCCGGCCAGGACGTTGCCGGTACGCAAGGCCTCGCGCAGTTCCGCCTCGACCTGGGCCCGCGTCTTGCCATGCGCGGCGGCTTTGGGCGGATAGGCCTGCGGATTCACCTCGTTCAGCGGCAACCCGGCGTCGCCGGCGGCCAGTATGTCGCCGCTTCGCCGCGCCTGCTCGAATTCCGCGAGCACTTGCGCCCGCGTCACGCCGGCGGCCGGCACGGCGGGATAGCGCTGCGGATACAGTTCGCGCAGCGTGAGGCCGCTCTCCCCGTTGGCAACGATGTTGCCCGAGCGCACCGCTTCGAGGAATTCGGCTTGCACTTGGTCGCGGGTCTTGCCGGTCTGTGCGTGTGCGGCGCTGCCCAGGAGGCCGGTGAGTGCAAGGGCAATGGCGAGCGGCCCGAAGGTGCCGCGGCGGAAGATTTTCATGATGATCTCCAGAAGACTTGATGGAACTGAATCGCCGCGGGAGCGCATCGCACATCGCAGCCACATCAGTATTCGGCGAAGCTCGTCGCCATGTCTTCACGCAAAGTTCAACAATATGTGAGGAGCGCGGCCCTCACGCCGTCACGCGGCGTCCGAAGGTTGCGCGGCCGGCGCCTCGCGGCGCATCAGGATCAGGAAGCAGGCGGCCGTGGGCACCGCCAGCGCGGCGAAGCCGGCGCGATAGCCGCCACCCAGGCTCGCCATCGCGCCGAACAGCGCGGGGCCCAGCACCGTGCCGAAGAAGGTGACGGCGAGCGTTCCGCCGGTCGCCATGCTCGCCATGCCGGGGGGCGCCTGCCGCGCGACTTCCGCGAGGTAGACGCCGTTCCACCCGATGGCCGAAGCGCCGAACACGACCAGCAGCATCAGCACCAGCACCGGCGGCACCTGCGCGTTCAGCAGCGCCGTTCCCACCGCGCAAACGGCCATCAGGCCGGCCAGCGCGGCGAGCGCCAGTCGCGCGCCCAGCCAGCGATCCGCCACGAAGCCCCACACGATGCGGCCCACGATGCCGCCCGCCTGCGCCACGGACAAAGCCAGCCCCGCCTTCACGAGGCCGTAGTCGAGCGCCACCTGCAGGTACGTCACGAGGTACGTGCTGAGCGACAGCTGCACCGCGGAAAAAACAAACGAGAAAGCCGCGAGCCGCTTCAGCGCACGCTGCGACAGCACCAGGCGGAGCGGCTGCAGCAGGTTGCCGAAGCGCAGCGGCCGGTCGGCCCTGCGGTCCGCATCCAGCTCGGCGCGCAGCGGTTCGGAAGCGATGGCGCTCACCACGTTGGCGCCCGCCGCGACCAGCAGCGCCGATTGCCATCCCGCCAGCACGACCAGCCCCGGCACGATGGCGCCCGCCAACAAGCCACCGAGCGGAACGCCGGTCTGCTTGATCGAGAACACCAGTGACATGCGTTGCGGCGGCGTCGTGATGGCCAGCAGGTGCGAGCTGGCCGGAGTGATGGGCCCATACCCCAGGCCGATCAGGAAAGCTCCCACGGCCACTGCCGGCACCGACGCCACGATGCACAGCAGCAGGCCGGCGGCGCAGAGCAGCAACCCGGCCTGGCTCACCCGGATGGCGCCGAAGCGCCCGACCGCCGAACCCGAGGCCAGGCTCGCCAGGATCGCGCCGACATACGCGATGGCGACGAACACGCCGATCAGGGTGGCGGGCACGCCCAGCGCCTGCGCCACCACGGTCGCCATCACCGGCACGGCCAGCAGCGCGAGCGACACCATGGCCTGGATCGCCAGCGTGACGACAAGGGGCATCCACTGGTTTTTCATGGGCAGCGGCCCGGTCCGGTGGGGCCGCTCGCCGGCACCCACGACCCCGCCGCGGATTGCGCGATCGGGTTCACGTCTGGGTCAGCGTCAGCAGGATGTCGGCGTACCAGGCGCAGTTCAGGCCGAGCGCTTCATCCAGGTTCAGGTCGCGCGTGCCGACGTCCATGCGCGACGAATGCACGCCCAGCAGCATCCACGGCAGGTCACCCAGCGACTTGCCCGGCGCGCGTGCGCGCATCACGACCGGCGCGCCGCTGGTGCCGCGGTGCGTGCGCGCATCGGTCAGGAAATAGCCCTTGCCCTGGAACCTCAGGCCGAACGGCGACGCGTTCACTGCATGCCGCACCACCGGCAGGTGATGCAGCGCGTCGTGGAAGCCGAGCGGGAAACCGACGACGAGCAGCGACGAGCCGATCTCCACCGGTTCGCGCAGGTCGCACAGATGCTCGGGCGTGAACGCGCGATAGACGGCCGTGGCGGGCAGCGCATGGCGTTCGATCTCCAGCACCGCCACGTCGATTTCGCCGCCGGTATCGCTGCCCTCGCGCCAGATGCTCTTTGCGTCCTTGTAGAGCGGCATCGAAAAACCGGTGGACCGCGCCAGCACCTGCGCATCGGTGTGCAGTTCGATCTCGATGCGATCGGGAAAATGCTTGCTGGGCTTGTCCAGCATCACATGGCGGCTCGTAACGAGGAACAGGCGTTCGCCGCGCTGGAAGAAGAATCCGCTCGCATTGGTCAGCGGCTGCTGGCCCGCGAAGGTGTTCACACGTGCGGCGGCGAGCAGCAGCGACTCGATCGGTGGCGAGCCGCCGGGCAGCGATGGCTCAGGAGGGCTCGATGGGGAGTTCTGGGGCATGAGCCATTTTGCGTCAGCCGCGCTGCCCATGTTCGGGGCAGCCCCAAACGAAGAGCGCGGCCTTCGCCGCGCCCGGATGTCCGCGAGACGCCCCCGCCTAGTTCGAATTCGTCGCGATCGGCTCGCCGAAAGGCACCCACGCCTTGCCGTCGAAGCGGATCAACTGCATCGCCTCGAACAGTGCGTAGTCCGTCGGCGAAGTGTCGATCACGACGCCGGGCACCGACAGCGGCAACTGCACCTTCTTCAGGTTCGCGGCCTGCTTCATGACGTTCTCGCGGGTCAGGTTGTCGCCACATTGCTTGAGCAGCTGCACCGTCAGTTGCCCGACGCTGTAGCCGTAGGCGACGAAGCTGTCGTGCGGGTTCAGCTCAGGCGTGTATTTCTTGGCGAATTCGAAATACTCCTTCATGGCGGGGTCGTTGGCCCAGCGCGGATCGGAGACTTCCTTGAGGTACTGGGTGGAGATCAGGCCCACCGACTTGTCCAGCCCCGCCGGCTGCAGGACCGAGCTGATGCTCTGGGACACGTTGTTGAGATAGTGCACTGGCTTCCACCCGACATCGGCCACTTTCCGGATCGCCTGGGCCGCGAACTTGGGCGTGGTGATGTTGACGAACACGTCCGCGCCGGAACCCTTGAGGGTCACGATCTGCGAATCGATGGTCGGGTCGGTCACCTCGTAGCTGGCCTGGGCCACGATCATCGTCTTGGCCTTGTCGCCCAAGCCGTCCGTCAACCCCTTGAGATAGTCCTTGCCGTAGTCGTCGTTCTGGTAGAGCACCGCAATCTTCGCGTTCGGCTTGGTCTGGAGGATGTGCCGTGCGTAGACCTTCCCCTCGGCCTGGTAACTGGGATTGAAGCCCATGGTCCAGGGGAAATTCTTCGGGTCGTTCCACTTGGTCGCGCCGGTGGCCAGGAACAGGTGCGGCACCTTCTTGGTGTTCATGTACTTGTGGATGGCCGTGTTCGACGGGGTGCCCAGCGTGCTGACCATAAAGAGGACTTCGTCCTGCTCCACGAGCTTGCGCACCATCTCCACCGCCTTGGGCGGGCTGTAGCCGTCGTCCAGGCTGATGTAGTTGATCTTGCGGCCGTTGACGCCGCCTTGCTCGTTGATCATCTTGAAGTACGCGGCTTCGGACTTGCCGATGACCCCGTAGGCGGAGGCGGGCCCGCTGTAGGGAATGGTGTTCCCGATCTTGATCTCGGTGTCGTTGGCGCCGGAGTCGTACTTCTTCTGCGCAACGGCCGGCAGCGCGAGGGCCAGCCCGACGGCGCTGATGGCTAGAGTGGTCTTGATTGACATGATGGTCCTTTCTTGGGCGATGGAACGGCAATCACGCCGCGGTGTTGTCTTGCCTCGATCGCTTCAGTCGCAGCCAGCCGGCGCGCAACGCCCCGGCGATGCCGGTGGGCATCACGTACATGAAGGCGATCATCAGGGTGCCGTAGATCGCCCACGGCGCCGCTTTGGATATCTGGTCCGCCAGGTTCGGCACGAACTGCACGAACAGCGCGCCGTAGAACGCGCCCGAGATCGAGGCCAGGCCGCCCACCACCATGCCGACCATGAACGTGATCGACAGGAACACGGTGAAGCTGTCGGGTGCGACGAAGGCCACCGCGATACCGCCAAGCGCGCCGGCGATGCCGGTGAACATGGCGCTGACGCCGAACGCGAGCGACTTGTACAGCGCGTTGTCGATGCCCATGGTGGAGGCGGCGATCGGCTGGTCACGGATCGCGACCAGCGCGCGTCCGACGCGCCCGCGCAGCAGGTTCCACGCCAGCACGAACATCACGATCGTGACGAACAGCGTGAAGAAGAACAGCCACCGGTCCGGATTCAGCTTCAAACCGAACAGCGAGGAGAACGGCGGATCGGGCTTGGTCAGCACGATGCCCGTGACGCCGCCGGTCCATTCCTCCAGATGCTTGTACTTCAGCAATTGCGGCAATGCGACGCCGAGCGCGAAAGTCGCCAGCGCCAGATAGATGCCTTCCAGCCGCAGCGCCGGCAGGCCGAACAGGAAGCCGGCGAGCAGGCAGACAGCGCCCGCGAGGGGGATGCAGGCCCAGTACGGCACGCCGAACTTGTCCATCAGGATCGCCGTGACATAGGCGCCGATCGCGTAGAAGGCTCCGTGGCCCAGCGAAATCTGGCCGTTGTAGCCGGTCAGGATGTTCAGGCCCAGCAGCGCGATCGCGTAGATCAGCACCATCGTGAACTGGAACGTGCTGTAGTTGCTCAGGACGAACGGCAGCACGCAGGCGGCGGCCAGCAACACGACCACGCCCGCGATCTGGCGCCGCGAAAATGGCAGCGCATGGATCGCGGCCCGTTCGCTCGGCAGCGGTGCGATGGTGGGCGTCGTGGTCGCGATTTCCATGCGGTCAGACCCTCGTGACGATGACTTTGCCGAACAAGCCGGCCGGCCGGACGATCAGCACGCCGACGATCAGCACCAGCGCGACCGTGAGCTTGAGTTCGGTGCCGATCACGTACGCGCCGATCAGGTTCTCGAGCACGCCGACCAGGAAACCGCCGATCACCGCGCCGCCGGGGCTGTCGATGCCGCCCACCAGCGCCGCCGCAAACGCGTAGAGCAGGATGCCGGTCATCATGTTCGGATCGAGGAACACGATCGGCGCCACCATCATCCCAGCCGTGGCCCCGATCGCGGCGGCCATGCCCCATCCCAGCGCCAGCATCCAGCCGACGCGGATGCCGACCAGCCGGCTCGACTCCGGGTTCTGCGAAGCCGCGCGCATGGCCAGGCCCAGCGGCGTGTAGCGAAAGAACAGGAACACCAGCAGCAGCACGACCAGCGTCACGCTGATCGCGCCGAGCTCGTGCGAGGTGACCAGGTTGGAGCCGAATGGCGGCGCCGTCGGGAACGGGCTCGGAAAGGACTTGATCGTGTAGGTGTAGATCCAGCCCGCCAGGCTGTTGAGGATCACCAGCAGCCCGATGAACACCACCACCACGGTGAGCACGGGCGCCCGCTCCACCGGGCGCAAGATGATGCGTTCGATGGCGGCGCCGAGCACGAACGCGATGAGGATGGTGGCGAAGAACGAACCCCAGTACGGCCAGCCCGCGTTGATCATGCTCCAGCACAGGTAGGTGGCGAACATCGCCATTTCGCCCTGCGCGAAATTCAGGTGGTGGGTGGCGTTGTAGATCATCACCATCGCGAGCGCCAGGCTGGCGTAGATGCCGCCCGTGGCGAGGCCTGCGATCACCTGATGGGCAAAGGCGTCCATGTTCTCTTTTCAATAGCCCAGGTAGGAGCGGCGCACCGCATCGTTGCGCTTGACCTCTTCGCTGCTGCCCGACAGCACGATGCGGCCGGTCTCGATCAGGTGCGCGTGATCGGCGAGGTTCAATGCCATGGCGGCGTTCTGCTCCACCAGCAGGATCGTCACTTTCTGCTCGCGGTTGATCTCGCGCATCACGGAGAAGATTTCCTTGACCACCAGCGGCGCCAGCCCGAAGGAGGGCTCGTCCAGCAGCAGCAGGCGCGGGCGCAGCATCAGCGCGCGCGAAACCGCGAGCATCTGCTGCTGACCGCCCGAGAGCGTGCCGGCCTGCTGGCCCCGCCGCTCCCTGAGGATCGGGTAGAGGCGGTAGACGCGCTCGTAGTCCTCCTCGAGGGACGCCTTGTCGCGGCGGGCGAAGGCGCCCAGCCGCAGGTTCTCCTCGGTGGTCAGGCTGGTGAAGGTGCCGCGGCCATCGGGCACATGCGCGATGCCCAGCCGCACGATGTCCTCCGTCGCCTTCGTCTCTATGCGTTGGCCGGCAAAGCGCACCTCGCCGCTGGTGCGAACCATGTTGCACAGCGCGCGCAAGGTGGTGGTCTTGCCGGCGCCATTGGCACCCAGCAATGCGGTGATGGTGCCTTCCTCGATGCTGAAGTCCAGCCCGTGCAACACCTGGGTGGGGCCGTAGCCTGCGCGCAGGTTCGTCACCTCCAGCAGCGCGGCCATCAGTCGTCGCTCCCAAGGTAAGCCTGGATCACGTCCGGATGGCGGCGCACCTCGTCGGGCGTGCCGTCCGCGATCTTGCGGCCGAAGTTCAGCGCGACGACCTGGTCCGACACTTTCATCACCAGGCTCATGTGGTGCTCGACCAGCAGCACGGTGAGCTTGAACGTGTCGCGGATGTCGCGGATCAGGCGGCCGAGCGTGCCGACTTCTTCATGGTTCAGGCCGGCGGCGGGTTCGTCCAGCAGCAGCAGCGTGGGGTCGCTCGCCAGTGCGCGGCCGAGTTCGACGCGCTTCTGCGTCCCGAACGGCAGGTCGGCAACGCGCGCCGAAGCCACGCTCGTGAGTCCGAGGAAATCGACCAGTTCGTGCGCGCGGCGGTCCGAGTCGTGCTCTTCCTGCGCTACGCCGGGCAAGCGCAACGCGTTCGCCAGAAAACCCTTGCGCGTGCGCGGATGCCGGCCCACCTTCACGTTGTCGAGCACGCTCATGGTCTTGAACAGCGCGAGGTTCTGGAAGGTGCGCCCGATCCCCAGGCGGGCCATCTGGTGGCGCGGCAGCTTTTCCAATGGATGGCCATCGAAGGTGATGGAGCCTTCGCTGTAGTCGTACAGGCGCGACAGGCAGTTGAACAGCGTGGTCTTGCCGGCGCCGTTGGGCCCGATCAGCCCGGTGATCTGCCCGCGCGCCACGTCGAACGAGATGCCGTCGAGCGCGACGATCCCGCCGAACCGCACGGTGATGCCGCGCACCGAAAGCAGGCAGGCGGGCGCCGAGGGGCTGGGTGCGATGGCGCCGTCTTCCCGTCCTTGCATCGATAGTTCCTGCTTGTCTCCAGAGCGACTGGTGGATGCTTTCATGCATCGATGGCGCCCCTACAGGGTGTTTTCCCGAACGCAATGCACCAGTCGCTCATCCATGTGCTGCACAGCAGAAATCCGGTCCCGGTGGGACATTCGCCGCGTTGGACCCACACGACGAGCCGCTGCATTCGCTGGTCGATGCGACGCGGCGCTCTGGCCTACAATTCCCGACCCGATTCCCCACGACACGGAAGGCAGCCGATGAGTGTTTACGACAAATTGAAAGAACTGGGCATTTCCCTGCCGCCCGTCGCCACGCCGGCCGCCGCCTACGTGCCGTTCGTGCAGACCGGCAACCTGGTGTTCCTCTCCGGGCATGTGGCCAAGAGGGACGGCAAGGCCTGGGTCGGCCAATTGGGCAAGAACATGACGACCGAGGAAGGCAAGGCCGCGGCGCGCGCGGTCGCGATCGACCTCATGGGCACGCTGCACGCGGCCGTGGGCGACCTCGGCAAGGTCAAGCGCATCGTCAAGGTGATGAGCCTGGTGAACTCGACCGCTGATTTCATCGAGCAACACCTGGTGACCAACGGCGCGAGCGAACTGCTCGGCGAGGTGTTCGGCGAGCGAGGCAAGCATGCCCGCAGCGCGTTCGGTGTCGCGCAGATCCCGACCGGCGCGTGCGTGGAGATCGAGCTGATCGCGGAAGTGTGACGCCGGAGGCTTAAGGCCGGTACGAATCGCGCAACTGCCGCTTGAGCACCTTGCCGATATCGCTGCGCGGCAGCTCGTCGATATAGCGGATCGCGGACAGGCGCTGGGTCTTGCCGAGTTGCGCATTGGCCCACGAGCGCAGGTCCTCCTCGGCGGGCGCATTGGCCGCAGGCACGACGAACGCGACGGGCGTCTCGCCCCACTCTTCTGACGGCACCCCGACCACCGCCGCGTCGGCGACGGCGGGGTGCTTGCGCAGCACCGCTTCCAGGTCGCTCGGATAGACGTTGAAGCCGCCCGAGATCACCATGTCCTTGCGCCGGTCCATCAGCGTGAGGAAACCGTCCTCGTCGAAGCGGCCGACGTCGCCGGTGCGGATGTAGCGGTTGCCTTGCGCGTCGTACCACTCGGTCTCGCGGGTCTTGGCGGGCTGGTTGTGGTACGCGGTCATCATCGCGCCCGAGCGGCCCACTACCTCGCCGATTTCGCCGGGCGGCAGTTCGCGTTCGTGCTCGTCGATCACGCGCACGTCGTGGCCTTCGGGCGGTTTGCCCACCGTGTGCAATTTGTGCGGATAGTTGTGCGCTTCGAGGATGCAGGAGCCGCCGCCCTCGGTCATCCCGTAGAACTCGACCAGCCCGCCCGGCCAGCGCTTCAGGATATCGGCCTTTAGCTGCGCATGGAACGGCGCGCTGGTGCAGAACTTCACCCGGAACGAGGACAGGTCGTGGCGGCCGAAATCCGGCAGCGCCATGACGCGCTGGTACTGCACCGGCACCAGCATCGTGTGTGTCGCCCTGACCTTCTCGGCCAACGCGACATAAGCGGCCGCATCGAACTTCGGCGGCGCCAGCACGACGCAGCCGCCCCTGGCGATCGCCGGGAAGAAGCAGACCAACGTGGTGTTGGAACACAGGGATGTCGCGATCAGCGTGACCGACTCCGGCCCGTAGCCGTAGCTCTCCGCCCGCGCCACGTGCATCCAGCGCATGCCGTGCGGCTGGACGATGCCCTTGGGCGTGCCGGTCGTGCCCGACGAATAGATGATGTTGAACGGCCATTCCGGCTGGATCGCCACCGGGAGGGGCCGCGCGCCGGCCGGCGCGAGCCATTGCTCCACCGAGGGCGTGCCGCTTGCGTCCAGCCAGATGCGCCGCGCGTCCGTGTCGAATGCGGGTACGCCCCGATCGACGAAGAAGTGCCGTGCGCCGCTGTCGGCCACCATGCCCGCGAGTTGCGCGGGCGACGACTGGGTGGCAAGCGGCGCCACGGTGACACCGGCGCGCAGCGCGCCGAGGAAGACCGCCACGTATTCGAGCGAATTCGAGGAGCAGATCGCCACCGTGGCGGTGGGCTGCAGGCCATCGCGCTGCAACGACGCCGCGATCCGGTCGGCCATGGCGTCGAGCTGGCTCCAGGTGACGCTGCGCTCGCCCTGGATCAGCGCCGTCTGGTTCGGCCGCGCGGCCGCATGTTCGCGCACGAGATCGGGGATCGCACGAAACGGTGGTACCGCGGGTGGTGCAGCGGCCGTGCTGCTGTTGGGAGTGACTTCTGCTGGCGTAGCGGCTGCGTTCATTCGACTCGTTCGATCGAAGCGGGCTTGAAGCCGAGGTCGGCTATTTTGCCCTTGCGCCCGCGTCCCGCCTTGGCGTTGTTGAGCGAGCGGATCTCCAGGGTTTCATCGCGCTCCTTGCCGCCGCGCCCGATGCCCGAAATCTTCACGCTGCGGGTGTAGGCCGCCGCGCCGGCCAGCGCGTCCTTCGGCTCCAGGTCGATCAGCATCAGGCCGCGGCCGCCGTTCGGCATCGGCTTGAGCTCGCCAATCTCGAAGGTCAGGATGCGCCCGCCGGTCGAAGCGCACGCCACGTGCGTTGCCGGCGTTTGCGGCGGCACGTTCGCCGGCGAGGGGCGGCAAACGATCTCGCCGGTGCCGCAGCTGATGAACGCCTTGCCGCCGCGCACGCGCGACATCATGTTCTCCACCGTGGCGAGGAAGCCGTAGCCGCCTGAGCTGCTCAGCAACAACCAGGCGCCGGCGGCTCCGGCGAAATAGTGCACCAGGTGCGTCCCCGGTTCGAGGTCGATCAGCGTGGTCACGGGCTGGCCGTCGCCGCGCGCGCCGGGCAACAACGACACCGGCACCGTGTACACGCGGCCGTTGCTGCCGAACGCGAGCAGCGTATCCACCGTGCGGCATTCGAACGTCGCGTACAGCCCATCCCCGGCCTTGAACGCGAAGCTCGCCCCTTCATGGCCATGGCCCTGGCGAGAGCGCACCCAGCCTTTTTGCGAAACGACGACCGTCACCGGCTCGTCGATCAGGCGGATCTCGGCCACGGCCCTTCGCTCGGCCTGGATCAGCGTGCGACGCGGGTCGGCGAACTGTTTCGCGTCCTGCTCGATCTCCTTGATCATGAGGCGACGCAGCGCCGCCGGGCCGCTCAGGATCTCGTCGAGCTTCTTCTTGTCCTCGCGCAGCCCCTTGAGTTCCTGCTCTATCCTGATCGCCTCCAGCCGCGCCAATTGGCGCAGCCGGATTTCCAGGATGTCCTCGGCTTGCCGGTCGCTGAGCTTGAACCGCTCGATCAGGGCGGCCTTCGGCTCGTCGCTGCGGCGGATGATGGCGATCACTTCGTCGATGTTCAGCAGCACGAGCTGCCGTCCTTCGAGGATGTGGATGCGGTCCATCACCTTGCCCAGTCGGTGGCGGGAACGCCGCTCGATGGTGGCGTGGCGGAACTCGATCCATTCCGCGAGCATGAGGCGCAGCGACTTCTGCACCGGCTTGCCGTCCAGCCCCACCATCGTGAGGTTCACCGGCGACGACGTCTCCAGGCTCGTGTGGGCCAACAAGGTCTTGACCAGGTCGCCCTGCTCGATGCGGCTGGTCTTGGGCTCGAACACCAGGCGGACGGCCGCATCCTTGCTCGACTCGTCGCGCACCGCGTCGAGCACCGCCAGCACCGTTTGCTTGAGCTGCACCTGTTCCTGCGTGACCGCCTTGCGGCCCGCCTTGACCTTCGGGTTGGTGAGTTCCTCGATTTCCTCCAGCACGCGTTGCGTGCTCACGCCCGGCGGCAGCTCGGTGACCACCAGTTGCCACTGGCCGCGCGCGAGATCCTCGATTTTCCAGCGCGCGCGCACCTTGAGCGACCCGCGGCCGCTGCGATAAGCCTCGGCGATGTCCGCCGCCGGGCTGATGATCTGGCCGCCGCCCGGATAGTCCGGCCCGGGCACGAGCGCGAACAGTTCATCGTCGGTGAGCTTCGAGTTCCTGACCAACGCGACGCAGGCGTCCGCGATCTCCCGCAGGTTGTGGCTGGGAATCTCGGTGGCCAGCCCCACCGCGATGCCGCTCGCCCCATTGAGCAATGTGAACGGCAGGCGAGCCGGCAATTGCTGCGGCTCCTGCGTGCTGCCGTCGTAGTTCGGGATGAACGCGACCGTGCCTTCGTCGATCTCGTCGAGCAGCAGGTTGGTGATGCGCGCCAGCCGCGCTTCGGTGTAGCGCATCGCCGCCGCGCCGTCGCCGTCGCGGCTGCCGAAATTGCCGTGGCCGTCGATCAGCGGATAGCGCTGCGAGAAGTCCTGGGCCATGCGCACCAGCGCGTCGTAGGCCGCCTGGTCGCCGTGCGGATGAAAGCGGCCCAGCACGTCGCCCACGACGCGGGCGCTCTTGACAGGCCGCGCGCCGGCGGTGCCGGTGAAGCCCAGGCCCATGCGGGCCATCGAATACAGGATCCGGCGCTGGACGGGCTTCTGGCCATCGCAGACGTCGGGCAGCGCGCGCCCCTTGACCACGCTGAGCGCGTATTCGAGGTACGCGCGTTGCGCATAGGTGGCGAGGTCCAGTTCGGTGTCGTCGCCGCCGCCGTTGTCGAGGGGAATGAGTTCTTGCTCCATGGGGATCAGACGAAAAGCGAGGAATGGGAAGGGGTCACGCGAGCAGTTCCTCCGCGGTCAGCGTGACGATGCGCCGCTCCGTGGGCGCCTGCAGTTGCTCGTCCATGCGATCGGCCATGCGCTGCAGCAGCGCCTTGGCGGGCACTGCGCTGACCGGCACCAGAGCCAGCACGATGCGAAATTGCAGGAACTCCGTGGGCGCGGCAGGCAGCGCATCTTTCAGCCCCGCCACCAGGATGCGGCTCGCGATGTTGTGGGAGCCCTCGGCCAGCGACATGCCTTCAGCCAGCACGCCGATGCGCGAGTGCGACAGGCGGGCGGCCACGTCGCCGTCGCGCAGTGCGTCGCGGATGCGGTTGGCGGCCACCAGCAGCGCGGACTCCGCGACCTCGGGGCCGAAGGCGGCGGACAGCTTGGGCAGGTTGTCGATGTGCACCAGCAGCAGGATGCTGGGATGCCCGTAACGGCGCATCAGGCTGCGCGCGGCCTGCACGCGGTCGTAGAAGATCAGCGGCGTGGACAGGCCGGTGAGCGGGTCCACCGTGTTGCGCGCATGGATGCGCAGGCGCGTCTCGCTGAAGATGCGGCTGCGCCAGGCGGTGGCCAGGAAGATCGCGGCCGCCCACACGCTCAGGAAAGCCGCCAGCGGCAAGGCCGGGTCCGGCTCCGCGTCGAGCGAGCGCCATCCGAGCCACGTTGCACCCGCGGCGAGCGCCAGTTGGCCCGGCACCAACCACCGGATCCACGGCTGGCTTTGCGACCAGGCGCGGATCGTGATCACCGTCACGATCGCGATCCAGGCCGCCACCCCCGGCAGCAACAGGTGCCACTCGCGCCAGATACCGGTGAGCGCGAGGACCGGCAGCAGGACCACGCTGATGCCGACCAGCCAGCGCCGCGGTTGGCGCACAGCGGCGGCGTGGCTCACGACGTCGCGCAACTGGACGCCGTCCAGTGCCAGCACCAGCAGCACGGCGGCTTCCGCGAGGAACGGACGCCCTCCGACCAGCGTCTGCACCGACAGCACGCCCATCATGGTGGCGGCGCCGTGCAGCAGCAGTGCCCGTTCTCGGTACGCGTTGGCGACGATCACGCTGAAACACACCACCAGCACCTGTGCGCCCGCGAACGCGCCCAGCGCCACCAGTTCCTCGGGGCCGGTCGGAAACACGCTCATCGCCCGCGCTCCGCGCCGCGCGCGGCGGTACTTGCGTTGGCCGCGGCCATCGTTCGGGAACGGCCGCCGGGTACTGCGCGGTAAGGACCGGCAGCTTCAGTCACGCTCGGGGCTGGTTTCGATTTGCGTTGCCGCAGCCAGCGGCGTGGCAGGCCAGGGGGTCGCGGACAGCGTGGACGGCTCGGACGGGCGCGAAGGCTGCGACGGCTGAGACGGCAGGTTGCCCCGGTTCGCCGCGCCGCCGACGGGCGCGGCCTGCGAAAGGAAGCCGCGCTCCTGGGCGCCGGGCAACTCGACCCGCACGCGCGTATGCGAGCGGCCCCTGGCGGGGGATGCGGTCATGGCGGGCGGCTTGAGGATGCTGTAGAGCTGCATCACCGTCTTCACGTAGTTCTGCGTTTCGCGGAAGTTCGGGATCTTGTTGCCGGCCTTCTGCACGGCGCCTTCACCGGCGTTGTATGCGGCCAGCGCGAGGTCCAGCCGGCCCGGGAAGAGGTCGATCAGGTAGCGCAGGTAACGCACGCCGGTCTTGATGTTGGTCCGGGGATCGGTGAGCTTCTTCTGGAGCGGGGTCTTCCTGTCGCCGGTGATGCCATAGCGCTCCGCCGTGGCGGGCATGATCTGCATGAGGCCGATGGCGCCCTTGGGCGACACCGCCCTGGGGTCGAAGCCCGACTCGGTGGCGATCAGCGCCTTGAGCAATTCGTAATCGACGTCCTGCGCCCTGGACACTTCGCGCAGGTGATGCTTGACCTGCCTGAAGCTGGGCGAAATCTCGAAAAACGCGATGAGCTTGCTGGCGCCGGTCGGCACCGACACGGGGCGCGGCGTCCCCAGGCCGGCGGACGTGTCGAAGCTCTCGCCGCCCCGGAAGAACAGCTCGTAGCGCTCGTCCATCTTCTCGGGCGCGAAGTGCGCCACGCCCTTGTCGTCGACAAAGCCCCAGATCTCGGCGCGCGCCGCGGTGGCCAGGCCAAACGCCAGCAACAGGGCCGCAAGGGCGGCCTTGAACGTCCTCACTTGCATCGGCGAACCTCCACGCCACGGCTTGCGGCGTTCGTCCGGGACCCGGCCCGGGCCATCATTCGGGCAGCTCCAGTCCCAGGCTGCGCCGGCCCGTGAATTCGGGCCGCAGCATCGACATCACGATCAGCGACTCGAAGCCGCCGGCCACTTTCACCGCGTCGCGCAACTGCCCCTCGACGACGAAGCCTTCGCTGTCGTAGAGCGCCTTGGCGCGCGTGTTGCGGGTCTTCAAGTCCAGCCACAGGCGATGCGCGCCCAGGTCGTCGAACGCCACTTTCTTGGCCACGCGCAGCGCCGCGCGCCCGAAGCCCGAACCCTTCGTCTGAATGACCATGCGTTCGAGCTCCAGCGACTGGTCATGGCTGCGGCATCCGATCAGGATAAGGAAGCCGACCGCGTCCAGCCCTTCGCCCCCTTCCACGATGAAGTGGCGAAAGTCCGGGAAGCGGATCGCCGCGTCGTGCTGGGTGCGCTCCCAGGGTGTGATGAACGCGAGGTTGTCCGGGTCGCGCTCCAGCGAAACGACGTACTCCAGGTCGCTCGACATGGTGGGGCGCAAGCGAACGCGCGACCTCGTCCGGTCGGGCTTGCTGGCGGCGAAATTGGCGGCGGTCATGCTCGATTCTGCCTAGATATCCAGTTCCACGGCATCTCCGTGCAGTTCCATGAGCTCGCGGCGAGCAGCGGCTTCGCCCTTGCCCATCAGTTTCGTGATCAGGCTTTCAGTTTGCAGGAAATCCAGCGTGCCCAGCTGGACCGGGAGCAGGCGGCGGGTATCGGGATTGAGCGTGGTTTCCCACAATTGTTCCGCGCTCATCTCCCCCAGTCCCTTGAAGCGGCTGATGTTCCAGGCCCCTTCGCGCACGCCTTCCTTGCGCAACTTGTCCAAGATAGCCGTGAGTTCGCCCGCGTCAAGGGCATACGTCTTGGACGCCGGCTTCTTGCCGCGCGCCGGCGCATCCACCCGGAACAGCGGCGGGCGGGCCACATAGACGCGGCCGGCCTGGATGAGCTGCGGAAAATGCCGGAAGAACAAGGTCAGCAGCAGGACCTGGATGTGCGACCCGTCCACGTCCGCGTCCGACAGGATGCAGATCTTGCCGTAGCGCAGCCCCGAGAGGTCCGCAGCGTCCTCGGGACCGTGCGGATCGACCCCGATCGCCACGGCGATGTCGTGGATCTCGGTGTTGGCGAACAGGCGGTCGCGCTCCACTTCCCAGGTGTTCAGCACCTTGCCGCGGAGCGGCAGGATGGCCTGGGATTCCTTGTCGCGCCCCATCTTCGCGCTGCCGCCGGCGGAGTCGCCTTCGACCAGGAACACTTCGTTATGGCTCAGGTCGCGGCTTTCGCAATCGGTGAGCTTGCCCGGCAGCACGGCCACGCCTGACCCCTTGCGCTTCTCGACCTTCTGCCCGGCTTTCTGGCGGCTTTGCGCGGCCCTGATCGCGAGTTCGGCCAGCTTGCGGCCGTACTCCACATGCTGGTTGAGCCACAGCTCGAGCGCGGGACGCACGAAGCTCGACACCAGCCGCACGGCGTCGCGCGAATTGAGCCGCTCCTTGATCTGGCCCTGGAACTGCGGGTCCAGCACCTTGGCCGAGAGGACATACGACGATCGGGCGAACACGTCCTCGGGCAGCAGCTTCACGCCCTTGGGCAACAGCGAATGCAGGTCGATGAAACTTTTCACCGCCGTGAACAGGCCGTCGCGCAGGCCCGCTTCATGCGTGCCGCCGGCGCTGGTGGGGATCAGGTTCACGTAGCTTTCGCGCACCGGCTGGCCTTCTTCAGTGAAGGCGACGCACCACTGCGCCCCCTCGCCCTCGGCGAAGTTGTCGTTGTTCTGCGCGAACGCCTCGCCCTCGAACAACGGGATCACCGGCTCGGCCGTGAGCGTCTGCATCAGGTAATCGCGCAGGCCGCCCTTGAATTGCCAGCTCTGCGTTTCGCGCGTCTTCTCGTTCACGAGCGACACCGTCACGCCGGGCATCAGCACCGCCTTGCTACGCAGCAGGTGCGCCAGTTCGGCCATCGGCAGCTGGTCGGACTCGAAGTACTTGGGGTCGGGCCACACCCGCACCGTGGTGCCGCTGCGGCGGTCGCCCTCCTGCATCTTGCGCAGTTGCAGCTTCTCGATGACGTCGCCGCCCGAAAACACCATGCGTGCGACCTGCCCCTCGCGGTGCGTGACCACCTCCAGCCGCTTGGCCAGCGCGTTGGTCACGGAAACGCCCACGCCGTGCAGGCCACCCGAAAAGCTGTAGGCGCCGCCGCGGCCCTTGTCGAACTTGCCGCCCGTGTGCAGGCGCGCGAACACGAGTTCGAGCACCGGCGCCTTTTCTTCCGGGTGCAGGCCGAACGGGATGCCGCGGCCGTCGTCCTCCACGGTGACCGAGCCATCGCCGTGCAGGATCGTCTTGATCCGCTTGCCATAGCCGGCCAGCGACTCGTCGGCCGCGTTGTCCAGCACTTCCTGGATCACGTGCAGCGTGTTGTCGGTGCGCGTGTACATGCCGGGACGCTGCTTGACCGGCTCCAGCCCTTTCAGGACGCGGATCGAAACTTCGGAATATTCGGCGGGGAGTTTGCTGGCCATGGGAGCAGGATTGTAGTCGGGCCGCGCTCGGTTACTGTATGGACATACAGATTTCGGCGCATTGATGCGGAGCGCGCATCAAAGCCCGCCCAAAGCATCAACGGCATTTCCGTCCCGCTCCGAGCGGCAAGCGCCGGCATTCGATAAAGTCGCCGGATGCAAAACGCCAGCCCGCGCAATCTGTCCATGGTCCAGGTGCTCGCCTGCGGCGCCGCGATCGTCACGTTGTCGATGGGCGTTCGCCACGGCTTCGGGTTGTGGTTGCAGCCGATCACGCAGGCGCAGGGCTGGAGTCGTGAGACTTTCGCCTTCGCCATTGCCGTGCAGAACCTCGCCTGGGGCTTCTTCGGCATCTTCGCCGGCATGGTGGCGGACCGGTTCGGCGCATTCCGGGTGCTGGTCGTCGGTGCCGTGCTGTACGGCTTGGGGCTGGCCGGGATGGCGCTCGCGCCGAATGCATTCATCTTCACGTTAACGGCCGGCATCCTGATCGGGGCGGCGCAAGCCGGCACCACCTACGCGGTGGTCTACGGCGTGATCGGCAGGCAGATCGACCCGGCCAAGCGGTCCTGGGCGATGGGTGTCGCGGCGGCGGCCGGATCGTTCGGCCAGTTCCTGATGGTGCCGACCGAAGGTTTCCTGATCTCCGGCCTCGGCTGGCAGGAAGCCCTCCTGGCGCTGGGCGTCTTCGTCCTGTTCATCGCGCCCCTGGCCTTGGGCATGCGCGAGCCCGATTTCGTGGGCGCAGCGGCGCCCCATCGCGAGCAGACGATCATGCAGGCGCTGGAGGAAGCGTTCCGCTATCCCAGCTTCCAGCTGCTCATGGCCGGCTACTTCGTGTGCGGCTTCCAGGTGGTGTTCATCGGCGTCCATATGCCCAGCTACCTCAAGGACAAAGGGCTGTCGCCGCAGGTGGCCAGTTATGCGCTCGCGCTGATCGGCCTGTTCAATGTCTTCGGCACCTACATCGCGGGCAGCCTCGGCCAGAAACTCGCACGCCGCAAGATCCTCGCGTTCATCTACCTGGCCCGCTCGGCGGCGATCGCGCTGTTTCTGTGGGCGCCGCTGTCGCCGCTGTCCGTCTACGTGTTCGCCAGCGTCATGGGCCTGTTGTGGCTGTCGACCGTGCCGCCGACCAACGCCACCGTGGCCCAGATCTTCGGGGTCGCGCACCTGTCCATGCTCGGTGGGTTCGTGTTCTTCAGCCACCAGATCGGCTCGTTCATGGGCGTCTGGCTGGGCGGTTTCCTGTACGACCGCACGGGCAGCTACGACATCGTCTGGTACATTGCCATCGCCCTGGGCGTGTTCGCGGCGCTGGTGAACCTGCCGGTGCGCGAAGTGCCGATCCGCCGCATCGCCCAGCCTGCCTGACCATGACCCTGCGAGCGCGCAAACTGCTGGCTTACGCCGCCGCACTGGCGGTGCTGCTGGCCGTGTTTGCCCTCTATACGCGCCCTCTCATCCTCGTCACACTCGCGGACCAGATCTGGGCCTGCTTCGCGGTCCGCTAGCGACATGAAGATTCACGTGATCACCGGCGCCTCGGACGGCATCGGCGCCGAAGTGGCGCGCCAGCTCGCGGCCGCCCATGGCGGCCAGGCCGGCCTGGTGCTGGCCGCCCGCAGCGAGGACAAGCTCAGGGCGGTGGCGGCGCAGTGCCGGGCCTGCGGCGCGCAGGCGCTGGTGGTGCCGGCCGACCTTTCCCATGAGCCGCAGTGCCGCGCGCTCGTCGAGGCGGCGGTGCAGGAATTCGGGCGCATCGACGTGCTGGTGAACAACGCCGGCATGTCGGCGCACGCCTTGTTCGCGGATGTGCAGGCGCAGGACCTGCACTGGTACGAGAAGCTCATGAAGATCAACCTGTGGAGCAGCGTCTGGTGCACGCATGCCGCATTGCCTTACCTGAAGGCCAGCCACGGCCAGATCGCGGCCGTGTCTTCGCTGGCCGGCCTGATCGGCGTTCCGGGGCGCACGGCGTACAGCGCGAGCAAGTTCGCGATGACCGGCTTTTTCGAAGCCTTGCGCGCGGAACTCAAGAGCAGCGGCGTGAGCGTGACGATCGCCTATCCCGGCGTGGTGGCCACGTCGATCCGCTACCGCGGGTTCAACGCGCGCGGTGAACCGGCCGGCGGCAGCGGCTTGAAGGAGGCAAACGCGATGAGCGTCGAGGAATGCGCGCGCCTCATCCTCGACGGCATGCACCGGCGCCGGCGCGAGGTCGTGATGTCGGCCAACGCGAAGCTCGGCCGGTTCGCCAAGCTGATCGTGCCGGCGGTCGTCGAGCGCGCCGCGCTGGCCGCGCTCAAGGAAGAGGCCCGGCCGCACTGAGACGCGCGTATCAACAGCAATAGAATCATGCACGGAACCGAATCGCCCTCTGACTGGATCCAGCGCTGGACCCACCTCGTTCCCGCCGGCGGCGCCGTGCTCGATGTCGCGTGCGGGGCCGGGCGGCACATGCGCTGGTTCTCGCGGCACGGCCATCCGGTCACCGGCGTGGATCGGGCACCCGCGGCGGTCGCGGCGGTGGCGGGGCTCGGGGAAGCGGTGCAGGCGGACATCGAGAACGGGCCGTGGCCTTTTGGCGGACGCATGTTCGCCGGCGTAGTCGTCACCAATTACCTGTGGCGGCCGCTGATGCCCACCTTGCTGGAAAGCGTTGCGCCCGGGGGCGTGTTGATTTACGAAACGTTTACCAGCGGCAACGAGACGGTGGGCAAGCCGTCCCGGCCCGATTTCCTGCTGCAGCCGGGCGAATTGCTGCGCGCCTGCGACACGCTGCGGGTCGTCGCGTTCGAGGACGGGTTCCTCGAGGAGCCGAGCCGGTTCGTGCAGCGGATCGCGGCGGTGCGGCCGGCGCCGGGTCAAGCCCTGCCGCGGTACAGGTTGTCCGCAGCGCCTAGTTAGAATTGCCCTTTCGACGAGAAAGCGCGGATATGACACCGATTACAGGCAGCATCGTGGCGCTGGTCACGCCGATGCACGAAGACGGCAGCGTGGATTACCCCACGCTGCGCAAGCTGATCGACTGGCACATCGCCGAAGGCACGGACTGCATCGGCGTGGTCGGCACGACCGGCGAATCGCCCACGGTCAACGTGCAGGAACATCACGAGATCATCCGCGTCTCGGTGGAACAGGCCGCCAAGCGGGTCCCGATCATGGCCGGCTGCGGCGCCAACTCCACCGACGAAGCCATCGAGCTCGCGAAATTCGCCAGGAAGATCGGCGCGGACTGCCAGTTGCAGGTCGTGCCCTATTACAACAAGCCGACGCAGGAAGGCCTGTACCGCCACTTCAAGGCGGTCGCCGAAGCGGTGGGCGATCTCCCGATCGTGCTGTACAACGTGCCCGGCCGCACCGTGGCCGACATGCAGCACGAGACGGTCCTGCGGCTGGCGCAGGTGCCCGGCATCGTCGGCATCAAGGAAGCCACCGGCAACATCGAGCGCGCGCAATGGCTGTTGCGCGACGTGCCCAAAGGCTTCTCGGTTTATTCGGGGGATGACCCTTCGGCCGTCGCCCTGATGCTGTGCGGCGGCCAGGGCAACGTCAGCGTGACGGCCAACATCGCGCCGCGCCTGATGCACGAGTTGTGCGTCGCGGCGATCGCCGGCAATGCGAAAGGCGCGATGGAAATCCAGCGCCAGCTGATGCCCGTGCACAAGTACCTCTTCGTCGAGGCGAACCCGATCCCCGTGAAATGGGCCATGGCCCGCATGGGCCTGTGCGGGGGCGCGCTGCGCCTGCCGATGACGCAGCTGTCCGCGGCGAACGAGCCCCAGGTCGAAGCAGCCCTGCGCGCCAGCGCTCTGCTGGCCTGAACTCCGAGTCCCTACCTAGAAGGCAATCCACGTGAAGCAATTTGCAAAACTCGGCGTGCTGGCGATTTGCGCCGCCCTTTCGGCCTGTTCGGTGCTGGAAGGCGAAAAGGTCGATTACAAGAGCGCCGGCAAGGGCCCGTCGCTGGAGATCCCGCCGGACCTGACGCAGCTCTCGCGCGACTCGCGCTATGTGGTGCCCGGCGGGCCCGTGACGGCGAGCAGCTTCCAGGTCGGCCAGGCCGCGCCCGCCATGCCCACCGCGGCCAACACGCTGGGCGACGTGCGCATCGAACGCGCGGGGACGCAGCGCTGGCTGGTCGTGAACCGCTCGGCCGACGAGTTGTGGAACCCGATCCGCGAGTTCTGGCAGGAGAACGGTTTCCTGCTGGCGCTCGACCAGGCCAACCTCGGCATCATGGAGA
>JAGRPN010000213.1 GCA_019449555.1 Ramlibacter sp.
AGTCGGCCGGCGTAGCATGGCTTTCGATGAAGTCGACGGCCGCGCGCCGCTGGGCGACGACCTGCCGGGCCACGTCATCGCCCCATTGCTTCGAGATGGCATGCATCCCGTGGCTCAGCGTTTCGTAGAGGTTCCCGGTCGAGTTGCCGGTGCTGCCGCTGCCGATCGACTGGCCCTCGAGCAGCACGACCGAACGGCCGTGCCCGGCCAGCAGCAACGCGAGCGTGATGCCCGTGATCCCGCCGCCGATGATGAGCGCATCGGTGCTGACATCGCCCTGCAGAAGCGCAAAACCTGATTCCGGCGCAGTCGCGCGCCAAACGGATGTGGTGTCCATGGCGTTCTCTCTGAGGATTAGCCATGCTAGGTTTTTGGGGATGCGCGCTCCTGTAGGACAAGCGCTTATCCGCCGCTAGCCGTCGTTGGGCATGGCATCCTTCGCGTCCGCCGGCCTGGCGAAGAGCCGATGCATGAGGGCCCGCATCCACTGGTGCGCGGGATCGCGCGCCGTACTGGCATGCCACACGAGCCTCACGTCGTAAAACGGCGCGTCGGGCAGCTGCCACAGCCGAAACTCGAAGCGCTGGCTCAGGTTCTTCGCGTATGCCTCGGGCACGATGACCATCAGGTCGGTCGCCAGCGCGAGATCCGGCAGGGCGCCGAAGTGGCGCGCCCGCAGCACGATGCGATCGGCCAGGTTCATGCGCGCCAGCATCTGCTCGACACTGGTGTGAAAGGTCGCCCTGGGCGAGGAGACGACCAGCGAGGCCGTTGCAAGCTGCGCGGGCGTCAGTGAGCGCCCCATTCGTCCCACGGCCGGCCGCCACCGCTGCGACGTCACGGCGACGTATTGTTCGCGAAACAGCAGCTCGGCGTGCACGCCCCGGTGGCGCGGCTGGAGGATGCCGACAGCGAAGTCGATCTCGCGCGTCTCGAGCGCCGTCGCCACGTCGGCCGCGCCCACCGAGATGTTGGACAAGCGGGCGTGCGGGGCGCCGGCTCGCAAGGCCGCGGCCAGTGGCGGCAGGAACTGCATCTCGCCCAGGTCCGACAGCGACAGCTTCCAGTGCATGTTGGTGGTCAAAGGGTCGAAATCTTCCTGGCCCATGACCAGCGCCTCCAGTGAACGCAGCTGGGCCAGCACCGCCGGTGCGATGATCTCGCACAGGCGCGTGGGCTGCAGTCCGCCGGGCGACCTGACGAACAGCTCGTCATTGAAGAAATCGCGCAGCCGGGCCAGTGCGTTGCTGGTTGCCGATTGCGAAAGCGACAGCGCCTGGCCCGCCTGCGTGACGGAGCCGGTGCGGTGAATCGCAGCGAGCACACGCAACAGGTTGAGATCGAGCTGTCGGAAATTCACGAGTCCGGGTCGTTTAGGGTTATCCCTCATTATTCACGAAACAGATACGGCGCATCCGAAAAATCCATTCGCCAGATACCCGCGCACTGCGTAAATTCCGGCGATCACGAAAACCGAGTTCCCGAATGGCTGAACGTTCTTTCGCATCCGAGGTGACCAAGCTGCGCCTGGGCGAGGGCGAGGAATTCCGTGGCGAAGGCATCCTGGCGGTGACCAAAGCCCTGCTGCAATCCGGCGTTTCGTATGTTGCCGGTTACCAGGGCGCGCCCATCTCGCACCTGATGGATGTGCTGACCGACGCGAACGGCATCCTGCGCGAACTCGGTGTCCACTTCGAGCACAGCGCCTCCGAAGCGACCGCGGCCGCCACCCTCGCCGCATCGGTCAACTATCCGCTGCGCGGCGCCGTGACCTTCAAGTCCACGGTGGGCACCAATGTGGCATCCGATGCGCTGGCCAATCTCGCGTCGGGCGGCGTCACGGGGGGCGCGCTGCTGATCGTCGGCGAGGACTACGGCGAGGGCTCGAGCATCATGCAGGAGCGCTCGCATGCCTTCGCCATGAAGTCGCAGGTGTGGCTGCTCGACCCGCGCCCCAACCTGCCCAGCATCGTGCGTGCCGTGGAGCAGGGCTTCGAGCTGTCCGAGGCGAGCAACACGCCCGTCATGCTCGAACTGCGCATCCGGGCTTGCCATGTGCACGGGCACTTCACGGCCAGGGCGAACCGCCGGCCCGCGTTCACCCTGAAAGACGCGATGGAGCATCCGAAGCGCGACGTCGACCGGATCGCGCTGCCGCCCGCGACCTATCTGCACGAGCAGGAGAAGGTGGGCCGCCGATGGCCGGCCGCGGTCCGTTTCATCCAGGAGCGGGGGCTCAACGAATTCTTCGCGGAAGGCGCGCAGGATTTCGGCATCGTGATGCAGGGCGGCCTGTACAACGCGGTGCTGCGCGCGCTGGAGCTGCTGGGCCTGGCCGACGCGCTCGGGCACTCGCAGGTTCCCTTGTACGTGCTGAACGTCACCTATCCGCTGATCGACGAGGAGTTCACGCGCTTTTGCGCCGGCAAGCGCGGCATCCTGCTCGTGGAAGAGGGGCAGCCCGAGTTCATCGAGCAGGCGGTTCATGCCATGTTGCGCAGGGCCGACGTCCAGACGCGGGTGCACGGCAAGGATCTGCTGCCGATGGCCGGCGAGTACACCGGCGGCGTGGTCCTGAAGGCGGTGGCGCGGTTCGTCGAACGCTATGCGCCGGATCTGCTGGCCGGCGTCGAGCTGCCGGCGGCGGCCCGGCCTGCCGCGCCACCCGCGTTGCTGAACGGCAATCCGGGGACGTTCGCCATCCAGGCCGCCGTCGACGAGGTGCAGCCGCGTCCGCCGTCATTCTGCACGGGTTGCCCGGAGCGGCCGATCTTCACCGCCATCAAGCTGCTCGAGCGCGAACTGGGGCCGCACCATGTGAGCTGCGACATCGGGTGTCATCTGTTTTCGATCCTGCCGCCGTTCAATATCGGTGCCACCACCATGGGATACGGACTCGGCTGGGCCGGCGCATCCGCGTTCAACACGCCGGAGACGGGCAAGCGGACGCTCTCGATCATGGGCGACGGCGGCTTCTGGCACAACGGCCTGACCAGCGGCGTCGGCAACGCGGTGTTCAATCAGTCCGACAACGTGCTGGTGGTGATCGACAACGGCTATTCGGCCGCCACGGGCGGGCAGGACCTGCCGTCCTCCAGGGCCAGCAATCCGCTGCGCAGCACCAACAACCCGATCGAGCGCGCGGTGCGCGGCGTCGGCGTGAAGTGGGTGCGCAGCGTCACCAACACCTACAGCCTCTCGCAGATGCGCGACACGCTGCGCGAGGCGCTCACCACCACGGAAAAAGGCCCCAAGGTCATCGTGGCGTCCAGCGAGTGCATGCTCAATCGGCAGCGCCGGGTCAAGCCGCTCATCCGCAAGGCCATCGGCGACGGCCGGCGCGTGGTGCGCGAGCGCTTCGGCATCGATCCCGACACCTGCACCGGTGATCACTCCTGCATCCGGCTCTCGGGCTGCCCCTCGCTGACCATCAAGCCCAACCCGGACCCGCTGCGCCGCGACCCCATCACCACCGTGCTGGACAGCTGCGTGGGCTGCGGCCTGTGCGGCGAGGTGGCCCATGCGGCCGTGCTGTGTCCTTCGTTCTATCGCGCGGAGATCATCAACAACCCCAGCCGCTGGGACCGTTTCAAGCAGCGCGTTCGCATGACCGTGATCGGCTGGCTGCAGGGACGCATCGAACGGCGTCTGGAAGGAATCGCGGCATGAACGCGCCGGGAATGCAGGCGGCGCGGACGGCGGCGGGTGGCGCGAACGCTGCAGCCGAGACTCGGCCGCGCGCGATCACAATCGCGATCCTGGCAATGGGCGGGGAAGGCGGCGGAGTGCTGGCCGATTGGCTGGTCGACCTGGCTGAACAGAACGGCTTCGCTGCCCAGGCGACGTCCGTTCCCGGTGTCGCACAGCGCACCGGCGCCACCATCTACTACCTCGAGATGTTTCCGCTCGGGCAGGTGCCCGCCGGCGCGCAGCCGGTGCTGGGCCTGAGTCCCGTCGCCGGCGAAGTGGACATCGTGGTCGCGTCGGAAATGATGGAGGCTGGCAGGGCGCTGCAGCGAGGGCTCGTGACGCCGGATCGCACCACGTTGATCGCCTCGACACATCGCGTCTACTCCATCGCTGAACGCACCGCCATCGGCGACGGCCGCGTCGATGCCGGCAAGATCCTGGCAGGGGCCCGCGCGGCGGCCCGGCGTTTCATTTGCGCCGACTTCGGGGCGTTGGCGGAGCAGACCGGCAGCCTGATCGGCCCCGCGCTCTATGGCGCGCTGTCGGCCAGTGGGGCGTTGCCTTTCACCTGCGAACAGTTCGAGCAGACCATCC
>JAGRPN010000214.1 GCA_019449555.1 Ramlibacter sp.
AAGAAATCGTAGCCCTGCGCCAGCGCGTTGAAGATCAGCGCGATGCAGGAGAACGTGATTCCCGCGCCCAGCAGCACCGGCCAGGTCGCCAGCAGCTTGGGGCTGTGGCTGATGTTCAGCGCCAGCATCACGCCCAGGATCGCCGTCACCGTGAAGACCGCCTTGAAGCCCGCCCACAGCATCTCGGCCATCACGACGTTGTCCAGGTTCACCGGCGCATTCATGATGCCGTCCCAGGTCTTCTGGACATGCATGCGCGAGAAGGCGGAGTACAGCGCCTCGAACGAAGCGGCATTCATCGCGCTCATGCAGATCGACCCGCTCGCCAGGAACAGGATGTAGGGCACCGTGGTCGTGCCGGCCGGCGTGGTGATGCTCACGCGCCCCACCAACGCCCCCATGCCATAGCCGAAAGCGACCAGCCACATGAGCGGCTCGGCGATGTTGCCCACGAGACTGGGGATCGCCAGCTTGCGCCACACCAGCAGGTTGCGCAGGAACACGGGCCACCAGCGCAGCGACAGGTCCGGCACGCGCCAGATGGAAGGGACGGTGGCAGTGATGACGGTGTTTTCCATTTCAGGCTTCCTCCCTGATCTGCCGGCCGGTGAGTTTGAGGAACAGATCCTCCAGGTTGGCCGGCCGGTGCAAGGTTCGCAGTTTCGGACGCGCGGCGAGCGCGTCGAGCAGCGGCTTGGCGTCCTGCGTGTAGAAGAACACGGTTTCGCCGCTGACCTCGACGCGCGCCGCCAGCGACGTCATGGGCGAGTCCACCAGCTCCAGCGCGCCGTTGCCGTAAGCCTCCACCACGTCCGGTTCGAGGTGCTGCGCGATCAGGTCGCGCGGACGCCCTTCGGCGATCTTCCTGCCATGGTCCAGCACCAGCAGGCGGGAGCAAAGGCGCTCCGCTTCGTCCATGAAATGGGTCGTGAGCAGGATCGATTTGCCCTGCTGCAGCAGCAACTGCAGCCGCTCCCACATCAGGTGCCGGGCCTGCGGATCGAGGCCGGTGGTCGGTTCGTCGAGCAACAGCAGCCGCGGGTCGTTCACCAGGGCGCGCGCGAGGCTCAGCCGCCTGCGCATGCCGCCCGAGAGTTCGCCGGGTTTCGCATCGGCCTTGTGCGACAGCGCCGCGAACTCGAGCAGGCGCGGGATGCGTTCGCGGATCTGCGCGTCCTTCATGCCGAAATAGCGGCCGTACACGAGCAGGTTCTCGGCGCAGGTGAAATCGGGGTCGAGCGTGTCGAACTGGCTCACCACGCCGAGCTGGGCCTTGATCGCGAGCGCATCGCGGGGCATCGCCAGCCCGAGGGCGGCGATCGAGCCACGGTCCGGAACGGTCAGGCCCAGGCACATGCGGATCGTCGTGGTCTTGCCGGCGCCGTTGGGCCCGATGACGCCAAGGCATTCGCCGCGCGCGATCTCGAAGGACACGTCGTCGACCACGGTGGTCCCGCCATAGCGTTTGGTGAGGCCCTTGGCGGCGAACAGGAGCTCCGACATGCCTTTATTGTCTCGCACGGCCCGCAAGGCCGGCCCCGTGGCCTAGAATTTTCGATCCATCAACTCCCGGTGCCCGATGTGTCCACTCGCCTGGCGGTGACGCCGCAATACGTGCTGCCCAAACGGGTGCTCACGGTGCTGGCCGGCAAGATCGCGAACCTGCGGGGCGGCGCCTTCACCCGCACCCTCATCCGCAAGTTCGTCGCGCACTACGGCGTCGACATGAGCGAGGCGGCCGATCCGCGCATCGAAAGCTACCCGACCTTCAACGAGTTCTTCACGCGGGCGCTGCGCAATGGCGCACGGCCGATCGCCGGCGCGCCCTTCGTCTGTCCGGTGGATGCGGCCATCAGCCAGTTCGGCCCGATCGAGCACGACCAGATCTTCCAGGCCAAGGGCCACAGCTATTCGACGCGCGCGCTGGTCGGCGGGGACCAGTCGCTGGCGCACCGGTTCGACCACGGCCATTTCGCCACGCTGTATCTCGCGCCGAAGGACTACCACCGCATCCACATGCCGTGCGAGGGGCGCCTGAAGCGGATGATCTACGTGCCGGGCCAGCTGTTCTCGGTGAACCCGCTGACCGCGCGCCATGTGCCCAGCCTGTTCGCGCGCAACGAACGCGTCGTGTGTGTGTTCGATACCGCGTACGGCCCGTTCGTCAACGTGCTGGTGGGCGCCACCATCGTCGGCAGCGTCGCGACCGTCTGGCACGGCCCGGTCAATTCTGCGCGCACCCGCGAGATCCGCGAATGGCGCTACGACGACCACGAGATCGTGCTGGCCAAGGGCGCCGAAATGGGCCGCTTCCTGCTGGGCTCCACGGTCGTCATGCTGTTCCCGAAGAACGTGCTGACGTTCGTGGCCGACTGGGCGCCGTCGCGGCCGGTGCGCCTCGGCGAGCCGATGGCGACGGCGCTGCGCTGACGCCGCTACTGGAACGCCACCTCGTCGAAGCTGCGCAATTTCCGGCTGTGCAGGCGCTGGCTGCCTTCCGCGCGCAGCAGCTCGATCGCCCGCATGCCGATGCGCAAGTGCTGGTCGACGCGTTCGCGGTAGAACTGGTTGGCCATGCCGGGCAACTTGATCTCGCCGTGCAGGGGCTTGTCGCTCACGCACAGCAACGTGCCGTAGGGCACGCGGAAGCGGAACCCGTTGGCGGCGATGGTGGCGCTTTCCATGTCCAGGGCCACCGCGCGGCTCTGGCTGAAACGGCGCTGCGGCTGGTTGCCGGGCAGCAGTTCCCAGTTGCGGTTGTCGGTGCTGGCGACGGTGCCGGTGCGCATGATGCGCTTCAGGTCCGCGCCCTTGCACTGTGTCACGTCGGCCACCGCTTGCTCCAGCGCGAGCTGGATTTCCGCCAGCGCCGGGATCGGGACCCAAAGCGGCAGTTCCTCGTCCAGCACATGGTCCTCGCGCACGTACGCGTGGGCCAGCACATAGTCGCCCAGTTGCTGGCTGTTGCGCAGGCCCGCGCAGTGTCCCAGCATCATCCAGGCGTGCGGGCGCAGCACGGCCACGTGGTCGGTGATGGTCTTCGCGTTGGCCGGTCCGACACCGATGTTGATCATCGTGATGCCGCCGTGGTTCTGCCGCGTCAGGTGGTAGGCGGGCATCTGCGGCAGCCGGGGCGGCAGGGTGCCGAGCGCGTCGCCGGCTTCGGCTGCCAGCCCGCTGCGCCGCCACACCACATTGCCCGGTTCGACGAACGCGGTGTAGGCGCTTTGCGGATTGGCCATCTCCTCGTGCCCCAGTCGCACGAACTCGTCGATGTAGAACTGGTAATTGGTGAACAGCACGAAGTTCTGGAACCAGTCGGGCGCCGTGCCCGTGTAGTGGCGCAGGCGGTGCAGCGAGTAGTCCACGCGCGCGGCGGTGAACAGCGACAGCGGCTGCGCCTCGCCGGGACCGGCCTCCCAGGTGCCGTTGGCAATCCCGTCGTCCATCGACTCCAGGTCCGGCAGGTCGAACACGTCGCGCATCAACATGCGCCGCTCCGGGCTCATGTTGCCTTCGATGTGGTCGTTCTCGGCGAAGGAAAAATGGATCGGGATCGGGTGTGTGCTGGTACCCACTTCCAATTCAACCCCGTGGTTCTGCCGCAGCAGCCGAAACTGCTCCAGGTAGTATTTCCCATACAAGTCGGGCCGCGTCAGCGTGGTCTCGAAGCGGCCGGCGCCGGCCACGAACCCATAACTGAGGCCTGAGTTCTCCAGCGCCGCCTGCCGCACCACCGTGTCGGTGTGGATGCGCACGAACGGATAGCAGGCGCGCACATGGCCGGGCAGCGCTTGCCCCGCGATGAAGCGCTGCATGGCGTCGCGCAGGTGCTCGATCTGCTGCGAGTAGATGGCACGGACCTGAGCCAGCGCGCTTGCCGGCTCGCTGTGCAGCGTGGGCGCGATGAAGGGCGGCATATGCATGAAAGCCATTGTGCAACGCCCAACGCAGCCCTTGCCCGCGCCTGCCTCTTCGTGAGAACCCGTCCTACAAGGTGTAACGAAACCCCCTGACGTTACAAACTGCGCCGTGCTGCCACAGTGAGTCCACATCGAAACGCGGTTTTAACTTGAACCCACAGGAGTTGATCGAATGAGAACAGCAACGGCGGCCGACAATCCCTTTGCGCTGATGACGGACCCGGGCAGCGTGCGCCAGATGATCGAACAATCGGAGTCGCTGCGCCGTTTGAGCCAGCGCCAATGCCACCCGCTGGACAAGGCGGTCATTCGCAGTGCCAGCGCCGAACTCGCGGCCTACGACGCCAAGATCGACCGCACCACCATCTACTTGCCGCCGGACGAAGAGCATTCTTCGTCGAACCTGGTCCGCGCGTTCCCGGAGGCGGTCAACTGACCAGGGCCTGTTCACACAGGCCCTAACCTCCTCGCCCATGACCCTGGCCGCGCCCGCGGCCTTCTTCCTCGCCCGGTGGGACGCGGCGCTCGTCCCGGCCCTCGCGCGGTTGCGGCTGCCGGCGTTCACGCGGTTCCGCCCGGGCTGCCGCGGGCGGCGCCGCCGGCGCGGCCATTTGGCGCTGCGCCTGCTGCTGTTGCTGCAATGCACGCTGCTGCTGCAGGTCCTGCTGCTGGCGCGCCGCCTGCTCGCGCTGCGCGCGCGCCTGTTGCTGCTGCGCGAGCCGCTCCTGCACGGCCTGCTGGCGGTCCTGCTGTTGGCGCTGCTGCACCGCCTGCTGCTGGCGCAACGCGTGTTCGCGCTGCAGCTGCGCCTGCTCGGCGCGGCGCTGCGCTTCCTGCTGGCGCAGGGCCGGCAGTTGCTGCTCGCGCTGGACGCGTTGGTCGGCCGCCTGCTGGTCGCGGCGCGCTCGCTCCAGTTGCTGCAGTTGCAGCTGCCGCGCCTGGGCGCGCCGCTGCTCATCCGTCGGTGACTGCGTCTGGCGACGTTGCTCATCAGTACGGACCTGGGGCCGCTCGACTGGCCCGGGCGGTGATTGGATGAAGGGGCGCGGCGGCTCGTCGCGGCCACGCGCACGCTCCCCGCGGCCCTCTTCGCGCGTGAACGGCGGGCTCGGCCGCGTGCTGCGATCGCCGGATTCCCGGCGCTCCGTCGCCGGCGGCGCGACGTGCGGCTGCCCCTGGGCCGACGGCCGGGGGTGCGCCTGGCCTGGGAACTGCGCCTGCGGCGCGGGGCCCTGCGGCCGCCCCACGATCGCCGGCGCGGGCGGCGCCACCCGTGGCAGGCTCGCCGGCGGGCCGGCGCGACTGCTTGCGAGCGGCCGTTGCGGCTGCGGCAACACGGGCTGCACACCGACCGGCGCGCGCGCGATGTCGCTGGGCTTCACGGGAGTCCAGTGGCTGTGCACCGGGCGGCCCTGCCTGAAGTCGTCCACTCGCACGGCCGTCACCGCTTCGGCGCCACGCTGATGGATGGGGACCGAACCGGACGTGCCGCCGCGCCAGTCCGTATACCGGTTCGCGTTGCGCACATAGGTCGGGCTGGCGCGGTAGAACGGGCGCCATGCTTCGCCCGGCGCCAGCGGGTACCACGCGATCCCCGGGCTCGATCCGATCGACAGGCTCCAGCTCGCCCGGTCGCCCGTCCCGCCGATGAAGGCGACCAGCGCCGGTGAATAGATCGGCCTGGGCCCGATGTGGCCCGGCACCCAGGCCCAGCGCCTGCCGATCATGGCCCAGCGGCCGTAGTGGAACGGGGCGAAGCCCCAGGGCGCGTCGTCGACCCAGGTCCAGCCCCACGGCCGGATCCATTCCCAGTGGCCGTAACGGTACGGCGCCCAGTCGGCGATCGTGATCTGCGGGAACCAGATGGCGCCGTAGCTGGGGTCCTCGGCCCACGTGCCGTAAGGATCGAGCTGCTGGTAGCCGACCACGTCACGCGGCACGTAGCGGGCCGCGACCGATGCGTCCTCGCGCCGGTTGCGATCGGCCGCCCAGCGGTCGAAGCCGTCGTCGCGCGGCGCCTGCGCGGCCACCCGCTCCAGGTCGCGCCCCGCAAAGGCGAGCTGCTGGCCGGCCACGAGCTGCTGCGATCGACCGCTGGCGCCGTACACGATCGCGCTGCCGCTGCGTACCGTGACCTGCGTGGTGCCGTTCGCCGGATCGACGTCGATGCGGTAGTCGCCGGGCTGCGCCGCACGGAACGCCAGGTGCGGCGTGTCGATCTCGAAGTTTTCGCCGGCATCCAGCTGGCGCACGCGCGCGTTGAGGCTGCCTTCGTTCAGGCTGGCCTGGAGCGCGCGGTCGTCCAGCGCGGTGAAGTCGAGGAACGTTTCGCCGTCCACGTGCAGCACGGCCGATCCCAGGTGCACCTCGGCGCGCCCGCCCTGGTCGGTCCACAGGCGATCGCCGCGCGTGACGGGGCGGTTCAGGACGGCGTCGGTCCACTCGGTGTCGCCGGCCGGCGCCAGCACGACCGACCCCTCGATCTGGCTGAGGCTGGCCACGCGCGCCGGCGGGTCGGTTTGGGCCAACGCGCCGGCACCTGCGAGGGCCAGCAACAGGGCGGCGCACCGCGCCAGGAAGATGCGGGACAACAGGCGGTTCGCAGTCATGGGAGTCTCCATGATGTGAGAACGCGCAACACCCCCAAAGTGCTGCAAAGCGCGTGTAAAGCGGCTCCAGGCGCCGGCGTTTTCTGTAATGGGCTGTATCGGCAGCCAGCGCGGCGCCCAGCCGCGGCGATCAGCTCGTGCGGCCCGGACTGAGGATCGGGACGCCGCGTTGCCAGACCTCAGGTGCGGAGCCGCGGCGGTCGTCGCGCAGATCGGGCCGCGGGCGGGTGCCTTCGCGCTGGTGCTGTTCCCATTGCTGGTGGTCGCGCCGCCATTGTTCGGCAAGCGCCTGCTGCTGGCGCTCCCAGGCTTCCCGCTGCGCCTGCTCGCGCCGCTGCGCTTCGCGCCGCGCCTGTTCCTCACGTTGTGCGCGCAGTGCCTGTGCCTCGCGCTCGGCTGCCCGCTTGGCCTGTTCCTCGCGTTGGGCGCGCTGCTCACGCAGCGCCTGGGCATCGCGGTCGGCGGCCTTGCGCGCTTCCTCCACCCGCTGGGCATGCGCTTCGCGCCGCGCCTGTTCGTCGCGCTTGGCCTGCTGCTCGCGCCGGCCCTGCTCGGTGCGGCGCGCGAGCTGTTCGCGCAGTGCCTGCTCACGTTTAGCAGCCTGCTCGCGGCGCGCCTGCTCTGCACGGCGGGCCTGTTGCTCGCGCTTGGCTGGCTCGGTGCGTTTGGCGAGTTGCTCGCGCTTGGATTGCTGCGCGTGCTTCGCCGCCTGGTCGCGCCTGGCCTGTTCGGTTCGCTCCGCTTGCTGACGCGCCGCCGCCTGAACGCTCTTGGCCTTCTCGCGGCGGGCCTGTTCGGCCCGGGCCATGGCCTGCTCGGCGCGCGCGATCGCCTGCTGCGCACGCGCGCTGGCCGCGTCGCGCTTGGCCTCATTGCGGGCCTGCGCAGGGTCCGCACCCGCAGGCTTCGCGGGCGCAGCCACTGGCGCTTGCGCCGCCGGTTTGACGGCCTGGGGAACTGGCTGCGGTGCGCTTGTCCTGGCTTGGACCGCGCGCTGGGCCTCTTCGCGTGCGAGCCGCTCGCGGTGGGCATCGGCTTGTCGCTGCGCCTGGGCCTGCGCTTGCGCCGCCGCCCGCGCGGAAGCCGCGGTTGCTGCGGCCGGAGCTGCCGGCGCGCTGGGCTGCACGCGCTGCGCAGCGCTCGCGGGCGCCGCCTTGGCGATGACCTGGCGGACTTCGGCGGCCGGCGGTGGCGCCACGCGAGAGGGTACCGCGCGCGCCTGCGCGATCACGCCGCTGTGTTCCGGCATCGGCGGCGGGGGCACGATCTGCGCGTTGGTCAGCATGTTGGCGGCCACGCGCAACCAGCCGGCGGCTGCCGGCCGGCCCCGGTGGAAATCCTCGGCCGAGATCGCGGTGAGCGCTTCCGGCCGGCGCTGATACGCATACCCGGTGTTCGCCTGCACCGTGATGTTGCGGTTGGCCTGGCTGATATACACCGGGCTCGCGCGATAACCGGGCTGCCACGCCTCGCCCGGCGCGAGCGGGAACCACGCCACGCCCGGGCGCCCGCCGCCGAGCGGCAGGCTCCAGTCCACGCCGCCGCTGCCGCCCCCGACGAAGGCGACGAGTGCCGGCGCATAGACGGGCCGCAGCCCGAGCCACCCCGGCACCCAGGCCCAGCGCGATTCGATCATCGCCCAGCGGCCGTAGTGGAACGGCGCGAAGCCCCAGGGCGCATCGTCGATCCAGGTCCAGCCCCACGGCGCGATCCATTCCCAGTGGCCGTGGCGGTACGGCGCCCAGTTCGCTGGCAGCGCTCGCGGATACCAGACGGCGCCATAGGTCGGGTCCTGCAACCACTGGCCGTGGGCGTCGAGCTGCTGGTACCCGATCACTTCGCGCGGCACGTGGCGCGCGGAGATCGAATGGTCTTCCTGCCGGTTGCGCTCCAGCGCCCAGCGGTCGAACGCATCCTGCGGCGGGGCTTCCTGCGCGTTCACCTGGGCCAGCGAGCGCTCGCGGAACGTGACCTGCTGGCCGCCGCCCAGCGGCAGCGCCTGGCCGTTTTCGCCGTACACGGCGCCGGTGCCGGAATGGATGGTGACGCGCGTGGTCCCGTGCGCGGCATCGACGTCGAGGCGGTAGTCGCCGGGGTACGCCGCGCGGTAGGCGAGATTGGGCGTGTCTACCTCGAAGTTCTCGCCTTCGGGCAGGCTGCGCACCCGCACGTACACCGTGCCCTGGGTGACACTCAATTGCGCGGACTGGTCATCGAGCGCCAGGATCTCGAGATGCGTCTGGCCGTCCATGCGCACGGCCGACGAGCCGACCTGGATCTCGGCGCGCGATCCGCGGTCGGTCCACAGGCGATCGCCGCGCGTGAGCGGCCGGTTCAGCGCGGCATCGGTCCATTCGTTGTCGCCCGCCGGTGAGAAGACGACCGAACCTTGCGCATGATTGAGCCGCGCGACGCGCCCGGGCGGATCGGCCTGCGCCTGCGCATGGGCCGCAGGCAGCCCGATCACCAGAAGCGGCAACAGTCGAAAGACAAAAAGACGAAACAGGCGCCCGGCGATCATGACGTTCTCTCCCGCAAGTAGAACGTGCGCGCGGCCGAAAAGATCGCAAAGGAATGGTAAAGCGGCGCTTTCGCGAACGGATATTTTGTAATGCGCTGTAAGGGCGCTGCGCCTCAGCGCGCGACCGCCTCGCGCATCGTGACAAATTCCTCGGCTGCCGTCGGATGGATGCCGATCGTGCCGTCGAACACCGCCTTCGTCGCGCCCGCCTTCATCGCGACGGCGAACCCTTGCACCACCTCGCCGGCCTCGGGCCCGACCATGTGCAGGCCCACGACGCGATCCGTAGCCGCATCGACCACCAACTTCATCAGCGTGCGTTCGTCGCGGCCACTCAAAGTGTGCTTCAGGGACTTGAACTCGCTGCGGAAAATCGCGACGCGTCCGAACTTGCGGCGCGCTTCGTCCTCCGGGTAGCCGACCGTCGCGATCGCCGGGTGGGTGAAGACGGCGGTCGGGATGAACTCGTAGTCCATGGCGCGGCCCGAGTGGCCGAACAGGTGATCGGCGAACGCCATCGCCTCACCCAATGCCACCGGCGTGAGCTGGACCCGGTCCGTCACGTCGCCGAGCGCGTGGATCGACGGCACGGACGTGCGGTAATTCGCGTCGACCAGCACGGCGCCGTGCTTGCCCACCGCGACGCCCGCCGCGTCCAGCCCCAGGCCGTTCACGTTCGGCATCCGGCCGGTGGCGTACAGCACCACGTCCGCGGCCACCGTGCTGCCGTCGATCAGCGTCACCTCCAGGCAATGCGCGCCGCGATGGATGGCGCGCACGTCGCTGTCCACGCGCAAGTCGATGCCGGTCTTGCGCAGCTCGTTCGCGATGAAATTGCGCACGTCGGTGTCGAAGCCCCGCAACACCTGCGTGCCGCGGTACAGCTGCGTGACTTTCGCGCCCAGGCCGTTGAAGATCGACGCGAACTCGCAGGCGATATAGCCGCCGCCCACGACGAGCAGCCGCCGCGGGAACGGGTCCAGGTCGAACATGCTGTCGGACGTGACGACGTGCCGGCAGCCCGGAAAAGACGGCACGGTGGGCGTGCCGCCGGTGGCGATCAGGATGTGGCGCGCGCTGAAATGCCGCTCCCCGGCGGCGGTGCGGACCTGGACGGCGTGCGCTCCCGTGAGCGTCGCCCAGCCCGTGACGATCTCGGCGCCGGCGCCGGTGAGAAGCTGCCGGTAGACGCCGTTCAGGCGCGCGATTTCCCGCGCACGGTTGGCCTTGAGCCGGCCCCAGTCCAGGCGCGCCGTTGCCACGTCCCAGCCGAACCCCGCGGCGTCCTCGAAATCATGGGCGAAATGGGCCGCATAACTGTAGAGCTTCTTCGGGATGCAGCCCACGTTGACACAGGTGCCCCCGAGTGCCGCCGCCTCGGCCAGCGCCACGCGGGCGCCGCGCTGCGCCGCCACGCGCGCGGCACGCACGCCGCCGCTGCCCCCACCGATGACAAAGAGGTCGTAGTCATGATCGGCCATGGCTTGCTTTCCCTTCCGGCCGGAAGGCCGTGATCTCGTTGCGGATCCAGTCGATGAACAGGCGCGTGCGGGCCGGCAGCAGCCGTGCATGCGGATACACCACGCTGATCGGACGCGGCGGGCGCTCGAATCCTTCAAGCACGATCTTCAGGCGTTTCTGGGCGACGAAGGGCGCCACCTGGTACGAGAAGAACATGCCGAAGCCCGCGCCGTCCGCGCAGGCCTGCACCGCCGGCAGCACGTGGTTGAACTCGAGGTTGCCGTTCACGGCGACGCGGAAGGCGCGCCCGTTTTCCTGGAAGTCGCCCCAGCCGGCGCGCCCCGAGATCATGCGCAAGCAGTTGGCCCCCAACAGGTCGCGCGGATGGCGCGGCACGCCGTGCTTGCGCAGGTAGGCAGGATGGGCCACCACGACGCGCCGGATCTGTCCGAGCGGCAGCGCGACCAGCGACGAATCCTCCAGCGCGCCGATGCGGATGCCCAGGTCCAGGCCTTCTTCGAGCAGGTTCACCACCCGGTCGAGCAGGATCACGCTGCAGCGCATCTTCTCGTGCCGCGCGAGGAAGCGGGTGACCGCGGGTGCGACGTACATCTGTCCGAACAGCACCGGCGCGGTGATCGAAAGATGCCCGGCGGGCTCGCCAGCGCCGGCCGCGAGCGCCGCCTCCGATTCTTCCAGCGCGCCCAGCACATGGCGGCAGTTCTCCAGGTGCAGCTTGCCTTCCTCGGTCAGCGAAATGCGGCGCGTGGTGCGGTTGAACAGGCGCACCCCGAGCTGCGCCTCGTAGGCAGCGAGCGCTCGCACCACCGCGGGCAACGATGAGCCCATCGCGCGTGCCGCGGCGGTGAGGCTGCCTTCGTCGGCGATCCGCACGAAGGTCTGCATGGCCTTGAACTTGTCCACGGGAAAAGATTAAACCGGAAACAGAAGCAGTCCTGTGCAAGCCGGGGTATTTATTCCAGAACGGACAGCAAACAGAATGCGTTCCCACACAACCCAAGGAGTCGTCCCATGAATACCGTCGCACACATCGCACCCCGGCACCCGATCAAGCTCTACCGCATGCCACTGTCGGGCCATTGCCACCGCGTGGAGCTGTTCCTTTCGCTGCTGCAATTGCCGTACCAAACGGTCGAGGTGGACCTCGGCGCCGGCGCCCATCGCACGCCCGAATTCCTGCGCAGGAACCCGTTCGGCCAGGTGCCCGTCATCGAAGACGGCGAAGTGACGCTCGCCGATTCGAACGCCATCCTCGTTTATCTGGAAGGCCGTTATGCGCCCGGGAGCTGGCTGCCGCGCGAGCCGCTGGCCGCCGCCCGAGTGCAGCGCTGGCTGTCCGTGGCCGCCGGCCCACTGGCTTTCGGGCCGGCGGCGGCGAGGCTGATCCGGCTATTCGGCAGCCCCCAGAATCCCTCGGATGCGATCGGCCTTGCGGGCAACCTGTTCCAGGTGATGGAGCAGGAACTGGCCTCGCGAGCGTTCCTCGCCGGCGCCACGCCGACCTTGGCCGATATCGCGAATTACAGCTACGCGGCGCGGGCTCCGGAAGGCGGCGTGTCGCTCGAGGCGTATCCGAACCTGCGCGCATGGCTCGCACGCATCGAGGCGCTGCCCCGCTTCCTGCCGTTCATCGAGTCGCCGCGTGCATTGGTGGCCTGAGCCGGAGGCCGGCATGGGCGATGCCACTTTCCATGAAGGCGAACTCGCGCTGCAGCAGCGGGCCGGCTCGCTGTCGGTGCTGGCGCAAGCCGGCCCGCGCGTGATTCGCGACGCCATGCCGCAGCAGCATCGCGACTTCTTCGCGCAACTCGTGTTCCTGCTGGTCGGCGCCCTCGACGCGCAGGGCCGGCCCTGGGCCTCTGTGCTGACAGGCCCGGCCGGATTTGCGTTTTCGCCCGATGCGCGCGAGCTGCGCGTGCAGGCGCGGTTCGCGCCGCACGACCCGCTGGCCGGGAGTATCGTGGCCGGCGCGCCGATTGCGCTGCTCGGCATCGAGCCGCATACCCGGCGCCGCAATCGCCTCAACGGCCGCGTGGCGCAATCCACGCAGGAGGGCTTCGTGGTGGAGGCGACCCAGAGCTTCGGCAACTGCCCGAAATACATCCAGGCGCGCCGGCCCGAGTTCAAGGAGATGCCGGCCGGCCCGCCGGTCGCGCAGCGTCTCGCAGTGCTGGACGAGCCCGCACGCACGATGATCGAGCGCGCCGATACTTTTTTCATCGCCACGGCGCATCCGAAGGCGGGACAGGACGAGGCGCGCGCCTTCGGGGTCGATGTCTCGCATCGCGGCGGCAAGCCGGGCTTCGTGCGGGTCGATGGCGACGCGCAACTCACGGTGCCGGATTTCGCCGGCAATTCGTACTTCAACACGCTGGGAAACCTGGTGCTCAATCCGCGCTGCGGCCTGCTGTTCATCGATTTCGCGAGCGGCGACCTGCTGCATGTCGCCGCCCGCGGCGAGATCGTCCTGGACGGTCCGGAGCTCGCTGTGTTCACCGGCGCGCAGCGGCTGATGCGGTTCCGGGTGAGCTGCGCGTGGCGCGTGCCGGCGGGGCTGCCGCTGCGCTGGAGCGAGGCGCAGCTCTCGCCGGTGCTGGCCGGCACCGGCAGCTGGCGCTGACGCCGGCCAGCACCCCTTCAAACGCGGCTCGGCGCCGCTGGCCTATGATTTCGGCCATGACGGGCCTTTCCGCGGGATCGCACACAGTCCGGCGCGCCGGCATGGCGCCGCTGCGCTGGCTCACCGGCTGGTGGCGCATCATCTTCTTCGGGGCATCGCTCTTGGTGCTCGCGGTGTCCCCGGCGAGCTGGCGCGCGGACAACCGCCATGCGCTGATGCGCCACCTCTACCTGGACACCGCGCCGATCCTCCCGTGGTTCACCGCTCTGTGTGCGCTGCTCACGCTGGTGATCACGCGCATCGTGGTCGTCACCGCATTGAGCTATGGTTTGTCGCGCTATGCCCTGGAGATGGTGATCCGCGTGCTGGTGCTGGAGCTGATTCCGCTCACCGCCGCGCTGTTCGTGGCCCTGCGCTGCACGATCCCGAACGGCGCGGCGCTGGCGGAGATGCGGCGCATCGGGCATTTCGACGCGCTGCTGCGCCGCGGCATCGACCCCGTGGTGACGCAGGCGCTGCCTCGCGCCCTCGCCGGCATCTTCGCCACCATCACGCTGGCCGCCCTGAGCTGCGTCGTTGCGCTCGTGCTCGCGTATTTCGCGGTGTATGGCTGGACGGCCGCCGGCGCCGCAGCCTACACGCACGTGTTCGGCCATGTGTTCAACCCCGCGGTGGCGCTGATCTTCGTGCTCAAGACGGTGTTCTTCAGCCTGGCCGTCTCGATCATCCCCATGGCCTCCGGCCTGTACGACGTCGAGGGCGACGGTTCGCGCGAGAGCGCGGCCCTGCAGGGCCTGGTGCGCATGTTCGCCGTCCTGCTGGTGCTCGAAGCCGCATCGCTCGCCGGCAATTACGCCTGACCGCCCATGCAAGAACAGCAGCCCGCCACGCCCGTCCAGAGCTCGGAACCCGCCGCCACCCGGCCGGTCCCGCACCTCGAATTCAAGGCGGCCCTGTTGCTGGTCTTCACCGCGTTGCTGGTCGCGGGGTCCGTGCTCTACCTGCTGTACGCCCGCGGCGTGTTCGAGCCGGTCCAGACGCTGGTGCTGGTCGCCGACGATTCGGAGGGCGTCGTGGTCGGCATGGACATGACGTTCTCGGGATTCCCGATCGGCCGGGTGCATCGGGTCGAGCTGGCGGAAAACGGCAACGTACACATCCTCATCGATGTGGCGCAAAAAGACGCCCATTGGCTGCGCACCTCGAGCGTGTTCACGCTCGTGCGAGGGCTGGTCGGCGGCACGAACATCCGCGCTTTCAGCGGCATCCTCGCCGACCCGCCGCTGCCCGACGGTGCGGTGCGCCCGGTGTTGCGCGGCGATGCCACGGCGGAACTGCCCCGCGTGCTCGCGACCGCCAAGGACGTGCTGGAGAACCTGAGCGCGATGACCGCGCAGGACGCCGCGCTGCGGGCAACGCTGGCCAACCTGCAGGACCTCAGCGCGAAATTGAATGGCCCGCGCGGGGCGCTCGGGGTGGCGTTCGGCAACGACGCGGACGCGCAGAAGCTGGTGGCTGCGCTGGACCGCACCAACGCCTTGTTGGCGCGCGTGGATACGCTGGCGGCCAAGGCCGATACCCAGGTGTTCGGCCCGGATGGCGTGATGAAGGACGCCCGCGCCACCATCGTGCAGCTCAATGACCTGCTGTCCGAGACCCGTGCGAGCCTGAAGAAGGTCGATGCGGTGCTGGTCGAAGCCCAGGGCATCGGCGCCAACGTGCGCGGCGCGACCGGCGACCTGGGCACCTTGCGCGGCGAAGTGGAGGCGAACCTGCGCAAGATCGAAGGCATGATCAATGAACTCAACCGCAAGTGGCCGCTGGCCCGCGACACGGAGGTGAAGCTGCCATGAGGCTTGCCTGGTTGCTTGCCCTGGCCGCGGCCCTGTTGGCGGGCTGCGGCAACAAGCCGCGCGTGCCCGAGTGGCAGATGAATGCGCACGACACGCTGGACCGGTATGTGAAAGCGTTCATGGACGGCAACGCGCGGGTCGAGGCGGCCGAGTTCGAGCGGGCGCGCGGCGAACTCGCCGCCACCGGCCAGCCGGGGCTGGTGGCGCGGGCCGAGCTGACGCGTTGCGCGCTGCGCGTCGCGAGCCTGCAGCTCGAGGCGTGCGATGGTTTCGAAAAGCTGCGCGCCGACGCGCCGGCGGCTGAACGCGCTTACGCCGACTATCTGGCGGGCCGGATCGCGCCGGCCGACTCTGCGTTGCTGCCGGCGCAGCATCGCGCTGCCGCATCGCCGGCGGCCGATGCGGCCGCCGTGCGCGCCATCGAGGATCCGCTGTCGCGCTTGATCGCGGCCGGCGTCCTCTTTCGCAACGGCCGCGCGAGCCCCGACGTGCTGGCGCTGGCCTCGGACACCGCTTCCGCCCAGGGCTGGCGGCGGCCGCTGCTCGCCTGGCTGGGCGTGCAAGCGGCGCGGGCGGAGCAGGCCGGCGCGCTCGACGAGGCGCAGCGCTTGCGCCGTCGCATGGCGCTCGCAGCGGGCGAGCGCCAGTGACACGGCCGCACCGCGCCGCGCTACTTGTGCGCCGCGGTGCGGAAGGTGATCGAATAGCGCAGCGATCGTGTCGGCGCCACACTGTGCTGCCATCCCCAACGCGCGGCGCCGCGCAACAGATAGATCGAACGCGGCTCGACGACGAGCTTGATGACGCCGGCCTTCTTCGGCTCGCGCGGCGGGTAGGGACGAAAGCGCAGCACGGCCTCGTTCAGCAGCGAGATGCCGACGACGTCCTCGAAATCGGGCACGTCGCGGTGCCAGCCCAGCGGCGTCCCCTCGCGATATTCGGCCAGCAGGACCTGGCTGAACGCTTCAGGCGCGATGCCCAGCCAGTGCGCTACCTTGCGCCGCAGCGGCTCGAGCGAGGCGGGCAACGGCGGCGCCTCGTGCAATTGGTGCGCCTGGAAATCGTAGCTGCCTCCGAAGCTGAGCACGCGGCGGCGCGCGGTGTAGCCCCGGTAGTTCATTTCCTTGAGCGGCATGCCGGCGATCAGGCCCACGAGCGCCTGCTCTTCCTCTGGCGTGAGGAATTCGAGCTCGTAGCGCATGTCCTCCGGCATGGCAGGCGCGGGCGCGGGAAACAGCAGCGGCTGCGCCGGCGCTTCGCGCTTCATGCCGACTGGACCAGCCGCCGCGCGTTGAGGTAGGTTGGAGCGTCGATCCACAGGCCGTCGACCAGCGGACGGTCTTCGCCGCGTCGGCGCGCCGCTTCGAATTCAGCCACCACCTTGCGCGCGTGGGCGATTTCCAGCTCGGTGGGCACCAGCGCATCGCGCACGGGCTGCACATGTTCGGGCCGCACGACGCTCTTGGTCCGGTAGCCCAGGCGGCGCGCGAAACGCGCTTCCTCGACCACGCCCGTGAGGTCCGAAAAGCTGTACGGCGCATCGATCGGCTCGATGCCGGCGGCGCGGCACTCGAAGATGAAGCGGGCCCGGGCGTACTCCAGTTCCACGGCTTCGCGCGTGCGATCCGCGCCCAGGTCGGCGGCGAGGTCCTCCGAGCCCAGCAGCGCGCAGCGCACACGCGCGCTGGCGCCGGCCATCTCCCGCACGCACACCACGCCCAGCGCGGTCTCGCACACCGGCAGGATCTCGATGGCGCCGCGCTCGATGCCCAGGGCCGCCTCGTGCGTGGTGATCGCCACGTCCAGCGCGCGGATCTGGAACACGCTCGAGGCCTTGGGGTAGGCCACGATGTCCGGCCGGGCCGGCATCACTGCCTTCAGGTCGATGTAGCCCACGCTTTCCAGCGGATTGATGCGCACGCACACGAGGGCTCCGGCGTCGCGCCACCGCTGGTACAGGGCGGGTGCCAGCGCGCGCGCTTCGGCGCGCCGCTCGGGCGGGGTGGAGTCCTCCAGGTCGTGGATGAGCACGTCGGCGCCGCAGCCGGCCATCGTCTGGTGCATCGCCGCATCCGTGCCCGCCCCGAACAGCCACGTGCGCCGCAACTCGGGGCTGCGCTCGAGGCGGCGCGGTGCCAGCCGGTCATGCGGTAGCGTGCGAAGCTGGGTCATGGCGCGTCCGACGAAACCCGGGAATGCGATTGTGCGAGGAATCGTCCAGCCGTGGGGCGCCGGTAACAATTTGGGCGCGGCGCCACGGTGCTGCGCCGCCTCAACGGGCATGGGATGGCGGAATGAAAAAAGCCCGGCACCTCGCGGCGCCGGGCTTGCAGCGGTGAACCGCCGGCCTTACGGCTTGCTGGCCGTCGGGAACGGCCAGGCGGCTTGCGGGTTCAGAGTGGTCTGAGCCGCAGGTGCCGCGGGGGCGGGTGCTGACTTGGCTACTGGTTTCGCAGCAGCGGCAGCCTTTTCTTTTTTCGCAGCCGGCTTCTTAGCAGCCTTCTTGGCGGCCGGACGCTTTTTCGCGGCGGGCCTTTTCGCCGTGGACTTCTTCGCGGCGGACTTCCGGGCTGCGGACTTCTTCGCCGGCGCCTTTTTCGCTGCCGACTTCTTGGCAGCGGCCTTCTTCGCCGGCGCGCGCTTGGCGGCCGTCTTCTTGGCGGCCGGGCGCTTCGCTGCCGCCTTCTTGGCGGCCGGGCGCTTCGCTGCCGCCTTCTTCGCCGGCGCCTTCTTCGCTGCCGACTTCCTCGCCGGTGCGCGCTTGGCGGCCGGACGCTTCGCTGCGGCCTTCTTGGCGGCCGGTTTCTTTGCAGTTGCCATAACTATCTCCTGTACAAGTTGATCACATCAACCAAAGATGCGCTCCATGCTTGTTGGTTTGCACGAAGCGATTCATGGAGTTGGGCCAGCGCCCAGCTTCATGAACACCGATGCACGGGGTGCGCCATGGTTCTTGCGCCATGGTCATCAACCCGTGCGAATCTCAAGCTCATCCCGCTCGCAGTGCTCAGTCCCAGGAAAGCGCTCCGCCCGTCTGGTACTCGATCACGCGAGTCTCGAAGAAATTGCGCTCTTTCTTCAAGTCGATCATTTCGCTCATCCAGGGGAACGGATTTTCCTCGTTGGGATAGAGCGCTTCCAGGCCGATCTGCGTCGCGCGCCGGTTCGCGATGTAGCGCAGGTAGCCCTTGAACATGGAGGCATTGAGGCCGAGCACGCCGCGTGGCATCGTGTCTTCGGCATAACGGTATTCGAGCTCGACGGCCCGGGCGAACAGGGCCTTGATGTCCGCCTTGAACTCCGGAGTCCAGAGATGCGGGTTCTCGAGCTTGAGCTGGTTGATCAGGTCAATGCCGAAGTTGCAGTGCATCGACTCGTC
>JAGRPN010000215.1 GCA_019449555.1 Ramlibacter sp.
CTGCATCCCATCCCGGGCGGCGCCAACGCAAGGCCATTTGTCACGCACCACAACGCGCTGGACCAGCAGATGTTCCTGCGCATAGCGCCCGAGCTGTACCTCAAGCGGCTGATCGTCGGCGGCTTCGAGCGGGTATTCGAGATCAACCGGAACTTCCGCAACGAAGGCATCTCGGTGCGCCACAACCCCGAGTTCACGATGATGGAGTTCTACGCCGCGTACTGGAATTACCTGGATCTGATGGACTTCACCGAGGCGCTGGTCCGCGATGCGGCTGAAAAGGCCGTGGGCACGCTGCAACTGAGCTACAGCGGCCGCCCGGTCGATCTGGCGCGGCCCTTCGAGCGACTGACGATCCGCGAAGCGATCCTGGCGCACACGCAGGCCGGCGCGAACGTGGACGATCGCGAGTGGCTGATCAATGCGTTGCGCAAGCTCGGGCTCACCGACGAAAAAGACAAGTTGTCCGCGCGCTCACTGGCGAGCTTGCAGGTCATGTTTTTCGAGGAGACCGTGGAAGAGAAGCTGTGGCATCCCACGTTCATCATGGAGCACCCGACCGAGATCTCGCCGCTCGCGCGGGCAAACGACATGCGCCCGGAAGTGACGGAGCGCTTCGAGCTCTATATCACCGGGCGCGAGTTCGGCAACGGCTTCTCGGAACTGAACGACGCCGAGGACCAGGCCGCGCGTTTCCTGGCGCAAGTCGATGCCAAGGACGCGGGTGACGACGAGGCCATGTTCTACGACCACGACTTCGTGCGCGCGCTCGAATACGGCATGCCCCCCACGGGCGGTTGCGGCGTCGGGATCGACCGGCTGATGATGCTGCTCACCGACAGCCCCAGCATCCGCGACGTGATCCTGTTTCCCGCGCTGCGGCGGGAAGGCGGTTAAGGCAATAGCCCCAGCGCGTGGATGTAATCGGGGTGCGCCATCAGCGCGTCCCAGGGCAAGGCAGGAGCGTGCGGCAATAGCGCCAGGCGCCGCTGCTCGCTCGCTTCGCTTGGCTGCCATCCGCCCTTGAGCTGCGCTTCGGCCAGGCCATCGAGGAACTGGTCCAGCGCGGGCGGATCCTGCACCGACTGGTTGCACAGCAGCACCATGTCGCAGCCGGCTGTCAGCGCCGCGACGCCCGCCTCGGTATGGCTCACCTCGCGCCCGTCGATCACCCGCGCGCCGGCCATGCTGAGATCGTCACTGAAGATCGCGCCGCCGAAATGGAGCTGTCCACGCAGGATGTCGTTGAGCCACCGGCTCGAAAATCCCGCCGGCCGGGCATCGACCTTCGGATAGACGACGTGCGCGGGCATCACGCTGGTGAGCGCTGTGTTGAGCCATTCGTAAGGAGCCGCGTCCTGCGTGAGGATCGCTTTGAGGCTGCGCCCGTCCACCGGGATGTCGGTGTGCGAGTCCGCCTTGACGAAACCATGTCCCGGAAAGTGCTTGCCGCAGTTGCCCATTCCGGCGCGGAGCAGGCCATGCATCAGGCTCTTGGCCAGCAGCGTGGCCACCCGGGGATCGCGATGGAACGACCGATCGCCGATCACGCCGCTTTCGCCCCAGTCGAGATCGAGCACCGGCGTGAAGCTGAGGTCCACACCGCAGGCTCGCAGCTCGGCGCCGAGCACATAACCGGCCGCCGACGCGGCATTGGTGGCGGCCATCGCGCCGGCGCCCTCGCCGCGGCCCCGATCGTTCATCCACATTTCGCCGAACGCGCGCATTGGCGGCAGGTGGGTGAAGCCGCCCGAGCGGAAACGCTGCACCCGGCCCCCTTCGTGGTCGACGCAGATCAGCAGGTCCTGCCGCACGGACTTGACCTCCTCGCAAAGGGCGGCCAGCTGCTCGCGGTCATGCCAGTTGCGGCCGAACAGGATGAAACCGCCCACCATCGGATGCGCCAGCCGCTGGCGGTCCGGGGCGCTCAACTCGAGCCCTGCGATGTCGATGATGACCGGCGCGTGTTGGCTCATGGCGCGGCTTTCTTTTCCAGCACGACGAAACTCGCCGCGTAATCGGTTTCGTCGGTGACCGTCACGTGCGCCGACAGGCCCTGCGCGTCGAACCAGTCCTTCAGGCCGCCATGCAGCACGATGACCGGCTTGCCGCTGGGCAGGTTGGCGACTTCGCACAGGCGCCACGTCATGGGCATGCGCAGGCCCAGGCCCGCCGCCTTGCTGAACGCCTCCTTGGCGGAAAAACGCGTGGCCAGGTAGCGCAGGCCGCGTTCCGGCCAGCGCGCGCTGCGGCCTTTCCAGACCGCCATTTCGCCATCGCTCAGGATCCTGCGTGCGAAACGCTCGCCATGCCGCTCCAGCGACGCACGGATGCGGCGCACGTCGCACACGTCGGCCCCGATGCCGTAGATCATGCTCGCACGGCCGGGTCGAACGCGGCCGAGATGCAGGCCTGGTACGCGCTCACGGTGGCCGCATAGCCCAGTTCCAGCGCGTCCGAGATCAGCGCGTGCCCGATCGAGACTTCGCGCACGCCGGGCACGGTGCGCAGGAACTCGGTGAGGTTGTCCCGGTTGAGGTCATGGCCGGCGTTCACCTGCAGCCCGGCGGCAAGGGCGGCGCGCGCGGTGTCGGCAAATTGGCGCAGCACCTCCTGCTGGTGAGGCGTGCCCCAGGCGGTCGCGTAACTCTCGGTGTACAGCTCGACGCGATCGGCGCCGACGCCTTTGGCCGCGGCCATGGCTTGGGGGACCGGGTCCATGAACAGGCTGACCCGCACGCCGAGCGACCTGGCTTCGGCGATCACGGGCCTCAGACGTTCGCTGTCGGCCGCCAGGTTCCAGCCGTGGTCGCTGGTGAACTGGCCCTCGCTGTCCGGCACGAAGGTGCATTGGTCGGGCCGCAGTTCGCGCACGAACTCCATCAGGTTATGGAACGGGTTGCCCTCGATGTTGAACTCGGCGCCGGGCCAGCCTTGCAGGAGGCGATGCAGCGCACGGACGTCCTCCGTGCGGATATGGCGGGCGTCGGGCCGCGGATGCACGGTAATGCCGTTGGCGCCGGCATCCAGGCAGAGCCGCGCCGCGCGCTCGACACTGGGGATGCCGAGATGGCGCGTGTTGCGCACCAGGGCCACCTTGTTGAGGTTGACCGAGAGTGCGGTCCGGATGGGCGAAGTCATAGGGCTTGCAGGTCGATCATCAGCTGGCGGGTGCGCAGCGTCGAAACCCCGCAATGGTAGTTCAGGAGGGTGCGCAACTGCGGCCTGAGCTCGGCTACGGCGCCGGCGCATTCCCGCAGCGTCGCCGAAAACGGTGCGCTGTCGTCCAGCGCTCGCTGCAGCGCCTGCCATTGGCTGCCACTCAGGCTCGCGCGTCCGTCGCGTTCGGAAGCCTGGACCACCCCCCCCTCCGGCACGAGGCTGTACCGCTCGCCGGCGGCGAGCGGTGCGAGCGTGAGCGTCTGCAGGTCCAGCACCGGCAGCAACCCGATCTCGCGCAGCAGCACCAGCTCGAAGGCGCGCAAGGCCGGCTGCAGCGCCTCTCCATGCTCGGACCCCAGCACGTGGACGGCGGCAGCGTACGCATCGAACAGGCCCGGATGCGGGTCGTCGCGCGCGAGCAGGCGCAGCACGAGTTCGTTGAGGTAATAGCCCGACAGCAATGCGTCGCCGGTGGGCATCACCTGGCCGCCGGTCCATTCGGCGGCTTTCAGCGTGCGGATTTCGCCGTCGCCGCCGAACGCGATGCGCAGCGGTTGCAGCGGCAGCAGGATCGGCCGGAAACTGGAACTGGGTTTCTTGGCGCCTTTGGCCACCAGCGCCACCCGCCCGTACTCGTGCGTGAAGACCTCCAGGATGAGGCTCGACTCGCTCCAGTCGTAGCGGTGCAGGACGAACGCGGGCTCGTCGGAGATCCGATTGGCCACGATTCAATCCCAAGTGGCGCGATGGCCGGCCGGTTTCATTCGTACCCGAAGGACCGGACCCGCGCCTCGTCGTCGGCCCAGCCGCTGCGCACCTTGACCCACAGTTCCAGGAACACCTTGCAGTCCATCAGCTTCTCGAGTTCCTGGCGCGCTTCGGTGCCGATCCGCTTCAGCCGCTCGCCTTTGTCGCCGATCACCATCGCTTTGTGCCCTTCGCGCTCCACGACGATGGTGGCCGCTATCCGGACCATCCGGCCGTGCTTCGGACTGGGTTCCTCGTCGAACTTGTCCACCACCACCGTGGAGGTGTAGGGCAGTTCGTCCCCCGTGAACCGGAACAGTTTCTCCCGCACGGTCTCGGCCGCGAGGAATTTCTCGGTGCGATCGGTGAGCTCGTCCGGGCTGTACCACCACGCTTGC
>JAGRPN010000216.1 GCA_019449555.1 Ramlibacter sp.
CAGGAAGAAATCTTCGGGCCCGTGTTGTCGGTCATCGATGCGGACGGCTACGAGGATGCGATCGCCAAGGCCAACGACACGCCGTATGGGCTCTCGGCCGCGATCGCCACCCGCAATCCCCGCTACATGCACGACTTCCCGAACGACATCCAGGCGGGCACGGTGAAGATCAACCGCACCACCACGGGCAACCTGATCAACGCGCCCTTCGGCGGGCTGAAGTGGTCGAGCACGTCCACTTTCCGCGAATCGGGCCGTGCGGGCCTGGAGTTCTACACGCAGACGAAAACCGTCTATCGGGGCTGCTAGCCGCAGCGCCGGCAAGCGGTTCATCGATCATCACCGAAGGGAAACCGCGTTGAAGAAAGCCATCAAGCTCGAAGTCAGGGAAGCTCGCCATATCGTGAACGCCGCGATTGGCAAGGCGGCGGAGCTCGGCGTGCTGGAGACCGTGTGCGTGGTGGACGAAGGCGGCTACCCCCTGGTGCTCGAGCGCATGGACGGCGCCCGGATCACGGGTCCGCAAATCGCCTGGAACAAGGCGTTCACCGCGAGCGGCCACAAGCGCTCGACCCATCTGTTCAACCAGTCGCCCAACGGGCCGGGGCTGCCCGGCAACGAGGCATTCGGCATCCAGTGGAGCTTCGACGGCCGGTTCGCCGCGTTCGTCGGTGGTTACCCGATCGTCGTCGGCGGCGAAGTGGTCGGCGGTGTCGGCTTGAGCGGAGGCAACGGCGAGCAGGACACCGCGTGCGGCGTCGCCGGGCTGCAGGCGCTGCGCGAGCTGCTCGCGCCGGAAGGTCTGGAAGTGCTGGCGCAAAGTGACATCAAGAAATAGCCGGTGGCGAGGATGCGGGGGCGAGTTGAGCCAGGTCAACCACCTGCAATTCCGGCCGATGCGGCACGCGCGACGTCCCTGGATACTGCGGCGTCGACTGAACGAGCGTGACTTTCGAGGAGACGAAGTGGACTCAGCTGAAAGACGGGCCCGCGCCAAGCGACCGTGAGCCGCGATGCGCCGCTATCTCCCTTCCACCATGATGCTGCAGGCCTTCGAGGCGTCGGCGAAACGGCTCAGCTTCACGCTGGCCGCGCAAGACTTGTGCCTGTCGCAGAGCGCGATCAGCAAGCAGGTCATCGCACTGGAAGAGATGCTGCGCACCGAGCTTTTCAAGCGGATCAAGAAGCGACTCGAGCTGACCCCGGCGGGCAAAAACTTCCAGGCCCGCATCTCGCCGGCGCTGAACGGCATCGAAGCGGCCGTGATCGAGCTGATCTCGTGCCAGAGCGACCGGAGCACGCTCGACCTGGGCGTGGTGCCTTCGTTCGCGACCAAATGGCTGATCCCGCGGCTGGGTGATTTCGCGAAGTCGCACCCGGGCATCACGATCAACCTGGCCACCCGCCTGGTGCCGTTCGACTTCAGCGAAACCACCCTCGATGCCGCCATCCACTTCGGCAAGGCCGACTGGGCCGGCGCGGCCTGCGATTACCTGATGAACGAGGAGATGGTGGTCGTGTGCAACGAAGAACTGGCGGCCGGCACGCTGCTCGCACCGCCGGACCTGTCGAAGGTTTCGCTGTTGCACCTGACCACGCGGCCGCACGCGTGGCGGGACTGGGCGCAGACCGCCGCGCTCGAAGGCCTGGACGCGTCGCGCGGGCCGCACTTCGATCACTTCTCGATGTTGACGCAGGCTGCCGTGGCCGGCCTGGGAGCGGCGGTGCTGCCGAAATTCCTCGTGCTCGACGAGCTGGCCTCGGGCCGGCTGGTCGTCCCGTTCGGTCCGACACACACCAGCGACAGCGGCTATTACCTCGTGTACCCGGAGCGCAAGGCCGGCCTGCATTCGTTGCAGAAGTTCCGCGGCTGGCTCATCGGCACCGCGGGCGATGGCCAGCGCCAGGCGGGATGAGTTGATGAGCAACGCTCATGACAACACGAATAACCGTCGTTTGTGGCGCGGTTGCGCGCCCCCTAGTATCGCCACGGATCGCGTGATGAGGAGAGGCTGACATGGAACCTTGAGGCAGCTCCTGTCCCGATCGAGTGACCCGGCACTCAGGATATGCCCGGCGGCAATGCGGCTCGCCCGCAATGATCGACGACGCGAAGACGTCGCACGGCGCGGACATCGACCCGTCCACGCCGACGGTTGGGATCCAGAGCAGCGCAAAGCTGCACAACGCGGTACCACTCAGACGAGCGATGCCGTCCCGCAAGTAGCCGAGAGGCGAGAGGAGACATGGAAATGGAAACAACCACGGGCCTGACCGCGGCCCATTGGATTTACCTGGCCGGCGTCGCGGTCATCGTGCTGACGATGATCATGCGAGCCAACGTCGTCGTCCCATCGATAGCCGGGATATTCCTGGTCATCCTCGCGTACACGGGCAGCCCGGTAGCGGCGTTGGGAGGGATCTTCAACGCAACCTTCGTCGCCGCGAAAGAGCTGTTCAGCATCTTCCTGGTGATCGCACTCATGACGGCGCTCCTCAATTCGTTGAAGGAGCTCCGATCCGATGTCCGGATGGTCCAACCCTTTCGTGCAGTCATGAAGAACGGACACATGTCCTACCTGGTGATCGCCGTGGTGACATACGCGGTTTCATTGTTCTTCTGGCCGACACCGGCGGTACCGCTGGTTTCCGCGGTCTTGCTGCCTGCCGCGATAGCAGCGGGACTGCCTCCCCTGGCCGGTGCGGTAGTGATCGCGATCGCCGGGCAGGGGATGGCCTTGTCCTCGGACTACGTGATCGGGGTGGCGCCCGGCATCAGCGCGAAAGCCGCGGGTGTCCTCACCTCCGTGGTGGCTGATCGATCGCTGGTTCTGTCGCTGATCACCGGCGGCGTCGCGCTGGTCTGGGCCTATCTGTCGCTGCGGGGCCGCTTCCTGCCGGCCAGCCAGCATCTGCTGGATGCATGGCACGCGCAGGCTTCACACCAATCCAACCAGGGCGTGTCCCTGGGGGGAACGACGCATAAGGAGGAGATCGCGCGGGGGACGAGCCGCGACGAGCCGCTTGAAACCAACTCAGACGTCAGGCGCGAAATCGAGAGCGTGGACGCCAGCCAGGTCAAGTGGTCCAAGCTGTTCGCCGTGTTGACGCCCATCGCGTTCCTGGCCGTGGTTCTGATGATGGTGCTCCCGAAATTCATTGGCGGACTTCCCACCATCAAAGGCGGCGACGCTGCCTCGCTCATCGGCGGGATGGCCGGCGTGCTCATGATCTTCGCCACCCTCGCGATGCACGGCGCGCGCAAGATGCTCGAGGCCAGCGCCGATCACGTCACGGAAGGGTTTGTCTTTGCGTTCCGGGCGATGGGATCCGTCCTGCCGATTGCGGGTTTCTTCTTCCTGGGCTCGAGCGAAACGGGAGCTGCCATTCTGGGGTTGCCGGTCGACAAGGCGCCTGCGCTGCTGTTCGATCTGGTCAGGAACGCGGAGCACTGGATCCCGGCAAGCCAGTTCTTTGTCGCGTACGGCATGCTGATCGTTGGAATGATCACCGGAATCGACGGGTCCGGGTTTTCGGGTCTGCCGCTCACCGGCGCGCTGTCCGGCGCTTTGGCAGCCGGATCCGGGATCAACGCGGCGACCCTGGCCGCGATCGGGCAGATGGGCGCCGTGTGGACCGGCGGCGGAACCCTGATTGCCTGGTCGTCACTCATCGCGGTGGCGGGTTTCGCTCGGGTACCGGTGCAGGAGACCGTTCGTGCGTTGGTCATCCCGGTTGTGGCAGGCCTCGTCATATCGACATTCATGGCCATCATCCTGTTCTGACGTGGCCGCTCAGCCCCGCTGCATTCACGCGCGAACCGAGACGGGTACGCCGACTTCATGAGCAACGCGCATGACAACAGGAATATCCGTCGTTTGTATTACCGATACACCCTCTCTACTATTTCCGCTCGAGACGATACGAGCAACTGGGGCCGGAAGGCCGCAAATTTTGAGGAGCCGATGTGAAACTGTTCAATAAGCTGGGCGCCCTGGTTGCGCTCATACTGGCCGCCACGGGCGCGCTGGCTCAGGGCTACCCGGAGAAGCCGGTCCGGGTCGTCATCACGACGGTCCCGGGACCGCTCGACGCGTTCGCGCGCGCCGTGCTGGTGCAGGTCGGCAAGCGCCTGAAGCAGCCGTTCATCGTGGACAACAAGCCCGGTGCCGGCGGCAATGTCGGCGCCGAGATCGTCGCCAAGGCGCCCGCTGACGGCTACACCCTGCTGTTCGCGCTGGACACCACGTTCACCGTGAACCCGGCGCTGTACGAGAAGACGCCGTTCGACCCGGTGAAGGACTTCTCCTTCATCGCCGTGCCCGTGACGTACAGCCAGGTGCTGACCGTGAACCCCGCGATCAAGGCCAACACGCTGCCCGAGTTCGTCAAGTATGCCAAGGCCAACAAACTGAGCTATGCGTCGGGCGGCAACGGCTCGCCCAGCCACTTGACGATGGCTGCCTTCCTGTCCACCGCCGGAATCGAGATGATCCACATCCCCTACAAAGGCACGGGCCAGTCGGTGATCGACGTCATGAGCGGCCAGGTCAATTCGCTCTTTGCCGTGGGCAGCGGCGTCTTGCCGCAGGTGAAGGCGGGCAAATTGCGCGCGCTCGCCGCATCGGGAGGCCAACGCTCCGCGGCCGCACCCGACCTGCCCACCGTCGCCGAATCAGGCTATCCGAGCTTCAATGCGAGTTTCGCGTATGTGCTGGCGGCCCCGGCCGGAACGCCCAACGAAATCGTGCAACTCCTGGCCAAGGAAGTCGCGCTCGCGATGGAGACGCAGGAAGTGCGCGACCTGAACCGCATCGCCGACTACGCCCCCACCAACCTCGGCCCGCAGCAATCCGCCGAGTGGCTGCGCAACGCCCGCAAGCACTGGGGCGAAGTGATCACCGCCGCGAAGATCACACTGAACTGATCGCCCGGGTCGCGGCCTGGCGCCGCGCACGTGCAAGCCGAGCCGCTTCGCCGATGGCGCAGCGGCTCGCTGCATTCGGCCGAATCGCGAATCGGCACGTCGCATGCGCAACGCTACTGACAACACGAATATCCATCGTTTGTGCCGGTGCCGCGCCATCCCTAGTATCCGAATGCAAGATGAACACGAGGAGCCTGTGATGGATGCAAGAACCCTGGATGAAACGCTCGCGCTGTCGACGATCGCCAAGGCCGACGTGGAAAGGATGATGGCGCTGCACCAGTATCCGCAAGAGATGCGCGGCATCGTGCAGTCCGAGCGGCTGCTGCCGCTGGGCCTCGTGAACCGCCTTCACGCGCTGTACCCGCAGCACTCGCGCCTGCAGCGCACGCGCAAGTTCCTGTTCGAGGGGCGCGACCACTACACCGGCCTCAAGGGTTTCCGCGCCGTGGTCGATACGCTCAAGGCCAACGGCATCGACATCGGCTTCATGCCGGCGCGCGAACTGTTCGTCGAGGTGTACCGCTTTCTAGCGACCCGGCACACGCTCAACTGCATCGACTGGGACAACTACGAGAACGATTCGATCTACCAGCTCGTGTTTCCGCAGCCGGGCATGATCGACGACGCGGAAGTGCTGCGGGCCTACCAGGCCGCCGCCGGCGACGCGCAGCGAACCGAAGTGGTCGAGTCCTACCTGCATCGCACCAACCCCCACGACGGCAACCAGCACCTGAACAAGCCCTGGTTCCAGAACGCCGAGGGCGGCGTCGAGGTGCTGGACGGCAGCCAGCACAAGTATCCCCAGTGCCAGCTGGTGTTCGACAAGACGACGCAGACCTGCTTCTCGTTCTGCACCTACTGCTTCCGCCACGCCCAGGTGCGCGGCGGCGAAGACATGTTCATCCAGGACGACATCCGCCAGATCCACGACTACCTGCGGCTGCACTCCGAGGTGACCGACCTGCTCATCACCGGCGGCGACGGCGGCTACATGCCCGTCACGCGCCTCGAGCAATACCTGCAGCCGCTGTTCGACGATCCGGCGCTGATGCATGTGCGCACGGTGCGCCTCGCCAGCCGCGCGCTCACGTTCCAGCCGGAGATGGTCCTCAGCCCGAAATACGACCGGATGCTGCGCCTGTTCGACCGCTGCGGCGATCACGGGATCCAGTTGACGTGGATGGCGCATTTCTCCACACCCAAAGAGGTGCTGAACATCAGCACCATCGCCGCGATCCGCCGACTGCAGGCCCACGGCGTGATGGTGCGCAGCCAGAGCCCGATCATGAACCACATCAGCCTGTTCACCGACGAGCGCGGCGACGTGGATGTCGACCGCTCGGCCCAGAACTGGATCGACCTGGCCCTGATCTTCGCCAGCCTGAAGATCGGCTTCCACTCGATGTACTGCGCCCGTCCCACGGGCGAGCACCACTATTTCACGGCGCCGCTGGCCGGCGTCGAGAAGGTCTTCAACAAGATCTACCGCTCGCTCTCCTCGATCAATCGCCCGTCGCGGCATCTCTCGATGTCATCCTCGGCGGGCAAGATTTCGCTGATGGGAACCACCGAGGTGAACGGCCAGAAGGCGTTCGCCCTGAAGTTCACCGAGGGCCGCAACATGGAATGGCTCGACAAGGTCTTCCTCGCCAGGTACGACACCCGGCAGCACACGATCGACCTGCTCGAGCCGCTGGACACGCCGGACTTCTTCTTTCGCGACGAGCTGCGACGCATCGAGAGCGACCTGACGCATTCGCTCCACGGCGAGCCGGCCTGAGACCGCGGCGCGCAAGGTCCAAGCACCACGGGACAAGACGATGATCGACAAACGAGTGAGTTCGGCGGCCAGCGCGGTCGCCGACATCTTCGATGGCGCCACGGTGCTGGTGGGCGGCTTCGGCGAGGCGGGCAGCCCGGTCGAGCTGATCCACGCCTTGATCGACCAGGGCGCGCGCAACCTGACGGTCGTCAGCAACAACACGGGTTCCGGGCAGGTGGGGCTCGCCGCGTTGATCGCCAACGGCCAGGTGGCGAAGATGATCTGCTCGTTTCCGCGCACGGCCAACTCCACCGTCTTCCCGAAGCTCTATCGTGAAGGCAGGATCGAGCTCGAACTGGTGCCGCAGGGCACGCTGGCCGAGCGCATCCGCGCCGGCGGTGCGGGGATCCCCGCTTTTTTCACGCCCGCATCCGTGGGCACGCCGCTGGCCCAGGGCAAGGAGCTGCGCCGCTTCGGCGACGAGGACTACGTGATGGAACAGGGCATCACCGCCGATTTCGCGCTGGTGAAAGCCGAGAAGGCCGACCGCTACGGCAACCTCGTCTACAACAAGACGGCCCGCAACTTCGGGCCGGTGATGTGCACGGCCGCCAAGGTGGCCATCGTGCAGGTGAGGGAAACCGTCGAGGCGGGCGGCATCGATCCGGAAGCCGTCGTCACGCCGGGTGTCTTCGTCAAGCGCGTGGTGACGGTACCGAATCCCGCGCATGAATCGCATCTCGTCAAGGAAGGGCGCTGCTATCCATGAGCACCGACAATCCAGCCGGGTGGAGCCGTGATGAAATGGCGCAGCGCGTGGCGCTGGACATTGCGGACGGCGCCTACGTCAACCTGGGCATCGGCATCCCGGAGCTCGTCGCCCAGTTCGTGCCGGCCGACCGCGAGGTGATCTACCACACCGAGAACGGCCTGCTCGGCATGGGCGCGCCTGCGTCCGACGCGCAAGACCCGGAGCTGATCAACGCGGGCAAGAAGCCCGTCACGGCGATTCCGGGCGCCGCCTACTTCCACCATGCCGACAGCTTCGCGATGATCCGCGGCCGGCATATCGACGTCTGCGTGCTGGGCGCGATGCAGGTCTCCGAGCGCGGCGACCTCGCTAACTGGTCCACCGGCGCCGACGACGCGATCCCGGCGGTGGGTGGCGCGATGGATCTCGTGGCGGGCGTAAAGACGATCTATGTCATCACCCAGCACACCACGAAAGACGGCGAGCCGAAGATCGTCGGGGAGTGCACCTATCCGCTCACGGGCCGGGCCGTGGTGGACCGGATCTACACCGATCTGGCGGTGATCGACGTCACGAGCGCTGGGCTGGCCGTTCGCGCACTGGCGCCGGGCGTCAGCCTGGAGTACGTGCAGGAAAGGACCGGCGCGGCGTTGATCGCCCCGCGGGTCCTGCAACTGGTGGAGGTATGAGATGAATTCTGCTGTCGCTGCCGTCGAGGCCCCGGTATCCGCGAGCGAGGCGCTGTTCGCCCGCGCCCGCAAGGTGATGCCGGGCGGGGTCAGCCGCAATGCCGTGCTGCGGCGTCCGCACCCGTTCTACGTGGCGCGCGGCGAGGGCTGCTACGTGACCGACATCGAAGGCGTGCGGCGCATCGATTTTTCCAACAACATGACCTCGCAGATCCACGGCCACGCGCACCCCGCGATCGTGGCGGCGGTCACCGAACAGCTTGGCAAGGGCACCGCGTTTTCGCTGGCCACCGAGGCCGAGGTGGTGTTCGCCGAATCGATGTGCTCGCGCTCGCCGGCGTTCGAGAAGATCCGGTTCGTCAACTCCGGCACCGAGGCGGTGATGAGCGCCTTGAAGGCGGCCCGTGCGTTCACCGGGCGACCCAAGATCGCCAAGGTGGAAGGCGCCTACCATGGGCTGTACGACTACGCGGAGGTCAGCCAGACCGCGAACCCGACGAACTGGGGCGATGCCGGGCATCCGGCCAGCGTGCCCGTTGCGCAGGGCACCCCGGCCTCGGCGCTCGATGACGTGGTGGTCATTCCTTTCAACGATCCCGAGCGCGCCATCCATATCCTGGACCAGCACGCCGACCAGCTCGCCTGTGTGTTGCTGGACCTGATGCCGCATCGCGTCGGCATGGCGCCGGCGTCGGCCGCTTTCGTGCGGGCGCTGCACCAGTGGACCCGCAAGAACGGCGCGCTCTTCGTTTGCGACGAGGTGATTACTTTCCGCTCGGGCTACGGCGGCGCCCAGGAGTGGTACGACGTGCAGCCGGACCTCACGGCGATGGGCAAGATGATCGGCGGCGGCTTTCCGGTCGGCGCGCTGGCCGGCCGCGCGGACGTGATGGACGTGATGGATCCGTGGCGGGCGAAGGTGCAGTTCCCGCTGTCGGGGACCTACTCGGCCAATCCGGTGACCATGGTCGCCGGCCTCACCGCGATGCAGCTGTTCGACCGGCCCGCGGTCGAGCGGCTGAACCGGCTGGCGGACCTCGCCCGCAGCCGCATCGCCTATGCCATCGAAGTCGCGGGCGTTCCTGCCTGCGTCGCCGGCGCGGGTTCCCTGTTCCGCATCCACATGAAGCCCGAGGTGCCGCAGAATTACCGTGCCGTCTACCAGACGGAAGCGCAGGCGCGCTCGCTGAAGGTGCTGCTGGACCATCTGGCGGCCCACGGTATCCTGTTGATCGAAACCGGCTCGGGGGCGCTGTCCACGCCGATGACCGAGAAGGAGATCGATCTGCTGGGCGAGGCGATGCTCGCCGGCTTCCGCCGGGTCAAGGCGCAACTCGTCTGAGAGGAAATTCATGAGCTACGCATCCCAAGTCTCGGGAATCTTCGGCAAGCTGGGGGTCGAACTGCCCGGCTCGGTTTCCGGCGGGCTGGAAGTCCGCTCGCCGATCGACGGCAACCTGATCGTCGCGCTCCCCACCACGAGCGAAACCGAATTCACGGCCGCCGTGGAGAGGGCGCAGGTGCGCTTTCGCAGCTGGCGCAGCGTGCCGGCCCCGCAGCGCGGCGCGCTGGTGCGCGCGTTCAGCGAGAAAGCCCGGCAGCACAAGCACACGCTGGGGCGCCTGGTCACCATCGAGACCGGCAAGATCCTGCAGGAAGGCCTGGGCGAAGTGCAGGAGGTCATCGACATCTGCGAGTTCGCGGTGGGCCAGTCGCGCCAGCTCTACGGCCTCACGATCGCCAGTGAGCGGCCCGACCACAAGTTGCTGGAAACCTGGCACCCGCTGGGCGTGGTGGGGATCATCAGCGCCTTCAATTTTCCGATGGCGGTGTGGGCCTGGAACGCGGCGCTCGCGCTCGTATGCGGCGACACGCTGGTGTGGAAGCCGTCGGAAAAGACCCCGTTGTGCGCATTGGCGATCAACGGCCTGTTGCTGGCTGCCGCCCGCGAGGTCGGCCTGGACTGCGAAGGGCTGAGCGAAGTGGTGATCGGATCGCGTGACCTGGGCGAGGCGCTCGTCGCCCACCCCGACGTGCGGTTGGTCAGCGCCACTGGATCGACCGGAATGGGGCGCGCCGTCGGCGAAGCCTGCGCCAGGCACTTCAAGCGCTCGCTGCTGGAGCTGGGCGGCAACAATGCCGCGATCGTCTGCCCGAGCGCCGACCTCCAATTGGCCGTGCGCGCCGTCACGTTCGCCGCCGTCGGCACCGCGGGGCAACGCTGCACGAGCTTGCGCAGGCTGTTCGTGCAGCGGGCATGCTATGCGCAATTCGTCAAGCAGTTGCGCACCGCCTACCAAGGGCTGCCGATCAGCAATCCGCTCGCTGAAGGCACGCTGATCGGGCCGCTGATCGACGAGGGCAGCCATGGGCGCATGCAGGCCGCGCTGCAGGCGGCGAAGGCGGCCGGTGCGACGGTCCACTTCGGCGAGCGCGTCGCTTCCGAGAATGGCGGGTTGTACGTGCGACCGGCCCTGGTCGAGATGCCCGCGCAGACGGGACCCATGTGCGAGGAGACTTTCGCGCCTATCCTGTACGTGCTGCCCTACGACGACCTGGGGCAGGCGATCGCGTGGAACAACGCCGTGGCGCACGGACTGTCGTCGGCGATCTTCACGCGCGATTTGCAGGAAGCCGAGATCTTCATCTCGTCCCGCGGCTCCGATTGCGGAATTTCCAACGTCAACATCGGCACCAGCGGCGCGGAGATCGGCGGCGCTTTCGGCGGCGAGAAGGAGACGGGTGGCGGGCGCGAAGCCGGCTCGGATGCGTGGAAGAACTACATGCGCCGTGCGACCAACACGATCAACTACGGCACCAGCCTGCCCCTGGCTCAGGGCATCAGGTTCGACGTATGAGCGCCGTCGCCCGCAATCCAGGAGACTGAAATGGCCTTGAGCATCACTGCGGATTGCATCAACTGCGCCGCCTGCGAATCGGACTGTCCCAACGGCGCGATCAGCGTGGGGGACGATATCTTCGTCGTGAACGCCGACAAGTGCACCGAGTGCGTCGGGCATTTCGAGGAATCGCAGTGCGTCGCCGTGTGCCCGGTGGACTGCATCGTCCCCGACCCGAACCGGTCGGAAACGCGCGAGCAGCTGCAGGAGAAGTACGAGAGGCTGACGGCTTCGGCGTGATCGCGCCGGACCCGGCATCCATGTCCCGGGCTAGAGCAGCGTCTTGAACAGCAGCATCAGCGCGGCGATCCCGGAAATCGCGAGCACGGCCGGCTTGATGCCCCGCCTGCTCTTGTCCACGTGGCGCACCAGGTATCTGGACGCCATGAATCCCAGCACCACCGGTGCGACCATCCACGCGGACGATGCTGCCTGCGGCGCGGTGAAACGCCCGATGAACGCCAGCGTGATCAGCGAAAACGCGGCGCCCAGCGTCAGGAATGCGCCCATGGTCGCGCGCACCTTGGGCCCGGGCATGTTCTGGTACACCATCGCCATCGGCGGCGCGCCGACCGAGGTGATCGTGCCCATGAATCCGGAGAGCAGCCCCGCGACCAGCAGGTTGCGCGGCGTGGGCAACAAGCGCCAGTTGGCCATGCTCAGGCCGATGGCGGCCAGAATCATCAGCGCAAACACCGAAGCGAAGACCGACAGCGGCAAGAGGGCGACGACGGCCCCGGCAGCCGCGGTGCCGGCGATCCGGCCGGTCATGGCCAGGCTCAGCTCGCGCATGTCCACCGAGCGAAACTCGCGCGTCGCTGTCATCAGCGCGAGCAACAGGCTCATCAGCAGGATGGGGCCGGGCACCAGCTCGGGAGCGAGAATCCCGAGGAGCGGCGCCGCCAGCATGCCGAAGCCGATGCCGACCGACGCTTGCAGCGCGGCGGCCGCGGCCACGATCACCGCGATGGCCGGCATGCTGTCGTGGAGCACTCGTTTCCTTCCGGACCGCGCGGCGGGTCCTTTTGTGTCGTTGTCATGCGACCTGGCGTTGCTCGCGCAATGAATCCAGGCATCCGGTGATCCATTGCACCGTCAGTTTTTCCTGCAGGGAGTTTTGCCGCAGGCGCTCGCTCAGCCCGCCGAAATCCACCTGGTCGAGCGGCTGGTCCTGGTTGTAGCAAGAGAACACATAACTGGTTTTGCCCGTGACCGGATCGCGATGCGGCTGCAGGCATTGCGCGCAGATCTCTTTCATCATGCATTGCATCGGCGAATTGATCGAGGCGATCGCGAAGTGGCCGGCTTTCAGGAAGGGCTTCAGCTCGTTGTGGCGAGCCCCGCCCACCGCGGCCATCATGCGGTCGGAGCCGATCGCGATGATCCGGTCGACGTCTTCGGTGGGGATGGCTCGCTCGCCGAGTTCGCCGCACGCGTACGCGGCGATCGCCTGGACGATGTTGCCGCAGAACGACTTGTCTTGCGGACGCGTCGCCGCGAAGCCCGGCGCCTCGTCGCAGCACCAGACGATCACGTCGGCCGCCGCTTCGATCTCCGCGACCTTGTAGCGGTCGGCCATCTTCTTGTAGCCGGCGAAATACAGGACCCGGGAACCGGCGGCCCGAAACGCGGCGCCGATCGAAAACAGCACGGCGTTGCCCAGGCCGCCGCCCACCAGCATCACCGTTTCGTCGCCGGCGATATGCGTGGGCGCGCCCGTCGGGCCCATCAGCACCACCGGCTCGCCCGGCTGCAGCGCGGCGACCAGGTTGGCAGAGCCGCCCATTTCCAGCACGATGCAGGCGACCAGCCCACGGCGCACATCGACCCACGCGCCGGTCAAAGCCAGCCCTTCCATCGTCATGCGCGTGCCGCGCACCACCCGCGCCAGGGCGTCGTAGTTCTGCAGCCGGAAAAATTGTCCGGGCCGGAATCGCGCCGCCGCGAAGGGCGCGTGCAGCACCACCTCGACGATGGTGGGCGTGAGCCGGTTGACCGCATGGACCCGGGCGCGCATCCCCGAATTCAGGCGCGCAAAGAAAGTCTCGTCGTCGTCCGTGCATGCCGGCGCCTGCTGTGCCAGCACCCGCGACACGAGCGGGTGGCCCTGCTTGGCCGATCCCATGGCCTTGACGACGTTGCCGAAATAGGAAGGATGCAGGTCGCCGAAAAAGGAAATGAATTTGCCGTTCCCCGCCTTGCTGAGCAGCACCTGCGCCTGCTCCGGCTTGGAGATGGCTTCCTCCGGGCGCACCGGCTTGCCCTGTTCGTCGCACGCGGCGAAGTAACGGCCGTCGAGCCGGAAGCGGGTCGAATCCTCGCGAGCCAACACCGTGTTCGGCTGGGTGCCGGCCGCGATGAAGATCGAGCGCACCGGCAAGCCCCGTTCATGGCCGTCGGACCACTTGCCCTCGGCATCGAGGACCTGCGTGCGCAACCGCATCGACCGCGCCGCGCCGCGGGCATCGGTTTCGATCGCCACCGGACTCAGGCACTCCGCGTACGCAATGCCTTCTTCCAGGGCTTTCTCGATTTCTTCGTGGTTGAGCGTGTACGCCGGGCTGTCGATCATCCGCTTGCGATACGCCAGCGTGACGCCGCCCCACCCTTGCAGCAGCTCGAGAATCTTCGGCGCCTCGCCGGCCGCGCTCGCTCGTGCGCGCTCCGCGCGGATCGCCTGGGCATGTTGCAGGAACTCGGCCGCGACTTCAGCCTCATCCGCGCTCCAGGCCGAACGCACCTGCGCTTGTCCGCGCTCGGCGCACAACTGCTCGTAGCGCTGCAGGAATTTCTCCACCTGCACCGGGTAGTACGCCAGCGATTCGGTGGCGGTGTCGATCGCCGTGAGTCCCCCGCCGATGACGAGCACGGGCAGGCGCAACTGCATGTTGGCCAGCGAATTGGTCTTGGCCGCACCGGTCAGTTGCAGCGCCATGAGGAAATCGGATGCGGTGCGTACGCCGCGCGCCAGGCCGTTGGGGATGTCGAGCACGGTCGGGCGGCCCGCTCCCATGGCCAGCGCGACATGGTCGAAGCCCAGTTCGAGGGCGTCGTCCAGCGTGAGCGTGCCGCCGAAGCGCACGCCGCCGAACATCGAGAATTGAGCGCGCCGCTCCAGCAGCAGGCGCACCACCTTGAGGAAGTTCTTGTCCCAGCGCACGGTGATGCCGTATTCGGCGACGCCGCCGAAGCCGGCCAGGACGCGGTCGTCCAGCGGCTCGTACAGGTCGGCCACCCGGGCCACCGGCTCGAACGTGGTGCGCGATCCGTCGCTGCGCACGCCGCACAGGTGCTCGGGCAGCGGCTCGATCTTCAGCCCGTCGATGCCGACCACCGTGTGGCCCTCGTTCATCAGGAAATGGGCGAGGGTGAAGCCGGCGGGTCCGAGTCCGGTGACCAGCACGCGGTAGCCGGTGCGCTCGCGCGGATAGGGGCGCCGCAGGTTCAGCGGATTCCAGCGCGTCAACAGCGAATAGATCTCGAACCCGTACGGCAATTCCAGCACGTCTTTGAGGCTGCGCGTTTCGATCTGCGGAATGTCCACCGCATCCTGCTTCTGGTAGATGCAGGACTTCAGGCAGTCGTTGCAGATGCGGTGTCCGGTGGCCGCGACCATCGGGTTGTCCACCACGATCATCGCGAGCGCCGCGATCGCGTGGCCGCCTGCCTTCAACTGGTGGAATTCCGAAATCTTTTCCGACAGCGGGCAGCCGGCCAGAGTCACCTGAAAGACGGATTTCCTGTACGCCGCCCTGCCGGTCAGGGGCGGCCCGTCCTTGGGCGCTTTTTCCTTCAGCCCCTTGGAGCACGAGTCCCTGCCCTGCTCATGGCAGAAGATGCAGTAGTTGGCCTGGTCGAGCGCGCCGCGCAGCCCCATGCCGGGGTCCGTCAGCGCGAATCCTTCCCGGCGCCGGATGCGCGCCGGGTCCATGGTGAAGACGGAGTAGCCGTCTTGCCCGGTCTGGCGCGCCACCGGGACCAGGTTGAGGGGATCCACCCCGTGCGGCACGCGAAAGAGGACGTCGCCGCGATGGTGCGCCTGGCCGGCCGTCGTGTGGACGGCCCATCCCGCGTAGCGCCTCGCCGTTTCGAGTTGCTGCGCGTGTGCGTCCTTGTCCTGCAGCCACTGCTGCACGGTCCGGGCGAAAGTGAGTTCGTCGAACGCGCCGCCGAACCAAGCGGTCAGCTGCGCGCGCAGCGCCGGCCCATCGATGGACTGCGCTTCTTCCGCCGTGATGTTCTTCGCGGCTGCGCGCTGCACGAACCGGCGCTTCATCACGTACAGCGGCGCCAGCTCATGGTGCGCCGTCTCGAGCGTGGCGAGCGCGGCTTCGATGCCGAACAGGCCGGCGATGAAGTTCTCGAGATGCGGGCCGAGCGCGATCAGGAGCGTCGATTCCTGCAGCGGCGCCAGTGCCTCGGGCTGCTGTCGCGCCTGCTGCAACTGGGCCAGCAAATCGGGCGACGCAGTCCCGAGCTCCTCCAGGAATCGCTGGTCCAGCGCGAGCAAGCCGTCGCGCTCGTAGAGCTGGGCAAACGTGATGCCGTAGCGCAGGTTCAAGATCGATCCTCTAAATGGAATACGCGGGCACGCGAGGCCACGCTCGCGGAATTCGGGTGGGGCGAGCCAGCGGCCGGCCTCACCCAACGGCGTGCACGGCAGCGGGCTGGACGACCGGCTTCGCGGCTCGCACGCTGCGGTGGCGCGACGACGCATCCGGTGCGGCGAACACGTCGGCCAGTCCCGCTTTTTCGATCCGCCGGCCGATCTCGGCGACGTCGGTCGTATAGGAGCCGAGCTGCTTCATGCGTTCGAAATAGACCGACCCGGAGAAAGTGAACTTGAGGCCGAGTCCTTCCTCCGTCTGCATCCGCTCGCGCACGTGGCGGATCGCGTCGCCGATCGCGATGCTTTCGGGCAGCACCAATAGCGGTTCGTCCAGGAGGTAGCGGGCGGCGTTATGGCCGGCGAGCACGCCCGTGACGATGGCTTCGGTGTGGCCGACCAGCAGGCCCGCCTTCTCGCCGCCGCAGAACAGGTTGTCCACGCCGTCCACCTTCAATGCGTCGTCGCGCGGCGCCATGCCCACGAAGCGCATGGAGTTGCCCACCCCGCCCGAATAGGGATCCTCGAAGCGGGCGTTCTCGAAGCCGGGCACCTTGCGCAATTGCGCCTGCGGGAAGTAGGGGGTCATCAGCTTGGCATGCCCGGTATCGAGCAGCACGATGTTCTCCTGGTACTCGGGCAAGGCGTATTGCTGGCAGGCCTTGATCGAGAGCTTGTCCGAGGACCCATCGTCGCTGCTCGGGATCGGCACGACCACCACGCCGGTGCGGTTGAGCTCCTCGACGATGTGGGGGGCGAGCGATTCCTTGAGCAGTTTGCATGATCCGCTCATCGCGCCGACCTGTTCGCGCTTGTGGCCTTCGATCTCCTTGATGCCGCAGCGCGAGGCGATGCCCACGCGATTGCCGAAGGTGTGGCAGCGCAGGATGCACATGCCGCAGCCGTTGCCGTGCTTGGTGCAGATGTTGGGAACTCCCGCGGTGCCCGTGGTCTCGACGAACGCGTCGCCCTCGAAGCGCAGGTCCCCTTCGTTCTTCTTGGTCTTCACGGCCACGATGCGGCTGCCGTCCATCTCCACATCGGCGATGCGAACCTGGTAACGCACGTCGACGCCGGCGCCGGCGAGCACCCGCTGCACTTCCGGCTCGATGGTGGCGATGTTGTACAGCGACGAGTGGCTGTGCCCCGGGAACTCCACGTTCCGGTGCTGCGCGCACTTGTCCATCGCATGGAACATGTCGCCCCCGCCCATCGCGATCATCTCCTCGGCGGCGGTGAACCGGCCGTTGTTGCGGAAGATGCCGCCCACGAGGCCGGTGCCCAATAACGTGTCGGTGCGTTCGAGCAGAGTGACATCCGCCCCCTGCCTGGCCGCGGAGACAGCGGCTGCACAGCCCGACCACCCTCCGCCGATGACGATGACTTTCATGGAATGTCTCCTACTTGTGTTCTGGTAAGGGGTTCAGCCGTGCAGCGGGTCCTTGCCCGCCGCCTTGAGCCAGGAGTAAACGGGAGGGATGTCGTTCACGAGCGGTTCCGTCACGACGTCCAGGAAGCACGGCCCATCGTGCGCGAACGCTTCGTCCATCGCCCGCTCCAATTGAGCCGGCGTTTCGACGCGCCAGGAGGCGATGCCGTAGGCGGCGGCGACCTTGCTCATGTCGCCCGGCGTGAAATCGACCGACATGAACTTGCTCTTGCTGTGCAGCGACTGCAGGGTCTTGATCCAGCCGAAGCAGCCGTTGTTGAAGTGGATCATCACAGCCGGCACGTTCAGCCGCGCCAGGGTTTCCAGCTCGCCGGCCGACATGCCCAGCGAACCGTCGCCGAACAGGGCGATCGGCCGCGCGTCGGGGCGGGCGAACCAGGCGCCGACCACCGCCGGAATCGCGTAGCCGAGGCCGCCGAAGGAACGCGGGATCAGCACTCGCGAGCCGTCGCCCGTCAGGCGCAGGAAGCGCGTGATGAAGGGCGTCGGGGTGCCGGCATCGGAGATCACGATGCAAGGCGAGGGCAGCCGACGGTTGAGTTCGTGGATCACGCGTTGTGCCTTCAGGGGCGCGGAGTCGCACAGCAGTTGCTCGCTGGATTCTTCCCAGAAGCGCGACCGCTCGCGGTTCAGGTCGTCCACCCACGGCGCGGGCCTCTTGTACGAATTGGGCACCAGCCGCAGCAGGTCCTCGAGCACGAGCCGCGCATCGCCCGCCACGCTCAAAGCGTTTTCGAAGTTGTTCGCGAGCAGTGTCGGGTCGAGGTCGATCTGGAGGATTTTGCGCCCCGCCCGGGGGGACGGCAAGGTCCACTTGATGGTCGAAACGGAACCCATCTTGCACCCCACATAGAGCAGGACGTCGGCCTCTTCGACGGCGCGATGCGCATGCGGATGGAAGCCGTTGTCGCCCACGACGCCCAAGGCCAGCGGATGCTCGTCGGGCATCGTGCCCTGCCCGGAAATCGTGGTCACCACGGGGGCGCCGAGCCGCTCGGCCAGGTCGAGCACCTCCGCGTTCGCCTGCGAATGGTTGACGCCGCCGCCGGCCACGATCACGGGCCGCTCGGCTGCGAGCAGGTGCGCCGCGAGTTTCTCCACGACGCCGGCGCTGCTGCGGGTGCGGTAAGCCGGATACGTGCGGCATTCCGCCTCCGCGTGGAGGCTGGCCGCGCCGAAACTCACGCGATGCGCCATGGTCTCGGTCGGCAGGACCAGATGCACGGCGCCGGGCCGGCCGCTGGTGGCGATGCGCAAGGCCCTGCGCACCGTTTCCGGCACCTTGTCGGCCGAGTTCACCACCGACGAGTGCTTGGTGATCGGCTCGAACAGGATGTGGTGGGGCATGTCGGTGATCGTGCCCTTGCCTTCGCCGGCCAGCGAGATGCCCGAGGTGAACAGGACCACCGGGATCGACGAAGCGTTGGCTTCCGCCACCCCGGGCACGGAATAAAGCGCGCCGGCGCCGCTGGGGCATTCGCAGAACCCCGGGCGGTGGGCCAGCCGCGCATAGGCGTCGGCCATGAAGGTGGCCGAGCGTTCGTCGCGCGCCAGGACGTGGCGGATGCGATCGCCGGCGTCGTAGATCGCTTCGTACAGCGCCAGGCTGGTGTCGCCGGGCACGCCGAAGATCACCTGCACGTCGTATTCGAGCAGCATCCGCACGAGCACCTGGGCCCCGGTCATGCTGCCTTGATCCATGACCTTGCCTTCGCTCACGACGGCTTGATCGACGCGTTTGTTCATGGCGGCTCCTTGCGGTTAGGTGCGCCGCGCTAGGACATCCGGCGCATCGCATGACACGAACTTTAGGAGGCCTACTTGCCAGAGTAAACGCCCCAAAACGACGAATCAAAGGCCATCTGGCAGCGAAACGCCGGCCGTTACCGGCGAAATGGTATTTTTCGCAGCCCGACCGTCCTAGAATGGCACGGGGCCACTGCGAAGGGGACGGCGTGCAGCGCATTTTTCAAATGGACGACAAGGACCGGCGGCTGCTCGGGCTGCTGCGCGAAGACGCCCGCACCCCGACTGCGGCGCTCGCGCGCGCGCTCGACGTGGCGAGGATGACGGTGGTGGAGCGGCTCAAGCGCCTGGAGAAGGCCGGCGTGATTGCCGGCTATACGGTGCGGCTCACCGACGAAGCACAGCGCGCCCGGATGAAGGTGCATGCATTGCTGCGCGTCGACGCGAAGAAGGGGGAGCTGGTGGTGCAGGCGCTGCACCGGATCACACAGATCCGCGCGGTGTACGCGATCAGCGGCATCTTCGATTACATGGCGCTGATCGAAGCGGAAACGACGGCCGAAATCGACACCGTGCTGGACGGGATCGGCTCGATCCAGGGGGTCGAGGACACGCAGAGCTCGATCGTGCTGTCGGTCAAGTTCGACCGGCACTGAAACACGCTTCAGCGCCCTGTGAAGCGTGGCGCGCGTTTTTCCACGAAATGCGCGATGCCCTCGCGGAAGTCCTCACTGGGGAAGCTGCGCACCATCTCGGCATTGGCCGAGATCGTGTTTTCCGCCAGTGTCTGGAACGGCGCTTCGTACTGCTGGCGCTTGATGACAGCCATCGACCGCGGTGACACGTTGTCGGCCAGGTCGCGCGCATAGGCGTAGGTTTCCTGCGCCAGCCGCTCGGGCGGGAAGACCTTGTTCACGAGCCCCATCGCGTGCGCTTCCGCTGCCTGGATCTTGCGAGCCGACAGCAGCAGGTCCAGCGCGTTGGCGTGACCGACGATGCGTGGCAGCATCCAGCTGATGCCGTGCTCGGCGATGAGGCCGCGGCGCGAGAACGAGGTCGTGAACACGGCGTTGTCCGCCGCGAACCGGATGTCGCAGTACAGCGCGTGCACCAGCCCGATGCCGGCCGTCGGCCCGTTGAGCATGCCGATCACCGGCTTCGGGATCGACGGGTAGAAGCCGTAGCGGGTCTGCCAGTCGGGGCGGCGGTTCATGTCGAACGGCCGCATCCAGCTGTCGCTTTTCATTTCGGCCGGGTCGATGTCCTTGAGCAACTCCATGTCCGCGCCGGCGCAAAAGCCCCGTCCCGCGCCGGTCAGGACGATCGCGCGAACGCCGTCATCCGCGGCGGCGGCTTCCATCGCGGCGCGCACTTCGCGCTCCATGATGCCGGTCCAGGCATTGAGCCGCTCCGGCCGGTTCAACGTGATCGTGGCGACGCGGTGTTCGACGCCGTACAGGATGTGCTGGTAGTCCATGGTCTCGCTCTGCTCGGTTTCAGCTGCCAGCGGTGCGCTTCGCGCGCGCCAGGAACGCGCGGGTGGCGGGCCGCTCCTGCAATTGCCTGCTCCAGCGCTGCAGTACCTTCTCGATGCGTTGCGGCTGCACGCCCAGCTGGACCATGGCCACGCCGCCGTTGACGGATTCGCTGTAGTCGCTGATCAGCCCGTCCTTCAGCTCGAAACGGCTCATGCCGTCGATCACCACCGGCCGGCCCGCGAACTCCGGCACCTTGGAGCGGAAGGTGGACAGCGACCAGGCATAACCGATGTCGCCATTGCACGCCGGGTCGAACATTTCCCAGCGGTAATCGTCCGCGTCGCGGTGGAACAGGTCCCGGATCATGTGTGCGATCCCGGCTCGCCCCTGGTGATCGCCGTAGATGTAGTCGTGGTAGATGCCGTCGGGCGTGAAGCAGGCGGCGAACGCTTGCGCATCGCCCGCCTCGGCCGCGGCCATCAGCCGCTGCAGCAAGGCGCTGAATTCGTCGTTGGTCATGGTGCGGGACTCCTTTCATGGGGGGCAGGCAACCATGAGCACTATAGGGCTCGCGGGCGAGAAAGCCGGCCGCGCAGGGCGACAGAAACGGCTACATAAGTGTATGCTTATGCACTGACGGGCGGCCGGTTTTCCTGGCTGTTCCCGCCGCACGGATCGGCTGTTGGAACGGGAGGCGCAATGCTGATGAAGGTGATCGATGCTCCATTGCGGCAGGCGGGCGCGGTGATTGCGCAAAGCTGCGCCGACTGCCCGGTGCGCAGTGAGGCCCTGTTTGGCGTGTTGGGCAGCGGCACCGTCGAACGGGCCGGCGAGGGCGTGGAGTCGGTGCGGCTCTTGCCCGGGCAGCGGGTCTATGCGCAAGGTTTCATCGGTGGCTCGCTGTTCACCGTGCGCGAAGGCATCGTGCGATTCGAACGCGTCACCGAAGCCGGGGATCGCCGGATCGTCCGGCTGGCCGGCCGGGGCGGGCTGATCGGACAGGAAGCGCTCCTGCATCAGGGCTACGCGGACGAGGCGGTGGCATGTACCGAAGTGCAGGTTTGCCGGATTCCGAAGGCCGTGGTCGAACGACTTGCCGTCCGCGAGCCGACCCTTCACCGGGAACTGATGAGGCGGTGGCAGAGCTCGCTGGAAGCCGCGGAAGAATGGACGGCAGAACTCACGTCCGGCACCACGCGGCGTCGGGTGCTGCAGCTGGTGGCGCGGCTGGCCGAGCTTGCCGGGCCCAGCGACTGCATCTGGCTGCCGCCCCGCCACGAGATGGGCGTGATGCTGGACATGGCTTTCGAGACCGCCAGCCGCGTCATCGGCCAGTTGCGGCGCGAGCGGATTCTGGAGACCTACTTCCCGGCCGGCGCGCGGGTGGACCGGGCGCTGCTGGCGCAGGCCCTGCACAGGGAAAACAACCGCATGTGAACGCGCCCTACAAGGCCGGCTTCACCAGCGGCCAGCCCCGGCGCGTCCACTCCGACATTCCGCCGGTCACGTAGCGGACGTGAGGGTAGCCGCGCTGGCGCAGCGCGCGCAGTGTGGCGCTCGAGCGGTTCTGCGTATTGCAGATCAGGAAGACCGGCTTGGCCGGATCGACGGGGATCTCCGCCAGGCGGGCGCCGAGCTGGCGCATCGGCAGCAGCCGCGCGCCTTGCGCGACGCCGGTGGCATGCTCGCCCGGCTCACGCACGTCGATCAGGATGGCACGGCCCGCTTCGTGCTCGGCCCGCGCCGTCTCGAGGCTGACCGCATCGGGGTCGCCCGCGGCCCGGCTGCCGCCGCCAGCCAGCAGCGTAACGACGCCAAGCAAAATCGAGGCGAGTTGCCGCCGGTTCGACGGCGAGGAAATAAAAAAATTCATTGAAGCGAGTCCTCCAGTCCGGCACGGGCCGGATCCGAGCCGTGCCGAAGCATATCAGTTTACGCTTATGCATCGACGGTAACCCCGGCCGGACGGACGCGGCCGGAGTTGACCTTTCGGCGGCCGCGCACAAGACTCTGCACTTGGTTCGCCTGATGGAAAACACGAAGCGAGGTCTCCCGATGAATGGTGCGGAAGCGGTGGTCCGGATGCTGCAGCTCAACGGCGTGCGGCACGTCTTCGGCCTGTGCGGCGACACCAGTCTGCCGCTGTACGACGCGCTCGCGCGGCTCGACCATGGGATCGATCACATCCTGGCGCGCGACGAACGCAGCGCCGCCTACATGGCCGACGGCTACGCGCGCGTGACGGGCCGCGTCGGCGTCTGCGAGGGGCCCAGCGGCGGCGGCGCCACCTACCTCCTGCCGGGAATCGTGGAGGCCAACAACTCGTCCATCGCGGTGCTCGGCATCACTTCCGACGTGCCGGTCGGCTCGCGCGGGAAATACCCGCTGACCGAGGTCGACCAGCAAGCCCTGTACCGGCCGCTGACCAAGTGGAACGCGCGTATCGACCGGGTCGACCAGATCCCGGGTGTGATGCGCGGCGCGTTCCGGGCGATGACCACCGGTACGCCCGGCGCGGCCCACATCTGCCTGCCCTACGACGTGCAAAAGCACGAGTTGGACGACGCGCTCGTCTGGGCGCAGCCGGGCCACGAATCTTTTCCGTCGGCCCGCAGCGCCGCCGATCCGGCCGACATCGACAAGGCGGCGGACCGGCTCGTGGCCGCACGCGCGCCCGTCGTCATCTGCGGCGGCGGCGTGCTGCTGTCGGGCGCGTGCGATGCGCTGGAGCGCCTCGCCGAACTGCTCAATATGCCGGTCTGCACCACGGTCAGCGGCAAGGGCAGCCTCGCCGACACCCATCCGCTGAACGCGGGCGTCGTCGGCGCCAACGGCGGGGTGCGCGAGACGCGCGAGATCGTGGACGGCGCCGACGTCGTCCTCTTCATCGGCTGCCGGGCCGGCTCGACCACCACCTCGCAGTGGACTTCGCCGCCGCGCAGCGTCGCAATCCTGCACGTCGACACCGACCCGATGGCGATCGGCGCGAACTACCGCACCGACGTCGGTCTGGTCGGCGATGCGCGCTTGGCGTTGATGGCCCTGTGCGATGCGGTCGCGGTGCGCCTGAAGGCGCGGCCCGCGGCGGTCGCCGACGGGCGGGCGCTGGTGGCCCGCGCGCGCGCCGCCAAGCGCGAGGCGCTGCTGACCCTCGCGCGCTCGAGCGGGCGACCGATCGCGCCCGAATGCGTCGTCGAAGCGCTCAACCGCCTGCTGCCGCGCGAAGCGATCGTCGTGGCCGATCCTGGCACCCCTTGTCCCTACATGGCTGCCTATTTCAACGCGCCGCAGGCGGGCCGCCACTTCGTCACGAACCGCGCGCATGGGGCGCTGGGATTTGCCATGTCGGCCGGCGTGGGCGCGTCGTTCGGGCGCCCGGGTTCGATGGTCGCGGCGCTGATGGGCGACGGCAGCTTCGGCTTCACCTGCGGCGAGCTCGAAACGATCGTGCGCCGCCAGGTGCCGCTCAAGATGATCGTGTTTTCGAATTCGGTGTTCGGCTGGATCAAGGCGAGCCAGAAGACGGGCTACGGCGAACGCTATTTCTCGACCGATTTCAGCCGCACCGACCATGCGGCCGTGAGCGAGGCGTTCGGTGTGCGGGCATGGCGGGTCGAAGAGCCGGGGCAGGTCGAGCCGGCGCTGCGCGCGGCGCTGGCCCACGACGGCCCGGCGCTGGTGGACGTGATCTCGCAGGAGCTGCAGGACAGCGCGGTGCCGGTGAGCCAGTGGATGGGCTGAAGCCCCCGCACTCCAAGCGATGAACTCGAACTCGAACTCCAGAACGCGCAACAGTTTCACGGAACGCCTCGGTCCCGGCCTCATCACCGGGGCAGCCGACGACGACCCGAGCGGCATCGCCACCTACTCGCAGGCGGGCTCGCAGTTCCGCTTCGGGCTCGTGTGGACGCTGCTCCTGACCACGCCGCTGATGATCGGCATCCAGATGCTCTCGGCGCGCATCGGCTGGGTCACCGGCGAAGGCCTCGCGTCGAATATCGCCAAGGTCTGCCCGCGCTGGCTCACTGTGTCGCTGATCGGGCTGCTGGTGGTGGCGAACACCATCAACATCGCGGCGGACATCGGGGCGATGGCCGAGGCCTTGAGGCTGCTCGCCGGCGGGCAACACGTGCTCTACATCCTGCTCTTCGGCGGGCTGTCGATCCTGGGACAGGTGTACTTCTCGTACGAGAGGACGGTGCGGATCCTGAAGTGGCTGACCCTGTCGCTGTTCTCCTATGTAGCCGTGGTGATCTCGGTCCACGTGCAATGGCGCGGCGTGGCGCGCGAATCGCTGCTGCCGTGGGCGTATTTCCCCTCCGGTGTGAGCCCCAGCGACTATGCGGGGATGATCGTGGCCGTCCTCGGGACCACCATCAGCCCGTACCTGTTCTTCTGGCAGGCGGCGCAGGAAGTGGAGGACAAGCATCGGCGGCCGCAAGCGGCAGAACTGCACGACCATCCGGCTTACGCCGCGGAACACCTGGCGCGCATCAAGCTGGACACCTACGTCGGGATGATATTTTCCAACGCCGTTGCCCTGTGTATCGTCGTCGCGACGGCAGTGACGCTCAACCAGCACGGCATCACCAATATCCAGACGTCGGCGCAGGCTGCGGAGGCCTTGCGGCCGGTCTCCGGCGACCTGGCGTTCGCCGTCTTTGCGCTGGGCATCGTGGGCACGGGCCTGCTGGCCGTCCCGGTTCTCGCCGGTTCCGCGGCCTACGCGGTCAGCGAGGTGTTCGGATGGCGGGCTGGCCTGTCGCACGGTTTTCGGGAGGCGCGTGGTTTCTACCTCATCATCGTGGCCGCCACCGGCGTAGGCACCGCCATGAGCGTGTTCGAACTGGACCCCATCAAGGCGCTGGTATGGAGCGCCATCGTCAACGGCGTGATCTCCGTGCCGATCATGGTGGTCATGATGTGGATCGGCCAGTCGAGGCGAATCATGGGTGCGCTGACCATGAGCCTGCGCCACCGGTTCTTCGGGTGGGCGGCGACGGCGGTCATGGCCGCCGCAGTGCTCTTCATGGTGGTCGCCGCCGCGCTGTGAGTGCCGGCGCGGTGTTACACCTGCAGGGCGCTTGCGCTTGACTTTTCTCAATTGGGCCGGGCCGTCCCACGCGCATCCTGAAGGCGTTTCTTCAGGTGGTTCTAGTGGGCCTCCTTTCCCAAGCCCCTCCGGCTCGTACAGCGGAGGGGCCTCTTTTTTGGCGGCCGCTACCGTGGCTTGCTCTTTTCCACGTGCCCGCCGAATTCGTGCCGCATCGCCGACAGGAGCTGGTTCGCGAATTCGGCGTGGCCGCGCGACGTGAAGCGATCGTAGAGCGCTGCACTCAGCACTTGAGCCGGCACCGCCTCCTCCACCGCCGCGAGGATGGTCCAGCGGCCTTCGCCCGAATCCGAGACACGCCCGCCGTAGCCTTCGAGCTGCGGATTCTTCAGCAGCGCACGTGCGGTGAGGTCGAGCAGCCATGAGCTGATGACACTGCCGCGGCGCCACAGCTCGGTGATCTGCGGCAGGTCCATGTCGTACTGGTAGCACTCGGGGTTGCGCAGCGGCGTGGTTTCCGCATCCTCGGCGACGGACTGCTTGCCGATGTTGGCATGGCGCAGGATGTTCAGGCCCTCCGCGTAGGCCGCCATGATGCTGTATTCGATGCCGTTGTGGATCATCTTCACGAAGTGGCCGGCGCCGTGCGGGCCGCAGTGCAGGAAGCCCTCCTCGACGCTTGCCACCGGCCCGGTTCGCCCGTCGGTGCGGCCAGCCGCCTCGACGCCCGGCGCGAGCGTGCGAAAGATCGGCTCCAGGTCCTGCACGACTTTCGCTTCGCCGCCGATCATGAGGCAGTAGCCGCGCTCCAGTCCGGCCACGCCGCCGCTGGTGCCCGCGTCCACGTAATGCAGGCCCGCTTCGCCCAGTTTGCTGGCGCGCCGGATGTCGTCGCGGTAATAGGAATTGCCGCCGTCGATCACGATGTCGCCGGGATCCAGATGCGGCACCAGCTCGCCCAGGACCTGATCGACGAGCGCGGCCGGCACCATGACCCACAATTTGCGGGGGCGGGTGAGCATCGCCGCCAGCTCCTTGAGCGAGGACGCGCCGGCGACGCCTTCCTTTCGCATCTCGGCAACCGCTGCCGGCTGCGCGTCGTATGCGACGCACTCGTGGCCCCCGCGCACCAGGCGCCGCACCATGCCCGCCCCCATCCGTCCCAGGCCGATCATTGCCAATTGCATGCGCTATCCCCTCTTGGTTGCGGTGTTACCGCATCGCCTTCGCGCACGGCAGGCGTGACGCGCTCGGCCGATGATGATGTTGCGCGCACGCAATCGCAAGCGTTTTTGTCGCAGCGGTTGAGCTAGGTTAAGCCGCCTCTCGCACCAGCCCGGAACAATGCGTTCGAGCATTGCACATGGAACTTCTCGCAAATCACCTCGACTGGCTGGCGCTCGCTGTCGGCGCCGTCGGCAGTTTCCTCTGGGCCCACAACGGAGAGTCGGCCAAGCACGCCTCGGTGTGGTGGCTCGTTTCGTCGCTGCTGTGGATCGCGTTCGCGTGGTTGCATGGCATGCCGGCGCTCGGCGTGCGCGATTTGCTGGGCATCGCCACGGCGGCTTACGGATGCTATCGGTGGCGACGGCCGCGCGGGGCGGTGCCTCACTCGCGCCAGGACCAGGCCAGCCACGCGCACAAGGCCGAGCCGATCACATAGAGCAACCAGGTTTGCGGCACCGCGTAGGGATACAGCATCAAGGCAAGGCCGAGCCATTTGGGAGTCGGGCGAAGGGTTTTCTTCCCATGCCACCAAGCCACGGCCCCGACGATGCCGAAGAGCATCACGCCGATCAGGTAGGCCGGCGTCGGAAGTTCCAGTCCGAGCGACTGCAGGAAGTCGAGAAAACTCATACGCGCCGGGGCGGCGTCACTCGCTTGCGTGCGGCAACTGCCGCTCCACGATCGCGAACACCGCGCTGGAGCGCAGCACGTGGCGTTCGCCGACCTTGAGGTCGCAATTGGCGTAGGCCAGCCGCTTGCCCATGCGCGTGATGATCACATGCGCTTCCAGCCAGTCGCCTTCGCGCGCATCCGAGAGGAAATCGGCCGTGAACGAGACGGTCACCTGGCCGCCCCGCCGGCCTCGCGCGATTGCGAGGTTGATGCCGAGCGCCGAGTCGGCCAAGGTGGTGAGCATGCCGCCGTGCGTCACACCCTGCATGTTGAGGTGATGCGGCGCGACGCGCAGCGCCACGATGACGCTGCCTGCCGGATGGGGATGCGTGTACACGGGGCCGATCAGCCGGAACCACGGGCCGCCGGCGTCCAGTCGCCGGAATCCCTCGGGGATGCCCGGCTCGGCGGTTTCGGCGATGGCGTACGGAGATGTCATGGCTTGCTGATTTACACCGACCGGCGCTGATGTTAGCATCCTGACGGATCTGCGAAACGCAGTTCTGCGATGCAGAATTGACCGGAACCACCCCGTCCGCGCTTCGCAACCGAAGTTCGAAACGCATGGTCCCGCGTGGGGGCCGCCCCGCCTTCAAGGAGACGCCTGCCATGAGCAGCACCCGCTACGACGTCCGCGGCCGCACCGCCGTCATCACCCTCGACTACCCTCCCATCAACGGCATCGGCGCCGCCCTGCGCCAGGACCTGATGGACGCGCTGGAGCGCGCGCTGGCCGACGCCGACGCCAAGGCGATCGTCGTCACCGGCACCGAGCGCGCCTTCTCGGGCGGAGCCGACGTGAAGGAGTTCGGCACGCCCAATGCCTCGCGCGAGCCGCGCGTGCAGGTGCTGATCGCCGCGTTCGAGAATTCGCCCAAGCCGGTGGTCGCCGCGATCTCCGGCGTGTGCATGGGCGGCGGGCTGGAGCTGGCGATGGGCGCGCATTACCGCGTCGCCAGGTCCGATGCCCAGATCGCGCTGCCCGAAGTGAAGCTGGGCCTGCTGCCGGGCGCCGGCGGCACGCAGCGCCTGCCGCGCGCCGTCGGGCTCGAAACGGCTCTCAACATGATCGTCTCCGGCGCCATCGTGCCGGCCGCGAAACTCAAGGGCACCGCGCTGTTCGATGAAGTGACCGACGGCGACCCGGTCGCCGCCGCCATCGCGTTGGCTGAAAAAGTGGTGTCGCAGAACATGCCGCTCAAGCGCCTGCGCGACGTCAAGGTCAAGGACCCGCAGGCCGAAGCGTTCCTGCAATTCGCGCGCAACAACGTGGGCGCGATGGCCGGGCCGTATCCGGCGCCGCTGCGCTGCGTCGAAGCGGTGGCGTCCTCGGTGAGCAAGCCGTTCGACGAAGGCGTGCGGCTGGAGCGCGAAGCGTTCGTCACGCTGATGGCGTCGCCCGAGTCGCGCGCGCTGCGCCACGTGTTCGCCGCCGAGCGCGCCGCCGGCAAGATCGCGAACCTGCCCGAAGGCACGCCGCTGCGCGAAATCCGCAAGGTCGGCGTGATCGGGGCCGGCACCATGGGCGGCGGCATCACGATGAACTTCCTGAACGCCGGGATCCCGGTGGTGCTGCTGGAGATGAAACAGGACGCGCTGGACAAGGGGCTCGCCACGATCCGGCGCAACTACGAGAACTCCGCGAAGAAGGGCAAGCTCACCGCCCAGCAGGTGGAGCAGCGCATGGCGCTCGTCGCGCCGACGGTCGAAGACTACGGGCCGTTCGCCGACGCCGACCTCGTGATCGAAGCCGTGTTCGAGAACATGGAGGTCAAGGAGCAGGTGTTCCGCAAGCTCGACGCGGTATGCAAGCCCGGCGCGATCCTGGCCTCGAACACATCGTACCTCGACATCGACAAGATCGCGAGCTTCACCAAGCGCCCGGCCGACGTGCTGGGCCTGCACTTCTTCAGCCCGGCCAACGTGATGCGGCTGCTGGAAGTGGTGCGCGGCGCGAAGACCTCACCCGACGTGCTGGCCACGGCGATGGCGCTCGCCAGGAAGATCAGGAAAGTGGCCGTGGTGGCGGGGGTGTGCGACGGCTTCATCGGCAACCGCATGATCGCGCGCTACGGCGCCGCCGCGCAGGGGCTGATCAGCGCCGGCGCGCTGCCGCAGCAGATCGACGGCGCGCTGCAGAAGTTCGGCCTCGCGATGGGACCGTTTCGCATGGGCGACCTCGCGGGCCTGGACATCGGCTGGGCCACCCGCAAGCGCAGGGCCGCCGAAGCCGGCGTTCCGATGAAACCGATCGTCGCCGACAAGTTGTGCGAGGCGGGCCGCTTCGGCCAGAAGACGGGCGCCGGCTGGTACCGCTACGAAGCGGGCAAGCGCGACCCGATTCCCGATCCCCTGACCGAGCAGCTGATCGCCCAATACCGCGCCGCCAACGGCATCACGCCGCGCAAGGTGAGCGACGAGGAGATCGTGGAGCGCTGCATCTACGCGCTGGTGAACGAAGGCGCGCGCATCCTGGAACAGGGCATCGCCGCGCGCGCCAGCGACATCGACCTGGTCTATCTCAACGGCTACGGTTTTCCCGCGTACCGCGGCGGCCCGATGCTCTACGCCGACACGGTGGGGCTGCCCAACGTGGTGCGCGCGTTGCGCCGTTTCGCGGCCGAGCCGGGCGCCGACCCGTCGTGGCAGCCGGCGCCGCTGCTGCTGCAACTCGCCGAAGCAGGCAAGACGTTCAATTGAATTCCCGAGGACTCCAACATGACCGACGTCGTCATCGTCTCCACCGCGCGCACCGGCCTGGCCAAGAGCTGGAAAGGCGCTTTCAACATGACCTACGGCGCGACCCTGGCCGCGCATTCCATCGAGCACGCCGTCAAGCGCGCCGGCATCGACCCGGCCGAAGTCGAGGACGTGATCCTCGGGATGGCGGCGCCGGAAGGCACCACCGGCGGCAACGTGGCGCGGATCGCGGCGCTGCGCGCCGGCCTGCCGGTCACCACCACCGGCGTGACGATCAACCGCTTCTGTTCCTCCGGCCTGCAGGCGATCGCGATGGCGGCGCAGCGCATCATGGTCGACCAGGTGCCCGTGATGGTCGCCGGCGGCGTGGAAAGCATCTCGTGCGTGCAGAACGAGTCCAACGGCCACATGCGCGCCGATCCGGCGATGCTCGAGCGCAAGCCCGAAATCTACTGGAGCATGTTGCAGACCGCCGAAACGGTTGCCAAGCGCTACAACATTCCCAAAGAGGCCCAGGACGAATACGGCGTGCGCAGCCAGCAGCGCGCGGCCGCGGCCCTGGCGGCCGGCAAGTTCACCGACGAGATCGCTCCCATGACCACCGTGATGGGCGTGGTGGACAAGGCGAGCGGCCGCCTCACGCGCAAGGAAGTGACGATCGCCGCCGACGAGGGCATTCGCCCCGACACCACGCTCGAGGCCGTGAAGAAGATCCGCCCGGCGATACCGGGCGGCGTCATCACCGCAGGCAATGCGAGTCAGTTCAGCGACGGGTCCTCGGCCTGCGTGCTGATGAGTGCGAAGCTGGCCGAGCAGCGCGGCCTGCAGCCGCTGGGCATCTACCGCGGTTTCGCGGTGGCGGGCTGCGAGCCCGACGAGATGGGCATCGGGCCGGTGTTCGCGATTCCGCGCCTGCTGGAGCGCACCGGCGTCAAGATGAAGGACGTCGGGCTGTGGGAGCTCAACGAAGCGTTCGCCGTGCAGGTGATCTACTGCCGCGACAAACTGGGCATCCCCGACGAACTGCTCAACGTCAACGGAGGCGCCATCGCGGTGGGCCACCCGTATGGCGTGACCGGCTCGCGCCTCACGGGCCACGCGCTGATCGAAGGCAAGCGGCGCGGTGCGAAGTACGTCGTCGTGACCATGTGCATCGGCGGCGGCCAGGGGGCGGCGGGCCTGTTCGAAGTGGCCTGATGGCGGCCTTCGAGCAGTTCATCGGCACCCGGCCGGTGGCGCCGCGACATGCGTTCGACGAGGCCGCGCTGGCGCGCTGGCTGCGGGATCATGTCGAAGGCTTCAGCGGCGCGCTCGTGGTGGAGCAGTTCAAGGGCGGGCAGTCGAATCCCACTTTCCTGCTGGGCGCGGGCGGGCGGCAGTATGTATTGCGCCGCAAGCCCTCGGGCGAACTGTTGCCGTCCGCGCACGCGGTGGACCGCGAGTTCCGCGTGATCAGCGCGCTCGCGAACACGGGTGTTCCCGTCGCGCGCGCCCATGCGCTGTGCGAGGACGCCGCTGTCATCGGCGCGATGTTCTATGTGATGGACTATGTGCCAGGCCGGGTGATCTGGGACCCGAGCCTGCCCGGCATGGACCCGTCGCAGCGGCGCGCGCATTACGACGAACTCGGCCGGGTGATCGCCGCGCTGCATTGCGTCGATCCCGCTGCCGTGGGTCTCGCCGACTACGGCAAGCCCGGCAACTACATCGAACGCCAGGTGGCGCGCTGGACGCGCCAATACCGCGCCTCCGAGACCGGGCAGATCGAGGCGATGGAACGCCTGATCGAGTGGCTGCCGGCGCGCATCCCGCCCGGCGACGAGACGCGCATCGTGCATGGCGACTACCGGTTCGACAATGTGATCTTCCACGCCGCCGAGCCGCGCATCCTCGCGGTGCTGGACTGGGAGCTGTCCACGCTGGGGCATCCGCTGGTGGACTTCGCCTACCACTGCATGACGTGGCACATGGCCGGCGGCGAGAACTCGCGCGGCCTGGGCAGCCTGGACCTGCCCTCGCTGGGCATTCCCACCGAAGCCGAGTACGTGCAGGCGTACCTGCGGCGCACCGGCCGCACGAGCAGCGTGAGTCCCGAGCACTGGACCTACTTCCTCGTATTCAACATGTTCCGCCTGGTGGGCATCCTGCAGGGGATCATGAAGCGGGCGCAGCAGGGCAACGCATCGAACGCGCAGGCCCTGCAGGCCGGCAAGCGCGCGCGTCCGCTGGCCGAGCAGGCGTGGGCGCTCGCGCGCAGCCTTTGACAAGCCGGAGGCGGCCCGCAGCCTGGGAACCCGCCTTAGCGCGGCGCCTGCGCCATCCCGAGCACCGCCTCGGTGAAGTGGCGGGCGAATCGGGCGGCATCGAACAGCGGCGTCGCGCGCACCTGCTCGCGCAAACCGGCCCGCAGCTGCGCGAGCGCATGCAGCTCGCACGCGTGCGCGGCCGCCTTGCGCACATATTCCGCGCGGTCCTGCGCAATCCATCCGGCCAACCCGGCGGCGCGCAGCAGGCTGGCACCCTGGCGTGACAGCATCCGGTCGCCGTCCAACGTGAGCGTGGGAACGCCCATCCACAACGCTTCGCAGGTGGTGGTGCCGCCCGGATACGGGAACGTGTCCAGCACGATGTCGACTTCGCCGTACGCCTGCAGATAGGCCATCCGCGAGCTGCGGCCGTGCATGTTCACCCGCTGCGGGTCGATGCCCGCGGACTGCAGTCTGCCGCGCAGCCGGTCCTGCACCACCGGGTCAGCGATCTGCGCGTTCTGCAGCCTGAGCTGCGAACCGGGCACGCCATGGAGCACCTCGGCCCACGCAGCCAGCACGCGGTCGTTGATCTTGCCCAGGCTCTGGAAGCTGCCGAAGGTGACCCGTCCCCGCGACGGCGCCGGCAGCGGCGCCACGCCAGGCGCTTGCTGCGGCGCCTGGAAACAGAGCCGCGTCTCGGGCAGATACCAGATCCGCTCGGTGAAATGCCGCTCGTCACCCGGCGCCACGCTGGCGCGATCGGCGATCAGCCAGTCCATCGCCGCGAGGCCCGTGGTCGCGAAATAGCCGAGCCAAGTGGCTTGCACGGGTGCGGGACGCCACGCGAAAACGCCGAGGCGGCTGTGCGCGGTGTGCCCGGCGAGGTCGAGCAGCACGTCGATCGAATCGCCATGAATGATCCACGCCGCCGCCGCGTCGTCGAGGTCGGCGATGGGTTGCCATCGTTCGAAGCGCGGCTTGATCCGCGCCGTGAGCGCGTCCTCGCGCGGCACCGTCGGATACGCGAGCAGGCAGACTTCAGCCGGATCCAGGTGCGCCACCAGGCCTTCCAGGAAATAACCCACCGGATGGTTGCGCAGATCGCCGCTCACCATACCGACACGCAGCGGCCGCTGCAGGCGCGCCGCGCGCGCGGTCGCCAGCGGCCGGCCAGCGCGTTCGGCCGCGAATCTGCCGAAACGCAGCGCCTCCTGCATGGCTGCTTCGGGGCTCAGGTCGGGGTCGTGGTTCATCGACAGCAGCAGGTTGCTGTGCGCCCCGATGAAAGCGGGGTCCACTTCCACCGCGGCCCGGTACGCGGCTTGCGCTTCGGCCAGCCTGCCCTGGTCCTTCAACAGGTTGCCCAGGTTGCTGTGGATTTCGGCGCGGTCCGGCTGCAGCGCCAGGGCCTCGCGATAGCGCCGCTCGGCCTCGTGCGGCAGGCCGAGGTCCGCGAGCGTGTTGCCCAGGTTGCTCAGCGCTTCCGGGAAATCGCTTCGCAAAGCCAGCGCCTGCTCGTAGCAGCGCCTGGCCTCGGGCATGCGGGCACCGTCGCGCAGCACATTGCCAAGCTGGTTATGCGCACTTGCCGATTGCGGCTGCAACTCGGTCACCTGCCGCAGGCACGACACGGCTTCGGCATACTTGCCGCGAGCGCCCAGCGCTGCACCGAGGCCGCCCCACGCGGTGGCCATCTTCGGGTCGAGCGCGATCGCACGGCGAAAATGCGCCTCGGCCGGCTCGTAACTGCGATGCGCCAGCAACGCGTTCGCCAGGTTGGCACGCGCCTCGGCGTCCTGCGGCAGCAGCTGGGCGGCGCGCGTCTTGGCCGCCAGCGCTTCGCGTTGCTTGCCGAGCGCCGCGCGTGCGACGCCGAGCGCTTTCCACAGGAAACCCTGCTGGGGATACAGCCGAAGCAGCCGCTGCGCGGCCGCTTCGAGTTCGGCATGGCGGCCGGCGCGGAACAGTTCCGAAAGCTCGGCCAGCTCGGCAGGCCGAAGCGGGGGCGCTACAGGATCCGGTTGAACCACAGCAGCGACAGGCCGGCCGACAAGAGGGCCAGCGCGGCGGCGGCCATGGCGAAGAGCGCCGAGATCTCGGTTTCCTTCTTCTCGACCGTCAGGCGCGAGCTGAGCGTCTCGTACACCTTCCTCAGGTCGTGCGCGGTGCCGGCATAGAAATATTCCGCGCTGGTCTTGTTCGCGATCGCCTTGAGTGTTTCCTCGTCGAGCCGCACGCGCATCGACCAGCCCTCGAAACCGATCGTCTCGCCATCGACGGTGCCGATGCCCACCGTATAGACGCGCACCCCCCGGTCGGCCGCCATCTTTGCGGCTTCCATCGGGTCCACGCCCGTGGTGCGCTGCCCGTCGGTCAGCATGATGATCGCGGCCGAGGGGTACGAACCGGGAGCGACCGGCGTGAACTCCTTCTTGTCTTTGCGCTCGGCGTCGATGGCCATCCCGTGCTGGCGTTCGCGCCCGACCTGCATCGACTCCAGGGTGATGCCCGCATCGGGGAACAGGGTGGCCAGCGAGATCACGATCGCGTTGCCGGTCGCGGTGGCGCGCTGGAGCTGGAAGCGGTCGATCGCCGTGATGAGATCCTCGTGGTTCGTGGTCGGCGACTGGGCCACCTGCGCGGAACCGGCGAACGCGACGATCCCGACCTTCACGTGGCGCGGCAGTTCGCCCAGAAAGGACTTGGCGGCGTTCTGCGCGGCCACCAGCCGGCTGGGCTGCACGTCGGTGGCCCGCATGCTGCCCGACACGTCCATCGCGAGGATGATGGTCTGCTGGTTCGACGGCAGCGTCACCACCGCCACCGGCCGCGCAGCGGCCAGCAGCATGGCGGCCAGGGCGAGCAGGAACAGCGCGGGCGGGATATGGCGGCGCATCGCCGCGCCGCCGCCCATCGCCTCCTTGACGATCGCCAGCGACGCATAGCGCACCGCCAGTTTGCGTTTGCGTCGCAATAGCCACAGGTACAGCAGCACCAGCAGCGGCAGTGCGAGCAGCAGCCAGAGGAATTCGGGCCAGAGGAAATTCATCGGGTGTTCTCCTCTCGTCAGGCGGCGTGCTGCAGGTGCGAGGGCAGGCCGCCCGCGGAAAGCCGGGCCCGGCGCTTGCGCATATCGGCGAACCGCACCACGGCGTCGACCAGGTCGCCGTCGGTGGACAGCTCCAGCGCGTCCACCGCGGCTTTGACGAAGCCCTCACGCAGCTCGGCTTCGCGCTGGGCGGCGATGCGCGCGAAGCGCCTGCGAAAGCCCTTGTCGTGCGTGTCCACCAGCAGTTGCTCGCCGGTTTCGCTGTCGCGCATGGTCAGCAGGCCCAGGTCGGGCAATTCGAGTTCGAGCGGATCCAGCACCCGCACCGCCACCACCTCGTGGCGCTGTGCCAGCAACGCGAGTGGCCGTTCCCAGCCCGGCTCGCTGATGAAGTCGGACACGACGAACAGCGTCGAGCGGCGCTTGATCGTCGCGGCGGCCGATTCGAGCAATTCGCGCAATCGGGTCGTGCCCGACTCGGGAGCGACCGGGCGGCTGCGAATGCTGTGCAGCAGGTGCAATACATGGCGCCGGCCGCCCCGCGTGGGGATCATCGCATCGACCCCCGAGCCGTAGAGCAGGGCGCCGACGCGGTTGCCGTGGCGCGTGAGCATGCGCGCGAGCACGGCGACGAATTCAGCCGACACGCTGCGCTTGCGCTGTTCGCCCGAGCCGAAATCCACCGACGGGCTCAGGTCCATCAGGAACCAGGCTGCCATCTCGCGGTCCTCGGTGAACACGCGCACGTGCGGCACCTGCAGCCGCGCCGTCACGTTCCAGTCGATATGGCGCACGTCGTCATAGTGCTGGTACTCGCGCAGGTCCGCCAGATCCAGGCCCGTGCCACGCAACAGCGTGCGGTAATCGCCCTGCAACAGGCCGTCGAGCCGGCGGATGACAGTCCACTCCAGCCGGCGCAGCACGCTTTCCGCCGACGCGTCCGCTCCCGCGTCCGCGGCGCTGGTCGGCGCGTCGTGCCCGTTAAGCGGCGAGCTTTTCATGTTCCAACGGTCGCGGCGGGGCCGGGATCTTGGCCATGATCTTGCCCACGAGCGCATCCGGCGACAGTCCTTCGGATAGCGCCTCGTACGACAGCACCAGCCGGTGCCGCAGCACGTCGGGCACCAGGTCGCTCATGTCTTCCGGCAGCGCGTAGGTGCGCCCGCGCAGCATGGCCAGCGCTCGTGCGCCCTCGGTCAGGTTGATGGTGGCGCGCGGGCTGGCGCCGAACGTGATGTACTTGCCGAGGTCCTTGAGCCCGTGCCGTTCCGGCGTGCGGGTGGCCGAAACGAGACGCACGGCGTATTGCACCAGCGAAGGATCCACGTAAATGCGCCGGCACTCCTGCTGCAGTGCCGCGAGCTGCTCGGTGGTGGCCACGGCGGAGACGTTGACGGCCGGGCCGGTGACGCGCTCGACGATGACGAACTCTTCCTCGTCGGTCGGATAGTCCACCAGCACCTTCATCATGAAACGGTCCACCTGCGCTTCGGGCAGCGGATACGTGCCCTCGGTCTCGATCGGGTTCTGCGTCGCCATCACGAGAAAGGGGCTGGGCACCTTGTGCGTCTCGCCGGCGATGGTCACCTGGCGCTCCTGCATCACTTCGAGCAGGGCGCTTTGCACCTTGGCGGGCGCGCGGTTGATTTCGTCGGCCAGCAGCAGGTTCGTGAACACCGGCCCGAGCGCCGTGCTGAACTCACCGGTCTTCTGGTTGTAGATGCGCGTGCCCACCAGGTCCGCGGGCACCAGGTCGGGCGTGAACTGGATGCGCTTGAAACGGCCCGTGATGGTGTTGGCCAGCGTCTTCACCGTGAGGGTCTTCGCCAGTCCGGGCACGCCTTCGACGAGCAGATGCCCTTGCGCCAGCATGGCCACCATCACGCGCTCGAGGAACCGGTCCTGGCCGACCACCACTCGCTTGACTTCGTAGAGGATCTGTTCCATCAGTTGCGCGGTGGCGCTGTCCAGGCGGGTGGTGGATTCCATGGGCGTGGGCTCGTGTCCTGAGTTGGGGAAAAAAGAAATGTCAGAAAGGCGGCAGGCCGGCCGCGGCGGCAGCGTTCTCGATTGGCACGGCGAAGCCGATGCCGATGAAGGTGCGCGCCGGCGTGGGGTTCAGGATCGCCGTGACGATGCCCACCACCTCGCCGTCCATCGTGACGAGCGGGCCGCCGGAATTGCCCGGGTTGGCCGCCGCATCGAACTGGATCAGGTTGTGCATTTCCTGCTTGCCTTCGGGCGAGCGGAACGCCCGCTTCAGGCCCGACACGATCCCGCCCGAAGCGGACGGGCCGATGCCGAACGGGAAGCCCACCGCCAGCACCTTGTCGCCCGGGGCGAGGTCGCTGGTGGAGCGCATCGTGGCGGCGATCAGGTCGTCGGGAATCTTGCTGGCCTGCAGCACTGCCAGGTCATTCTCCGGTTGCACGCCGGTGATCGAGGCGGTCGATTCGAGCCCGTCGGAGAACACCACCTTGATGTGGTCCGCGCCGGAAACGACATGCAGGTTGGTGAGGATGATGCCCTTGTCGATGATCACGACGCCGCTGCCCACGCCGTTTTCGACCTCCTCGTCATCCTTGTCCGCGGTGACGTCGGTGCCGGTCGCCGGGCCCAGCGGCTTCGGCCGCGCGCCGGCGTGGACGCTCTTGTGGCTGTCTTCCTGCACCCGGCTTTTCTTCACGTAGCTCACGACCCGCACGACCGAGGGAAAGACGTTCTCATAGGCCTTGGCGTACTCGGAGGGCAGCACCTGCGTCTCGAGCGTCTTGAGCACCGCCGCGTTGATGTCCTTTTGCGTGAGTTTCGGCTGGCCGGGCTGCAGCCCGAGACTGAGGCTGTAGCCCAGCGCTACTGCGAGCACCAGGATGGCCATCCACAACGCCCGCGTGCTCGACAGCGCGAACCTGGATTTCGCCTTCAGTGTCGCCGGCGAAACGGCAGGCTCGGACGGGTCGGTCGGCGCAGCGGCCTGTCCCGACCGGCCCGAGCGGCTTGAGCTGTAAAGGGCTGGCCTGCGCATTCGTCCACCTATCGAGAAACTGCGGGAGAAACGAGGAAAAACCAAAGGGAAAACGCACGGTATCACGCTTTGCGCCGGTCTGCATGGGGGCTCGGCGCGAGCAGGGTTTTGGCCCGCACGCTCGTGACAAATGGCCGGATGGCCTGGTCGCCGGACGCGCTCGCCGCGCTCGGGCATCATCGCTTCCATGCCGACGTGGATCGACACCCATTGCCACCTCGACGCGAGGGAGTTCGCCGCCGACACGCCTGCCGTGCGCTCGCGCGCCGCCGCGGGCGCGGTGGCGCATTGCGTGCTGCCCGCGGTCGAGGTGGCCGACTTCGATGCCGTTCGCGTGCTGGCTCATCGATATGGCGACAGCTACGCTTTGGGCATTCATCCGTTGTGTACGGGCGGTGCGCACACGGATGACCTGGAGGGCCTGGACCGGGCGCTGGCCGCCGCGCGCGACGACCCGCGGCTGGTGGCGGTCGGCGAGATCGGGCTCGACTATTTCGTGCCCGGCCTCGATGCCGCGCGCCAGGAACTTTTTTACCGGGAGCAACTCGCGATCGCGCGCCGCCATGGCCTGCCGGTGATCCTGCACGTGCGGCGCTCGGCCGACCGGTTGCTCAAGCATTTGCGGCCGGCCGGCGTGAGCGGCATCGCGCATGCGTTCAACGGCAGTCTCCAGCAGGCGCAGGAGTTCGTCCGGCTGGGGTTCAAATTGGGGTTCGGCGGCACGGTCACGTTCGAGGCGGCGCGGCAGGTGCGGCGGCTGGCAATGCAATTGCCGCTGGAGGCCATCGTGCTGGAAACCGATGCGCCCGACATCCCGCCGCAGTGGCTGTACCGCACCGCGCAGCAACGCGCTGCCGGCGAACCCCAGGCCCGCAACGAACCGGCCGAACTGCCGCGTATCGCGCAGGTCGTGGCCGCACTGCGCGGCATCGGCCTGGACGAACTGGCCGATGCGACCACGCGCAACGCGATGCAGGCATTGCCGAAACTGGGGCCGTTACTGGCCGGGGCGGCCTAGCCGCCGCTGGCGATAATGCCGGGCAGTGAAGCAGCCCCCTGTCCGACTCCCCGAAGTCAATTTCTCCGATCACGGCGACGTGCGCTACCTGCATCTCGGCACCGAGTGGGTGCAGGGTTCGATGCTGCTGGACAAGCCGTTCGAAATCGAACTGGAGTACGTGCAGCGCATGATGGCCTGGCTATTGTTCTTCGAGCCCGCTTCGGTGCCGAAACGCCATGCGATGCAGTTGGGCCTGGGCGCCGGCGCGCTGACCAAGTTCTGCTGGCGCAAGCTGCGCATGAAGACGACGGCGATCGAACTCAATGCGCAGGTGATCGCGGCGTGCCGCATCTGGTTCAAGCTGCCGCCCGACGACCCGCGGCTGTCGGTGATCCTGGGCGACGCCGCGCAGGTGGCCGCCCACGAACACTGGCGCGGCAGCGTCGACGCGCTGCAGGTGGACCTGTACGACCAGGAAGCGGCGGCGCCGGTGCTTGACAGCGAACAGTTCTACGGCGACTGCCGCCGGCTGCTGACCGAGGACGGCTGCATGACGGTCAACCTGTTCGGCCGATCCTCCAGCTACGAGCGCAGCCTGCGCAAGATCGCGGGCGTGTTCGGCGCCGGCGCCGTGTGGGCGTTCCGGCCGACGCGCGAGGGCAACACCATCGTGCTGGCGCTTCGCACGCCGCAGCGCCCCGACCGGGCCAAGCTTGCCGAACGAGCGCAAACCATTGAAACTCGCTGGGGCTTGCCCGCCCGCAAGTGGTTGCGGGTGTTCAAGCCCGTTGAAGACACTCCCCCATGACCGCCGTCGCCCGACCCAAACTCGCCCGCAGCCCGCAACGGGGACCGCTGGACTGGCGCCGGCTGGTCGAATGGCTCGGGCAGGACGGCGTGATCTCCGCGGAAGAGGCCCAGCGCACGATCGCGCGCTGCTCGCAGGCCGAAAGCGCGCAGCATCCGCTGGTGCGGCTCGCGGCCGTGGCGATGGAACGCGCCGCCGGCGGCAAGCCGCTGGATATCGAATCGCTCACGCAGTGGATCGCCGGGCGCGCGCAACTGGAGTACCTGCGCATCGACCCGCTCAAGGTCGACGTGGGCAAGGTGGCCGACACGATGAGCGCCGGTTACGCGGAACGCCATCACGTGCTGCCGGTGCAGGTCACGCTCTCCGAGGTGGTGGTGGCGACCGCCGAGCCGTTCCTGACGGACTGGGTCGACGAGGTCGAGCGCCAGTCGCGGCGCACCGTGCGCCGTGTGGTGGCCAGCCCGCTGGACATCCAGCGCTATACGGCCGAGTTCTTCGCGCTCGCGAAGTCGGTGCGCGCCGCCCAGAGGGCCGGCGGCAATGCCGGGGCGGCCAGCTTCGAGCAGCTGGTGGAACTGGGAAAGAGCAACAAGCAGCTCGACGCGAACGACCAGGGTGTGGTGCAGGTGGTCGACTGGCTGTGGAACTACGCGTTCGAGCAGCGCGCCAGCGATATCCACCTGGAGCCGCGCCGCGAGCAGGGGGTCATACGGTTCCGCATCGACGGCGTGCTGCACCCGGTCTACCAGATGCCCATGGGCGTGCTGAGCGCGATGACGGCTCGCATCAAGTTGCTGGGCCGCATGGACGTGGTGGAAAAGCGCCGGCCGCAGGACGGCCGCATCAAGACACGCAACCAGCGCGGCGATGAGGTCGAGATGCGCCTGTCGACGCTGCCCACCGCCTTCGGCGAGAAGATGGTGATGCGCATCTTCGATCCGGACACGGCGGTGAAGGACCTCGATGCGCTGGGCTTCGCGCAGCACGATGCGCAGCGCTGGGAGGCGCTGGTGCGGCGCCCCCACGGCATCGTGCTGGTCACCGGACCGACCGGCTCGGGCAAGACGACCACGCTTTATTCCACGCTCAAGCGCATCGCGACCGAAGAGGTGAACGTGAGCACGGTGGAGGACCCGATCGAGATGATCGAGCCCGCTTTCAACCAGACGCAGGTGCAGACGCAGCTGGATTTCGGCTTCGCCGAAGGGTTGCGCGCGCTGATGCGCCAGGACCCGGACATCATCATGGTCGGCGAGATCCGCGACCTGCAGACCGCCGAGATGGCGGTGCAGGCGGCGCTGACGGGCCACCTCGTGTTTTCCACGCTGCACACGAACGATGCGCCTTCGGCGATCACCCGGCTGATGGAACTGGGCATTCCCGCCTACCTCATCAACGCGACCATGCTCGGCGTGCTGGCGCAGCGGTTGGTGCGCACCTTATGCAAACAGTGTCGCCAACAGGACACCGGGGCGTCGCGCGAAGCCCTGGACGCGGTAGTCAAGCCCTGGAAGATCGCCGGCGGCTACAAGCCCTACCAGCCGGTGGGCTGCGTCGACTGCCGGATGACCGGTTTTCTCGGGCGCATGGGCCTGTACGAACTGCTGACGGTCAGCCAGGCATTCAAGGACAAGGTCGCGCAGTCCCCCTCGATCGACGCGCTGCGCCGCCAGGCCGTGGCCGACGGGATGCGGCCGCTGAGGCTGGCGGGCGCGCTGCGCGTGGCCGAGGGCTTGACCACGCTGGAGGAAGTGCTCACGGCCACCCCGCCGCTGGATTGACCCGGCCGTGCCGCGCCCGGGCAAGCGCGTTTTCCAGTAGGTGAAACCCACATCGGAATGGGGCAGCCCAGCACTGAAAATGGCGGCCGACCGAACTGTTTCGAGGAGATCCGCACGTGAAGATCAAGAGTCAGCAGGACTTTTATTCGGGCCTGATGTTCATCGGCGTGGGCATCGCGTTCGCCTGGGGCGCGACCACGTATCACATCGGCGAAGGCGCCCGCATGGGCCCCGGTTATTTCCCGTTGATGCTCGGGATCCTGCTGGCCGGACTCGGCGCGTTCATCCTGTTCGAATCGCTGGTGGTGGAAACCGAGGACGGCGAGCCGGTCGGCAAATGGGCGTGGAAGCCGCTGGGATTCATCATCGCGGCGAACCTGCTGTTCGGCATCTTGCTGGGCGGCCTGCCGAGCATCGGGCTGCCGGCGATGGGAATGATCGTCGCGGTCTACGGCCTCACGTTCATCTCGAGCCTGGCCGGCGACGAGTTCAGCTTCAAGGAGAACCTGATCCTGGCGACGGTCCTGGCGATCGGCAGCTACCTGGCCTTCATCGTGCTGCTGAAGCTGCAGTTCCAGGTCTGGCCGACGTTCATCACCGGTTGAAGGAAAAATAAAAATGGATCTGATTGCCAACCTCTCGATCGGCTTCGGTGTCGCGGTCACGCCGATCAACCTGCTGTACTGCTTCGTCGGCTGCCTGCTGGGCACGCTGATCGGCGTGCTGCCCGGCATCGGCCCGGTCGCCACCATCGCGATGCTGCTGCCGGCCACCTACGCGCTGCCGCCCGTATCCGCCCTGATCCTGCTGGCCGGCATCTATTACGGCGCGCAGTACGGCGGGTCGACCACCGCCATCCTGGTCAATTTGCCGGGCGAATCGTCCTCGGTCGTCACCGTGATCGACGGCTACCAGATGGCGCGGCAGGGTCGTGCGGGCCCGGCGTTGGCGGCCGCCGGTCTCGGCTCGTTCTTCGCGGGTTGTGTCGGCACCCTGATTCTGGCGGCCTTCGCCGCGCCGCTCACCGAGGTGGCGTTCAAGTTCGGGCCGGCCGAATACTTTTCGCTCATGATCCTGGGCCTGATCGGCGCGGTGGTGCTGGCCTCGGGCTCGCTGATCAAGGCGATCGCGATGATCATCCTGGGCCTGTTGCTCGGGCTGGTGGGCACCGACGTCAACTCCGGCGTCGCGCGTTACTCGTTCGACATCCCGGAACTCACCGACGGCATCGGCTTCATCACCATCGCGATGGGCGTGTTCGGTTACGGCGAAATCATCAGCAACCTCTCCAAATCGTCCGAGCACCGTGAGGTGTTCACGGGCAAGGTGAAGGGGCTGTTCCCGACCAAGGAAGACTTCAGGAACATGATCCCGGCCGTGCTGCGCGGCACGCTGCTCGGCTCGTCGCTCGGCATCCTGCCCGGCGGCGGCGCGCTGCTGGCGTCCTTCGCCGCGTACACGGTGGAGAAGAAGACCAAATTGCGCCCGGGTGAAGTGCCGTTCGGCAAGGGCAACATCCGCGGCGTGGCGGCGCCGGAGTCGGCCAACAACGCCGGCGCGCAGACCTCGTTCATCCCGCTGCTGACGCTGGGCATCCCGCCCAATGCCGTGATGGCGCTGATGGTCGGCGCGATGACGATCCACAACATCCAGCCGGGCCCGCAGGTGATG
>JAGRPN010000217.1 GCA_019449555.1 Ramlibacter sp.
CACGCTGCACCTGCGCGAGGATGCGCTTGATTACCTTTCGACGTGGAAGCTCAAGTCGATCATCGCGAAGTACTCCGACCACATCTCGCTGCCGATCCTGATGCGCAAGGAGGAATGGCGGGAAGGCGAAAAAGATGAGAGTGGCCCCACCGGTAGCACCAAGGGCGGCGAGATGGTGCTCACCGACGAATGGGAGCGCGTCAACCAGGCCAGCGCGCTGTGGACGCGCCCGAAGAAGGACATCACGGCGGAGCAGTACCAGGAGTTCTACAAGCAGATCAGCCACGACCATGAACCGCCGCTGGCCTGGGCGCATAACCGCGTGGAAGGTGCGACGGAGTATGTGCAGCTGCTCTACATCCCCGCCCATGCACCGTTCGACCTGTGGAACCGCGAGAAGGTCGCCGGCGTCAAGCTGTACGTCAAGCGTGTGTTCATCATGGACGAGGCCGAGGCGCTGCTGCCGGTCTACCTGCGCTTCGTCAAGGGCGTGATCGATTCGTCGGACCTGCCTTTGAACGTCAGTCGCGAACTGCTGCAGGAAAGCCGCGACGTGAAGGCGATCCGCGAAGGCTCGACCAGGCGCGTGCTGGCGATGCTGGAGGATCTGGCGAAGGCGGAAAAGGACGAGGGCGCGCCGCAAGAGGACAAGGGCAAGTACGCGAAGTTCTACGCGGAATTCGGCGCCGTGCTCAAGGAAGGGCTGGGTGAGGACTTCGCCAATCGCGAACGGTTGGCGCGGCTGTTGCGTTTCGCGTCGACCGGGTCCGACGCGCAAAGCGTTTCGCTCGCCGATTACAAGGGGCGCATGAAGGAAGGCCAGGAGGCGATCTACTACATCACCGCCGACACGCTGGCGGCCGCCAGGAGCAGCCCGCAGCTCGAAGTCTTCCGCAAGAAGGGCATCGAGGTGCTGCTGATGACGGACCGCGTCGATGAGTGGGCCCTGAGCTACCTGCACGAATTCGACGGCACGCCGCTGCAGTCCGTCGCCAAGGGCGCGGTGGACCTGGGCAAATTGCAGGACGAGGCCGAGAAGAAAGCAGCCGAGGAAGCGGCCGAGGCTTTCAAGCCGGTGCTCGAGAAACTGAAGGAAGCGCTCAAGGACAAGGCGCAGGACGTGCGCGTCACGACCCGGCTGGTCGATTCACCCGCATGCCTCGTGGTCAGCGACAGCGGCATGAGCATGCAGCTGGCCCGCATGCTCAAGCAGGCGGGGCAGAAGGTGCCGGAAGTCAAGCCGGTGCTCGAGGTCAATGCGAGCCATCCGCTGGTCAAAAAGCTCGAGGCTTCGGAGCATTTCGACGACCTCGCCCACATCCTGTTCGACCAGGCGCTGCTGGCCGAGGGGGGCCTGCCGGACGATCCCGCCGCCTACGTCAAGCGCGTCAACACGCTGCTGGCGTAGCTCTTCACTCCACCTTGCCCATCTTCTTGACCACTTCGGCCATGCGCTTCGCGTCGGCCTGGACGTACTTCTCGAAGTCGGGCGTGTCCTGGTAGAGCACCGGGCTGCCGGCGTTGAGGATCACCTGTTTGACCTTCGCGTCCTGCGCGGCGACGCGCGCGGCGGCACGCAGGCGCTGCGCGATCGGCTCCGGCGTGGCGGCCGGAATGAACAGGCCCGACCACTGCGCGTACTCTGCGTTGTAGCCCGCGTCCTTGAGCGCGGGCACCTCCGGCATCGTCTCGAGCCGGCCATTGCCCCAATGCGCGAGCACCCGCAATTTGCCGGACTTGACGTGCTGCAGCACCGTGGCGGGCCCGGACGAGACCGCATCGATCTGGCCGCCGAGCAGCGCGACGACCGCCGGCCCGGCGCCGGTGAACGGCACGTGCGTCATCTTGACGCCGGCGTTCTGCGACAGGATTTCCATCGGCACATGCATCGTGCCGTAGTTGCCCGACGATCCGTAATTGATGGCGCCGGGGCGCTTGCGCGCATCTTCCACGAAGTCTTTCGCGGTCTTCCACGGCGCGTCGGCGCGCACGGCAAGCACCGTGGGGTCGGCGGTGAAACGCGCGATCGGCCGCAGCGAATTGAGCGAATACATCTGCGCGCGGCCCAGCACCGCGTCGGCCTCGGGAATCACGGTCAGCGACGAGAGCGCCATCAGCACGGTGTAGCCGTCGGCCGGTGCCTTGGCCGCATAGGCCATGCCCACGCCGCCGCCCGCACCGGCCTTGTTCTCGATCACGACCGGTTGGCCCAGATCGCGCGACATCGCTTCGGCTACCGGCCGGGCCACCAGGTCGGCGAGCCCTCCGGGCGGGAACGGCACGACCATCGTGACCGGTTTGCTGGGATAGGGAGCCTGGGCGTTCGCCAGGACAGCCGCGAACAGCGACAGGGCGGCGATGACAGAGCGGCGGTGCATGAGCAAGTCTCCTGGGTGGGCGTGGAAAAACCGAAGCACGTTAGCATGCAACATCCCCGGCGCGCAGCGAAGAGAGTTTTCCCGGCCCCCGCCGAAGCCGCGGCGCTGCGGTCCTGGTAGAAAAGGATTAGCGGCTAGACGACCAGCGGCGGCTCCGCCATCGCCTCGATCTGCTCTTCCAGCATCTGCACCTGGCCCTGCCAGTAATCGCTGGAGCCGAACCACGGAAAGTTGATCGGGAAGATCGGATCGTCCCACCGGCGCGCCAGCCACGCGCTGTAGTGGATCAGGCGCAACGTGCGCAGCGGCTCGATCAGCGCCAGCTCGGCGCGATCGAATTCGCGCAGCATTTCATAGCCGTCCACCAGCGGCCCGAGCTGGCGCTGGCGCTGCGCCCGTTCACCGGAGAGCAGCATCCACATGTCCTGCACGGCCGGCCCGGTGCGCGCGTCGTCCAGATCCACGAAATGCGGCCCTTCGCCGGGCGTCCACAGGATGTTGCCCGGATGGCAGTCGCCGTGCAGGCGGATCATGGCGATCCCGGAATCTGCCCGCTCGCCCAGGGCCGTGTCCTCGATCATGCGCAGCGCCTCGCCGCAACGCCTGTCCCACAGCGCCTGCACGTCCAGCGGGATCATCTGGTGCGCCAATAGCCACTCGCGCGGCTCGGCGCCGAAGCTGCGCAGGTCGAGCGCCGGCCGGGTTTCGAATGGCCTGCGCGCGCCGACCATGTGGATGCGGGCGAGAAAGCGGCCGATCCATTCCAGCACTTCCGTGTCGTCGAGCTCCGGCGCGCGGCCGCCGCGGCGCGGACTCACGCTGAACGCGAAGCCCGCGTGCTCGTGCAACGTGCGACCGCCCAGCACCAGCGGCGCAACCGCCGGCACTTCGCCGGCCGCGAGCTCGGCCGCGAACGCGTGCTCTTCCAGGATCTGGGCCTCGCTCCAGCGGCCGGGCCGGTAGAACTTGGCGACCACGGCCGCGTGGCCTTCCACCGGTTCTTCGAGGTACGCCTGATAGACGCGATTCTCGTACGAGCTGAGCGCCATCAGCCGGCCGTCGCCGCGCAGCCCGACGGTGTCCAGCGCGTCCAGCACCACGGCCGGGGTCAGTACTTCATAAGGGTGAGACGACATGGCCCATTGTCGCCTCCGGCGCCTCCGGCAGCGCGGCACGATCGCCCAGCCGTTCGAACGGCAAGGATTGTTTCACGAGCAGCACGCTGCAAGGCGCGTACATGGCGACGCGCACCGGGACGGTCGCGACCAGCCGCTGCATCTTCAGCCCGTGCGTGGCCGCGCCGAGGATCATCAATGTGGCGCCGTTGGCGCGCGCGTATTCCACCAGCGCCTCGGCCGGATCGCGCGACTCGAGCACGTGGAACGATGCGCGGTGTTTTTCCAGGTCCAGCCCCTGGGCCCACTGGCGCAGCCGCTCGAGCTGCACCCGGCGCACCTGGACCTCGCTGAACCGGTCGTCGGTGGTATCCGTGTCGGCCGGCGAAACCACCGTGACGCAAGCCAGCCGGGCGCCCGGCCGGATGCCGAGGGAACGTGCCGCGGCCTGCCGCAGCGAATACAGGGTCGCATCGCTCACGTCCTTCCATGGCACGGCGACGACGACGATCGGGACCTGCTCCACCTGCACGCTGGGCAACGGGCTCGGGTGGTAGTGCAGGCCGGCGGCCCGCAGCCAGCGCTTGAAGTGAACGCGCCACGGCGTGCGCTTCGTGCGCTCGCCGCGCGAGCCGACCTGCACCTGCTCGGGATGCGCCAGGTCGAACGCGAGGTGGGCCGCGGAGGCGTAGCGCTCGTCGGCCTCGGGCTCCAGGCAGCGCAGGATCACCTGCTGCAGCCACGGCGGCGTGGCCGGTTCCAGCGCACGCGGCGGGGCGGGGTCCATCCACAGCCGCTGGCGCAGCCCGCCGCGCGTTTGCGGATTGCCGAAGGGCAATTTGCCGGTGGCCAGTTCATACAGCATGACGCCGATCGCGAAGACATCGCTGCGCGGATCGCCGCGCACGCCGACCACCTGCTCGGGCGCGATCCACGGCGGAGAGCCCACGGCCAGCCTCATCTCGTCGGCCAGCAGGTCCGGGTAATGCGCATGCCAGCTCAGGCCGAAATCGAGCAGCACCGCGCTGCCATCCGGCCGGATCATCACATTGCCGGGTTTGAGGTCCAAGTGCACGGCGTCCTGCTGGTGCAGGCTGTGCGCCGCGAGTGCCACGGCCGCGCCGAGACGGGCGATCTCCTGCGCCTGCGGCCTGACGCCGGTGTCACTGGCGCGATCGACCCAATCCTGCAGCGGCTTGCCTTCGATGTATTCCATCACGAGGTAGGGCACGCGCGCGAGATCGCCGGCCGCCACGAAGCGCGGGACATGGGGCCCGGTGAGCACCTGCAGCAGCTGGTGCTCGACCTCGAAGCCGATGATGTTTTCCGCGCCGTCGCCGCTGGTCATGCGCGGCACCTTCATCGCCATCGGGAAGCCCGGCTCATGCGCGCTGCGCGAATAGCGCACGCGGTACACGTGGGCCATGCCGCCGGCATGCACGCACTCGACGATCTCGAAGCCGTCGATGTCCGTTCCGGGCTGCAGCAGCTTCACGGCTATTGCCCCAGCGCGAGGCGCTGCGCATTGAACTCCGGCAATCCAGCGCGCCGGATCGCCTGGGCCGCGGCCTCGTGGTCGTAAGGCACGCGCACGAATAGCAGCCGCATCGAAGCGCTGTCGAAGAGGGCGTACATCGCATCGGGCCGGCCGTCGCGCGGCTGGCCTACCGATCCGACGGTGGCGAGCCAGCGCCGGTGGCGCGGCAGCGGCACTGCGATGCCGGGGGTCGGCTCGAACGCCATCGCGTCGCGCCCGGACCCCTGGTAGAACAGGCGCTGCTCATGCACATGGCCGCCAAAGACATGGGTGGCGCCTGCCGCCGCCGCTGCGTCCAGGCTCGCCGTGGCGCTGACCGCGTCCACGACATAGTCCCAGCGTTGCGGTTCGTGCGCGCTGGCGTGCACCAGCAGCATGAAGTCCCGCTGCATCGTCAGGGGCAGGGCGGCCAGGAACTCGCGCTGGCTTGCGTCGAGCTGGCTCGCCGTCCAGGCGGCGCCCGCCCGGTCGGCTCGCGGGCTGGACGGCAGGGGCGCCACACTGGCCTCGTCATGATTGCCGCGCAGCACCCAGGCCCCCTTGTTTGCCATGTCCATCACGCGGCCGAGCACGGCCGCGGGTTGGGCGCCGTAGCCGACCAGGTCGCCCAGGAACGCGTACTGCATCGCGCCGCGCGCCGCCGCATCCGCGAGACAGGCGTCCAGCGCGTGCAGGTTGGCGTGAAGGTCCGCGAGCAGGGCGAGTTTCATCGGGTGGCGGCGACATGCCGTTCCCGCGATCATCCCGTAGCGGCCGCCCGGACGGTGCCCCGCAGCGGCGACTCGTTGATCCACGTCAAGCGTGGCGGGTCGCGCCACCCGAGCGCCGGGTTCAGGCGAGGCTGATGGTCACGTCGATGTTGCCGCGGGTGGCATTGGAGTAGGGGCAGACCTTGTGCGCGGCATCCAGCAACGCCTGCGCGGCTGAGCGCTCCATGCCGGGCAGGCTGACGTGCAGGCGCGCGGCGATGCCGTAGGCGCCGGGCGTGGGGCCCAGGTCGATTTCGGCGTCCACCGCCAGGTCGGCGGGCAGTGCCAGCTTGGTGCGGCCCGCCACGGCCTTCATGGCCCCGATGAAACAAGCGGAGTAGCCGGCTGCGAAAAGCTGCTCGGGATTGGTGCCGTTGCCGCCCAGGCCCGGGGGCGAGAGCTTGATGTCCAGGCGCCCGTCGTCCGTGCGGGACGAGCCTTCGCGGCCGCCGGTCGTGCGGGCCTTGGCGGTGTAGAGCACTTTTTCGAGCTGGATCATGGAAATGCCTTGGGTTGGTTTCGAAGGGAAAGGGTTGGAAAGAAAGAAAGAAAGGGGTCTCAGCCGGCCAGGCGTTCGCGCAGCCGGCGCACCTGCCGCCCGAGTTGCGTCGCTTCGGCAATCGAGCACTGGCTCGCGGCCAGGATGCAGCCCGGGATCTTCTGCGCCTTCGCCTTGAGCTTGCGCCCGGCGGCGGTGAGCGCGATGTGCACGCGCCGCTCGTCGTCCACGGCGCGGATGCGGGCCAGCCAGCCGGCGGCTTCCAGCCGCTTGAGCAGCGGCGTGAGCGTGCCCGAGTCGAGGTACAGCCGCTCGCCGAGCTGCGACACCGTCAGCCCGTCGCGCTCCCACAGCGCCAGCATCGCGAGGTATTGGGGATAGGTCAGGCCCAGCTCGTCCAGCAGCGGCTTGTACAGCTTGGTCATCGCGAGCGACGTCGAATACAACGCGAAGCAAAGCTGGTTGTCCAGCAACAGGGCCTGGTCGGGATCGATGTCGTGTGCCATGGCCGGAAGTATAGTGTCAAATTGAATTGTGTGCAATCTATACTGCGAGTCGCCCACCGGAGTCCGCGAGGCCTGCGCCAGGACCGCGCGGATTGCGCGATTAGAGCGGCGAGTCCACGCGGCGGCTAGGCGCAGCGCCACTTTGGCGGTATGGTGCTGCGGCAACGGGGGATACCGCCATGAACGCTGAATTCGACTACATCATCATCGGAGCCGGTTCCGCCGGCTGCGTGCTCGCGGCCCGCCTGAGCGAGGACCCGCGCGTCAACGTGGCGTTGCTGGAAGCCGGCCCCCCCGATCGCAGCGTGCTCATCCATTGCCCGGCGGGACTCGCGCTCATCGCCAAGAGCGGACAGGCCAACTGGGCGTTCAGCACCGTGCCGCAACCGGGGCTGAACGGGCGGCGCGGCTACCAGCCCTGCGGCAAGGTGCTGGGCGGATCCAGTTCGGTCAACGCGATGATCTACATCCGGGGACAGCGTGACGACTACGACCGCTGGGCCGCCGAGGGCAATCCGGGTTGGGGCTGGGACGACGTGCTGCCCTATTTCAAGCGTGCCGAGCACAACGAGCGCGGCGCGGATGAATTGCACGGCGGCGACGGCCCGCTGAACGTGATGGACCTGCGCAGCCCGAACCGGGCCGGGGATGCGTTCGTGCAAGCTGCGCTGCAGGCGGGGTACGTCCACAACCCGGACTTCAACGGCGAGCAGCAGGAAGGCTTCGGGTTTTACCAGGTCACGCACCGCAACGGCGAACGCTTCAGCGCGGCCAAGGCGTACCTCGCACCCAACCTGGGCCGGCCCAACCTGAGGGTGATCACGGACGCCCGCACCACGCGCATCCTGATGGAGGGACGGCGCGCGACCGGCGTCGAGTACCGCCAGGCCGGCAAGCTGGTGCAGTTGAAGGCCGTGCGCGAGGTGCTGCTCAGCGCCGGCGCGCTGCAGTCGCCGAAACTGCTCATGCTGTCGGGCATCGGGCCGGGTGCGCAGCTGCAAGCCCATGGTGTCGAAGTCGTGCACGCCCTGCCGGGCGTGGGTGCGAACCTGCACGACCATCCGGACGTGATCCAGGTCGTCGAGGCCCCGCGGCTCGTGGACCTGTTCGGCCTGGCGCCCGCGACCATCGGGCCGATGATCAACGCGGTATTCGAATGGCGCCGTTCCCGCAGCGGCAGGCTCACCACCAATTTCGCCGAGGCCGGCGGCTTCGTGAGGAGCAGCCCCGACGTGGCGCGGCCCGACCTGCAACTGCACTTCGTGGTCGCCAAGCTGGTGGACCACGGCCGCAAGACGGCGCTCGGCCTGGGCTATTCGTGCCACGTCTGCCTGCTGCGGCCGGACAGCCGCGGCAGCGTGAAGCTGGCGAGCGCCGATCCCATGGCCGCTCCGCTGATCGACCCGGCGTTCCTCGCCGAACGCAGCGATGTCGAGCGCCTGGTGCGCGGATTCAAGATCACGCGCGACATCCTCGGCCAGCGCGCGCTGGCCGTGCACGGCGGACGCGAGTCGCGGGCTTCGGCGGCGGCGCGGTCCGACCAGGAGATCGAGCAGTTCATCCGCGAGCATGCCGATACCATCTACCATCCCGTGGGCAGCTGCCGGATGGGCAGCGGCGCGGGCGACGTGGTGGATTCGCAATTGCGCGTTCGCGGCGTGGAGCGGCTGCGCGTGGTGGATGGATCGATCATGCCCCGCCTCGTCAGCGGCAACACGAACGCGCCGATCATCATGATCGCGGAAAAGGCGGCCGACATGATCAAGGGGGCTCGCGCGGCTGCCGTCGCGTCGCCGGCGCGCGAAGCGGTCCTCTCCGGAATTTAGGGAGTTTTTAGGGATTGCTTAGCCAATTCTTAGCTGCGCGCGGCAGCGAGCGTTTCTAGACTTCACCGCATGGTTCGTGGCGCATGGGGCGCCGCACCTGGATGCCAAATGAAGGAAACGCAATGAAGATCGACTCGCAGGAAATGCGGCAACTCGCCGCGACCCAACCGCCCCGCATGGACCTGTATGCGGGCATTCACAAGGCCTTGCGCGCACTGATGGCCGACACGCTGCTGGCCGTCGGCCGCATGGACGTGGGCGACGAGCTCGAGACGGCGCAGACCACCCAGCGCGTCGTCGAGCTGCTGGACTTCTGCCGGTCGCACCTGCGCCACGAGAACGAGTTCGTGCATGCGGCGATCGAAGCGCGCGCTCCCGGGGCGAGCGAAGCCGTGGCCCACGAGCATGATGAGCACGGGCGGCACATCGATGCGCTGGCCGCGGTCGTGGAATCACTGCGCGCGGCGCCCGCGGCGCAGCGCGGCCCCGCCGCCCTGGACCTGTACCGCGAGCTGGCGCTGTTCATCGCCGGCAACTTCCAGCACATGCACGTGGAGGAGACCGCTCACAACGCTGTCCTGTGGGCGCGCTACACGGATGCGGAACTGCTGCAGATCCACAACGAGCTGCTGGCGTCCATCCCGCCGGAGGAAATGATGTTCACAATCCGCTGGCTGGTGCCGTTCATGAACCCGGCCGAGCGTGCCGCGATGCTGGCGGACATTCGCGCGAAGGCGCCGCCGCCGGCGTTCCATGCGATCCTCGACACCGTGCGGCCGCACCTGTCGACGGCGGAATGGGCGAAGCTGGCGCGCAGCCTGGAGCTCGCGAGTCATTGATGCCGGCGGCTCAGACGTCGTCGGCCGCTCAGGCCTGTGTCAGCTCGACCGGCCGCTGCACGACCAGGCGGAACAGGCCGCGGCCGGTCTTCTCGATGCGGACGTGAGGGCCGTGCTCGGCCAGCCGGCGGCGCAGCAGGACCAGCCGCGCTTCCAGGTTGTCGGTCACGTCAGGCAGGCGGATCGACGCATCGAGGCGCAGCTCGCGATTGGAAAACTCGGTGCGACCGAGCTGCACGTAGTCCCTGAGCAGCTTCCAGAGGATCGCGCCCGCCACGCCCTTGATCAGGTAGGCGTTGTCGATGAAGACGCTGTCGTTGGAGGCGAAGCGCCGCACCTGGAGCGGGACCCCGACGGCCTGCTTCGCCGGGCGCTCCTCGCGCGGGGGCGGTTCCGGTGATTCGGTGCTCGCCTGCATCAGGCTGACGGCCGCGGCCAGGTGCCCCGCCATGGCCACCAGCATGTCCTCTTCCTCGAACCCGAACTGCATGTCGTTGGGGCTCTCGACGAACAGCACGCCGAGCAGCCGGCCGCCGGACAGCAGGGGCGCGGCCAGCTGGCTGTGCGGCGCCGGCAGGCCCGGATACGGAATCTCCGTGGCGGCGGGACTGTCCGCGGACGCCGCCTCGAAACCGATGCGCACCGCCTGGCTGTATCGGTAGGCGTTCGTCATGTGCGTGATCCGCACCGGCGTGCGCTCGCGCGCGGCGACACCGATCACGCCCTGGCCCATGCCGATTTCCGAGCCCACACCCGAGATCGGGTAGCCACAGCTGGCCACCGTGTAGAGCGTTTGCGAGGCGGGGTCGAGCATCAGCACCATCGCGTGCTCCACCTTCATGAAGTCGGTCAGGGTGCCCAGCACCGAGTTCAGCGCCTCGTCCAGCGAGGTGCAGCGCGACAGCTGCTCGCTGCAGCGCCTGACGGCCGTCAGGGTGCCGGTGCGCGCCGGGAGTGGCGGTAGCGGCTCGCCTTCGACGGCTTCGATGCGTTCCACCTCGTACACGTCCGCACCGAGCAGCCTGAAGACGTCCTGCATGCCGGTGTGCGAGGCAATTCCGGCGAGCTGAGCCTTCATGCCCTCGAACAACGGCCCCTCGGTTTCGGTGCGCAGGTAGCGGATGTGCAGGCGGTAGAACGCCGCGGTCTGCGGATGCAGCACGAGCACCGTACCGTGCGGATTGGCCAGGATGTTCCGGCGCGTCTTGTTGAAGAACTGGAACGACAGCGCGACATGCCGCTCGTCGACGTAATACACCTGCGAGAGGTAAGCCACGTTGGGCATGCCGTCCTCCGCGCAGGTGGCCATCATCGCGGGCACGGCGCCCTCCAGGCACGGGCGGATGTCGCAAAGTTGGGGCGCGTTCATGCGTCGCCCCCGCCGAGCGGCGTGCCGGCCCTGGGGCCGGGTGTCTGGTCGAAGGCCTGCTCGGGCTCGAAGCTGATGGCCACCAGGTCCTCGAGGCGGTGCGCCAGCATCGCGCGCGTGAGCGCCGGGGCGTGGCCGACGCGCCCGATCTCGCGCTCCATCGAGGCGAGATAGCGCGCGAGCACGGGTTGGTCGTCCGCGACGGCGCTGCGCAGCGTAGCGCGCGTGGCCTTGACCTGCACGGAGCGGTGGGTGGACGGCTCACTGAAGACCACCGCCACATGCCCGTTCGTCGCCACGTCCTGGATGAGCTGGCGGCACTGCCGCCGCGAGACGAAGACGGTGATCGAGCGCCCCTCGTCGGCCACGCTGCTGCCCACAGCGCGCATCACGCTGGGGCGCAACGCGAGGTCGCGCGAGGCGACGATCACCGAAACGCCCTTGTCCATCATGGCGACCAGGTCCGCGGGCAGGAACGGTGCGCCCATGTCAGGCCTGGAAGCGCTTGCGCGTGAGGGCCAACGCCACCCAGAACGCGACGACCGTGTAAGCCGCCAGCACCAGGCCGTTGCGCATGGGATGGGCGGGCCACTCGTCCATGAACATCGGGCGCACCAGTTCCACCGCGTTGGTCAGGGGCAGCCAGTCGGAAAAGGCGAGCAGGGGACCGGGCAGCTGTTCACGCGGGAAGAACACGCCGGAGACGAACATCATCGGCG
>JAGRPN010000218.1 GCA_019449555.1 Ramlibacter sp.
CCATCATCCGGGCGACCGTGTATTTCGCCGCCAGCTGGATCAGGCCGCGCGCGCCCAGCGGGTCGCTCCACTCGCTGTTGTAGCGGATCTCGGTGCGTTGAGGGTCCAGCACCATGCTGGCCTGCCGATAGTAGGTTTCGGCGTTCGCCTTGATCTGAGCGGCGGTCAACGGCGGGCGCGTGGTGTTGCGCCCGGACGGGTCGCCGATCATCGACGTGAAGTCGCCGATCAGGAAGATCACGGTGTGCCCCAGGTCCTGCAACTGCCGCATCTTGTTGAGCACGACGGTGTGCCCGACGTGGATGTCCGGTGCCGTCGGGTCGAGCCCCAACTTGATGCGAAGCGGCTTCTTCGTCGCCTCCGATCGCGCCAGTTTTTGCAGCCAATCGTCCTCGGGAATCAGCTCCTGGCAGCCGCGCAAGGTCACCGCGAGCGCCTCGCGCACACGGTCGGTTACCGGAAATTTTGTAACAAGAGCTTGATTCATAAAGGTTTTTTCTGGCCGAGCTGGAGGCGGCTGGATATACTCGCGCCAACTTTTCGCCTCGCCGATTCTAGTTCCGGCATCTTTCCCTGCCTGGCGCTTCGGTCTGCTAGCAGGGGACACCGGCTGCGAAACGCAGCACGAGGGCGATGCCGTTGTGAGGACTTATCCATTGAATTACGGTTTGAAAGCCGCTGGGGAGCAACTGTTGACCCGCGCCGTCCATGCGCTGGCCCATCACCCCAAACACGTCACCGCCCTGATCGCGGCCCTGATGCTGGGGGCTGGCGGCGGCGCTTTCGCCGTCGCATCGCTCGGTCCCGACCCCGCGAACCTGCCGGTCCACCAAGTGCTGGAAGCCGTCCAGCCGCTGCCGCTGAAACCCCAGGCGGATGGGCTCGACATACGCAACCTCAAGTTGTTCCGCTCCGAGATCACCCGGTCGACCGACAGCGCCGAATCCTTGCTCGCCCGGCTCGGCGTGGATGACGCGCAGGCCGCCGCGTTCTTGCGCAAGGACGCGACCTTCCGCGCCCAGATGCTCGGCCGGGCCGGCCGCATCGTCACCGCGGAAGCGAGCACCGAGCACGCGCTGGAGAAGCTCAGCGCGCGCTGGGCACCGGACGAAGACGGCAGTTTCAAGCGACTGGTGATCGAACGCACCGGGCCGGCGGCGTTCACCTCGCGCGTCGAAACGGCGCCGCTGGTCGCCGCGACGCGGATGGGGAGCGCGATCGTGCGCAGTTCCCTGTTCTCGGCCGCCGACGAGGCGCGCATCCCGGACGCCGTGGTGTCCCAGGTGATCCAGATCTTCTCGGGCGACATCGACTTCCACCGCGCATTGCACAGCGGCGATCGCCTCAGCGTCGTGTACGAGGCGCTCGAGGCGGACGGTGAACCGATGCGCGTCGGCCGCATCCTGTCGGTCGAGTTCGTCAACAAGGGCCAGCCGCACCAGGCCATGTGGTACCAGGAGCCGGGCGGCAAAGGCGGCTATTACTCGCTCGACGGCAAGAGCCTGGAGACCTCGTACCTCGCTTCGCCGATGGAGTTCTCGCGCGTGACCAGCGGCTTCGCGATGCGTTTCCACCCGATCCTGCATCGATGGAAGGCGCACCTGGGCACCGACTACGGAGCGGCGATCGGGACGCCCGTGCGCACCGTCGGCGATGGGGTGGTGGTCTTCGCCGGCGAGCAGAACGGTTTCGGCAACGTGGTCATCGTCAGGCACAACAACACCGACGAGACGGTCTATGCCCACCTGAGCCGCATACAGGTGCGCCCCGGCCAGAGCGTGAACCAGGGCCAGAACATCGGCGCGGTCGGCATGACCGGCTGGGCGACGGGGCCGCACCTGCATTTCGAATTCCGCGTCAATGGCGTGCATCGTGACCCGCTGGAGATCGCCAGGCACAACGACGCGATGCCGCTCTCGGCAGCGGCCCGACCCGCTTTCGAACGGCTGGCGAATTCCATGCGCTCGCAGCTCGCAGCCGCTTCATCGACCCGCGTGATCGCCAGCGCCGATTGACGCGTCGCGGCCGCTCGATCCGACGCGGCGGAATCGGGCCGCGGCCGCTAAGATCGCCGCATGCCTGACCTCTATATCGGCCTCATGTCCGGCACGTCGCTGGACGGCGTGGACGGTGTGCTCGTCGACTTCACGCCTCGCATGCCGCTCGTGGTGGAACATGCGAGCGCGCCCTTCCCGGCCGCATTGCGCACCGAACTGCTGCAGCTGAACACCAGCGGCCCGGACGAATTGCACCGGGCGGCGCTCGCGGGCAATGCGCTGGTGCGCGTGTACGCACAGGTGGTCGGCCAACTGCTTGCCGGTGCCAGGGTCGCGCCCGCCAGCGTGCGCGCGATCGGCGCGCATGGCCAGACGGTGCGGCACCGGCCGCAGCAGTTCGACGGCACGGGCTACACGCTGCAACTGTGCCAGCCTGCCTTGCTGGCCGAGCTCACCGGGATCGACGTCGCCGCGGATTTCCGCAGCCGGGACGTGGCGGCGGGCGGCCAGGGCGCGCCGCTCGCGCCGTTTTTCCACCAGGGCATCTTCGGCCGCCCGGGCGAGGCGGTCGGCGTGCTCAATGTCGGTGGCATTTCCAACCTCACCTTGTTGCGGGCCGACGGATCCATGCTGGGATTCGATTGCGGGCCCGGCAATGCGCTGATCGACGCCTGGTGTGCGCGCCATACCGGCCGGCCGTATGACGCCGACGGTGCCTGGGCCGCGACCGGCAGCGTGCTGCCGCGATTGCTGGAACTGCTGCTGGACGAGCCGTACTTCGGGCTGCCACCCCCCAAGAGCACCGGGCGCGACCTTTTCAATCCGGCGTGGCTCGACGAACATCTGGGCGCGATCGGGCCGGCCGCCCCGGCCGACGTGCAAGCCACCCTCGCGGAACTCACGGCGCGCGCCTGCGGCGCCGACGTCATGCGCCACCAGCCGGACTTGCGTAAATTGGTCGTTTGCGGCGGCGGCGTGCTCAACAGCGACTTCATGCGGCGCCTGCGCGACTGCTTGCCGGACGTGCAGGTCAGCTCCAGCGCGGACTGGGGGTTGCCGCCGCTGCAAGTGGAGGCGAGCGCGTTCGCCTGGCTCGCCCGCAAGACGGTGCGGCGCGAAAAGCTGGGGCTGCAAAGCGTCACGGGCGCCAGAGGCGCCCGTGTGCTGGGTTGTTTGTATCCGGCCTAGCCGGCGACGCTGTCAGGCCGAGAAGCTCGAGCCGCAGCCGCAGGTGGTGCCGGCGTTGGGGTTCTTGATCACGAACTGGGCCCCTTGCAGGTCTTCCTTGTAGTCGATCTCGGCGCCGACCAGGTACTGGTAGCTCATCGCGTCGATCAGCAGCGACACGCCATTCTTGGTCATCACGGTGTCGTCGTCGTTCGTGATCTCGTCGAAGGTGAAGCCGTACTGGAAGCCGGAGCAGCCGCCGCCCTGCACGAACACGCGCAGCTTCAGTTCCGGATTGCCTTCTTCGGCGATCAGGTCGGCCACTTTCGCCGCGGCGCTGTCGGTGAAGATCAACGGGGCGGGCATTTCAGTCTGGACTTGTTCGGCAACTGCGCTCATAGGGACTCCGGAAGGCTATTTGAACAATACTACTGCAAACTGGTCGGAAATTGCACTCAGAGGTTGTTTGCCGCCAGCTTCAGTAAGGGTTTTTCGTCCCCGACGAGCAACGGGCGCAACATTCCGGAAATGATGGCTCCCTGGTGCATTTCAAGCGCCTTGTAGCAGACATCCCCTTCGATCCGGGCCTTGGGCTGCAGTTCCAGCAATTCCCGGGCATGGACCGGGCCGCGCACCGACCCGTTGATGATCACGTGGTCGGCGTGCACCTCGCCCTGCACCACGGCCGCCTCGGAAATCACCAGGATGCTCGGCTGCTCGGGGTTGGCCCGGATGTCGCCGAATATTTCACCGTCCACGCGCAAGCCCTCGTTGAACTTCAGGTTGCCTTCGATGCGGCTGCCTTGAGCGATCAGGCTCTTGATGGGGGGTTGCGCATTCTTTCCGAACATTGATTGGTCTCCTGAGCTTTGCCGGCGCCGCTACAGCTTGATGCTCTGCACGGCCCGGGTGGCCGAGCCTTCCAGGACTTTCGCGGATACGTTTTTTACCACGGCGAGCGGGGGCAAGTCGACCATGCCCTCGATGCGGCGGTACTGGCGGAACTGCAAAGGCTGCGCACCGCCCGGCAACGGCATCATCCACGGCTTGCCGTTCAACGTGCCGCCGATGCTCATTTCCAGCTTGCCGCGGAATTCGTGGGCGTTCTTGACGGGCTGGATCACCAGGACCTGCCATTTCAGTTGCGTGCCGCCCAGCACCTCGGCCTGCAGCCCCCGGATCGCGATGCCTTCGGCACCGCTGGTCGGCATCAGTTTCTCGAAGAACCCGAGATCATCGCGCAGCGCCCGGTTCTCCGCTTCCAGCGCCTTCATCTGCGCGGCCAGGCGCTCCTGCGCGGACCGCTCCGCAGTGATCAGGCTGGCCGAAGTGTTGAATACCGACTGGGCCTTGTCGCGTTCCTGGCGCAATTTGGCCGCTTCTTCGCGCAACTGCGCGAGTTCCTGTCGCGCGCCCTCGTCCAACCCAGCGATGCTCTCTCCGAATTCGAACGCCCAAAGCCCGATCGCCGCGCAGAAGCCCAGCACGATCGCCGCGCCGGCGCAACGCAGCGGCCACGGCATGGCGCTGCGCACGGCCATGCGTGGCGCGCTGATCGTCAAACGGCGTCGCAGCAATCGGAAGCGCATCTCGGCGGTTGTCCCCTCGACTCGACAATACGGCCGAAAAAAAGCCGCAGCAAGCGAACTTGTGCGGCTTTGTTTCGGCGGTAACAGGCTGCGATTTAACGCTTGCTGAACTGCTTGCGGCGACGGGCGGAGTGCAGGCCGACCTTCTTGCGTTCGACTTCGCGCGCATCGCGGGTGACGAAGCCGGCCTGGCTCAGCGCCGGCTTGAGCGTCGCGTCATAGTCCATCAGCGCGCGGGTGATGCCGTGGCGCGTGGCGCCGGCCTGGCCCGACTCGCCGCCGCCATGCACGTTGACCTGAATGTCGAAGGTCTCGACATGGTTCGTCAGGAAAAGCGGCTGCTTGACGATCATGATCGAGGTCTGGCGGCCGAAGAACTCTTCAATGTCCCTGCCGTTGACCGTGATCTTGCCCGTGCCTTTTTTCATGAACACGCGCGCGACGCTGGACTTGCGACGGCCGGTTCCATTGTTCCATTCACCAATCATTCTCAAGGCTCCTTAGATTTCCAGCGGCTTGGGCTGCTGGGCGGTGTGCGGATGCTCGGGGCCGCCATACACCTTGAGTTTCTTGATCATCGCGTAGCCGAGCGGGCCCTTGGGCAGCATGCCCTTGACGGCCTTTTCCAGCGCGCGGCCGGGATGCTTGGCCTGCATGTCGCGGAAGTTGGTGGCACTGATGCCGCCCGGGTAACCGGAGTGGCGGTAGTACACCTTGTCCTGGTTCTTGGTGCCCGTCACACGGAGCTGGGCAGCATTGACGACGACGATGAAGTCGCCTGTATCGACGTGAGGCGTGTAAATGGCCTTGTGTTTGCCGCGCAAACGGAGAGCAACTTCGCTGGCTACTCGTCCGAGCACCTTGTCGGTGGCGTCAATCACAAACCACTCGTGCGTCACGTCAGCGGGTTTCGCGCTGAACGTTTTCATGAGTATCTTTCGATGTGGTCTGGAGGGCTCTTTTCCACGGTCGGTGTTCCTCTGGCGGGAATCTCTTAGGTGGGGTTGCGCCCGAAGGCGCTTCTGCCGCGGAGCCACATTGCGCTGCAGAGCCCGAGATTATACGAAAAATCAAGGACTTAGGGCAAGGCAGCCGGTCGACTGCCGCCCCCGGGACTGACGCTCCAGCCGGATCGCCCACAATGCGCGCATGACCACGCAAAGCTGGCGCGGCGCCGACGCATTCGTGCGCTTGTTGCGGGACGAGGGCGTCACGCACCTGTTCGGGAACCCCGGCACGACCGAACTCGCGATCATGGAAGCGGTGGCGGACTGCCCGGACATCCGGTACGTCCTCGGGCTGCAGGAGGCCGCCGTGGTGGGCATGGCGGACGGCTTTGCCCGTTCCAGCGGCCGGCTGGCGGCCTGCAACCTGCACGCCGCGCCGGGGCTCGGCAACGCGATGGGCGCCCTCTACAACGCGAAATTCGCCGGCTCGCCCCTCATCGTCACCGCGGGCCAGCAGGAAATCGGCCACGGCCTGCAGGAGCCGATGCTGTACGCGCCGCTGGAGCAGATCGCCCAGCCGCTGGTGAAATGGTCGGTCGAGGTGCCCCGGCTGGAGGACCTGCCCCGCGTGATCCACCGCGCGGCCAAGGTGGCCCTCACGGCTCCGATGGGTCCGGTGTTCGTCGGCTTGCCGGGCAACATCCTGGATGCGCAGGCCCCGCTCGAGATGGGCAGCCCGACCCGCGTGGAGCAGCGTGTGCGGCCGGTGGACGCGGTCATCGCCCAATTGGCCGATCGGCTGCTCGCCGCCAGCCGGCCCGTCATCATCGCGGGCCGCGAGCTCGCCGCCGGCGACGCATTCGCGCAGGCGGAGCAGCTGGCCGAGCTGCTCGGCGCCGGCGTGTTCCATGAGCCGGTTCCTTATAACGCGCGCTTCAACACCGAGCATCCGGCCTTCCTTGGCGACCTCACCCGCAAGCAAGCGCACGCGCGGGCCCTGCTCGCGCCGTTCGACCTGGTGATCTGCCTGGGCGCCGACCTGCTGCGGATGTCGGTGTACAGCGCGACCGATCCGCTGCCGGACGGGATGCCGGTGGTGCACCTCTCCAACCGCGATTGGGAGCTGGGAAAGAACCACCCGACCGAGCTGGCCGTCTGCGCCGACGTGAAAGAGACGCTGCGCGCGCTGCTGCCGGTTCTTGCAGCCCGCCGCACGGCGGCGCAGGCCCAGGGGGCGCAGGAGCGCCTGAGCGCCATCGCGCGGCGCAATTGGCGGGCGCAGCGGGAAGCGGAGCGAGGCAAGTTGCTCGCCCGTGCGGACGCGAGCGCAATCGACACGAGCTTGCTGATGATGACGCTGGCCGACGCCGTCCCGCGCGACGCGATCGTCGTCGAAGAAGCATTGACCGGCGCGGCGGCGCTGGCCACGTTCCTGCCGGTGCGTTCGTCGACGGCTTTCTACGGCCTGGCCAGCGGCGGCCTGGGGTTCGCCCTGCCCGGCGCGGTCGGCATCGCCCTGGCGCATCCGGGCCGGCCGGTGGTGGTGGCGGTCGGCGATGGCAGCGCGATGTACGGCCTGCAGGCGCTATGGACGGCGGCGCAGTTCGACCTGCCGATCACGTTTGCGCTGATCGACAACGGCGGCTACCGCATCCTCCAGGAGCGGCTGCTGGCCCGCGGCCGGTCGCGCAACTTCGTCGGCATGGAACTGCGAGAGCCGGCGATCGACTTCGTATCGCTCGCGCGCGGGTTCGGCCTGAGCGCCGCCCGGGTGAGCGCACCCGGCGAGGTTCGGCCGGCGCTGGACCGGGCGATCGCGAGCGGGAAGCCGACGCTGCTCGATTTCGCGGTGGCGGACAGCTGAGGCACGTGAGACTGACCAGGAGGAAAAGAACATGAATGGCGCCGACGCACTCTGCGATACGTTATTGGCCGGCGGGGTCGATACCTGCTTCGCGAATCCCGGCACGTCCGAGATGCACTTCGTGGCGGCACTCGACCGCAAGCCGCGGATGCGCTGCGTGCTGGGCCTGTTCGAAGGCGTGGTGACGGGCGCGGCGGACGGCTATGCCCGCATGGCCGGCAAACCGGCCGCCACCTTGTTGCACCTGGGTCCGGGTTTGGCCAACGGTCTGGCCAACCTGCACAACGCCAAGCGGGCTCGTTCGCCGGTCGTGAACATCGTCGGCGAACACGCGACTTATCACATCGAGCACGACGCGCCGCTCACCACCGACATCGAGAGCCTGGCCCGGCCGATGTCGGACTGGATCGGCCGCGTCGAGGGCGCCGACGACGTGTCGCGCGATGCCGCGCGAGCGATCCAGGCGGCGCAGACCGCGCCGGGACGTATCGCCACCCTGATCCTGCCCGCGGACGCCGCCTGGACCGAGACGCGGGCGCCTTTGAGCGAAGTGCCGCCGGCCGCCGCCCGGGCGCGGGTATCGCAGCAGCAGGTCCGCGACGCCGCCGCGGCGATCCGCTCCGGCAAACGAACGACCTTGATGCTCTCGGGTGTCGCATTGCGGGCGAATGCGCTGGAAGTCGCGGGGCGCATCGCCAAGGCCACCGGCGTGCGCCTGCTCGCGCAGCAATCCAATGCGCGGATGGAACGCGGCGCCGGCAGGGTCGAAGTCGAGCGGGTCCCGTATCCGGTCGATCAGGCCCTCGCCGCGCTGAAGGACATCGAGCAGTTGATCCTGGTCGGCGCCAAGGCCCCGGTCGCTTTCTTTGCCTATCCGGGCAAGCCCAGCGTCATGACACCGGCGAACTGCTCGATCATGCGGCTCGCGCAGCCGGCGGACGACCTGTTGCACGCACTGCAATGGCTGGCCGAGGAACTCGATGTCGGCCCGGGCGTACGCCCCGACGTGCCGGAGCTGCAAAGACCGGCGCTGGCGGTCGGCGCGCTCACGCCGGCTGCCGTGGCCACCGCGCTCGCGGCGCTGATGCCCGAGAACGCGATCGTCTGCGACGAGTCCGTGACGTCAGGGCGCAACCTGTTCCAGTTCACCCGCACGGTGCCGCACCACGATTACCTGCAACTCACCGGCGGCGCGATCGGCGAGGGCCTGCCGATGGCCACCGGCGCCGCGATTGCGTGCCCCCAGCGCAAGGTGATCAGCCTGGAAGCCGACGGCAGCGGCATGTACACCTTGCAGGCGCTGTGGACGCAGGCGCGCGAAGCGCTCGACGTCGTGACGGTGGTGTTCGCGAACCGTTCGTACGCCATCCTGCGCGGCGAGCTGCGCGGCGTCGGCGCGGGCGAGCCGGGCGTCAATGCCAGCCGCATGCTCGACCTGGACCAGCCGGCACTGCAATGGACGAAGCTGGCCGCGGGCATGGGCGTGGAGGCGGTGCGCGCGACGACCGCCGAAGAGTTCAGCCGCGCGCTCAAAGCCGCGTTGTCGCGCAAGGGTCCGTTCCTGATCGAAGCGGTGCTCTGACATTCGGCGCGCGGTGCGCCGGTTACCATCGCCGCATGTTCAGTTACCGTCACGCCTTTCATGCGGGCAGCCATGCCGATGTGCTCAAGCACATGATGCTGATCGCGATGCTGCGGCACCTGACACAGAAGGAAACGGCGCTGACGGTGATCGACACGCATGCCGGCGCGGGCCTGTACCGGCTCGATGGCGACTACGCGGGCAAGTCCGGCGAGGCAGCCGACGGCGTGATCAAGCTCTTCGCGGCGCTGGCACCGGCACCTCCGGCCCAGCCGCAGATCAAGGACGTCGCGCCGCTACTGCAGGACTACCTCGGCATCCTCGCGGCCTTCAATGCGCCCGGCCAGTTGAAGATCTATCCCGGCTCGCCTTTCATCGAACAGCGGCTGTTGCGCGAGGAAGCGCGCGACAAGCTCAAGCTGTTCGAATTGCACCCGACCGACATCAAGGCACTGGCCGGCAACATCGCCCAGCTCGAGGCAGGGCGGCAGGTCGCGGTGGCGAGACAGGATGGGTTCGAGGGATTGAAAGCCTTCCTGCCGCCGCCGTCGCGGCGCGCGCTGGTGCTGATCGACCCCAGCTACGAGATCAAGAGCGATTACCAGAAGGTCACTGCCTGCATCCAGGACAACCTCAAGCGTTTCGCCACCGGCACCTATGCCGTCTGGTACCCGATCATTCCGCGGCCGGAAGCACACGAACTGCCGCGCCGTCTGAAGACGCTCACGACCCAGGCCGGCAAGCCCTGGCTGCACGCGACGCTTTCGATCGGCCAGGCCGAGGAGCGCAACGTGCCCGGCGAACCCGAGCGTGGCCAGGGCCTGACCGCCAGCGGCATGTTCGTGATCAACCCGCCGCACACGCTCAAGGCGGCGCTGCAGGTGGCCTTGCCCCAGCTGTTACAGGTCCTCGGCCGTGGCCGCGGACAGGGGCAGACGCTGGAGTCCGCCGGCTGAGTTGCCGGCGCGAGCCCAGGCGTAAGGGGTTATCCCCATTAGCCGACCGATCGGTCGGCTAATGCCTATACTGGCGCGATGTACACGCAAGCCCTCGACATTCCCGACGCGGACCAGCGCGCCCGGCAGGCGATGGCGCCGGCGGCGGAAGCCGGAGAAAAGGCTTTGCAGGCGCAGTTCGACGCGAAGATCGACGCCGACCGCCGCATCGAACCGCAGGACTGGATGCCCGACGCCTACCGCAAGACGCTGGTGCGCCAGATCAGCCAGCACGCGCACAGCGAAGTGGTCGGCATGCTGCCCGAGGGCAACTGGATTGCGCGCGCGCCTTCCCTCAAGCGCAAGGCGATCCTGCTGGCCAAAGTGCAGGACGAAGGCGGCCATGGCTTATATCTCTACTCCGCGGCGGAAACGCTCGGCGTGACTCGCGATGCCATGGTCGACGCGCTGCACAGTGGCAAGGCCAAGTACAGCTCGATCTTCAACTACCCCACCCTGACCTGGGCCGACGTGGGCACGATCGGCTGGCTGGTCGATGGCGCGGCGATCATGAACCAGGTGCCGATCTGCCGCTGCTCCTATGGGCCGTATGCCCGGGCGATGATCCGCATCTGCAAGGAGGAAAGCTTCCACCAGCGCCAGGGCTTCGATGCCCTGATGACGATGATGAAGGGCACGCCGGCGCAGCGCGACATGGTGCAGGACGCGGTGAACCGCTGGTGGTGGCCGGTGCTCGCGATGTTCGGTCCGCCCGACACCGACAGCCCGAACAGCGCGCTGGGCATGCGCTGGGGCATCAAGCGGATCAGCAACGACGAGCTGCGGCAGAAATTCGTCGATGCCACCGTGCCGCAGGCGAAGATCCTCGGCGTGACCGTGCCTGATCCCCGGCTGAAATGGAACGAGGAGCGCCAGCACTATGACTATGGCGCCATCGACTGGAACGAGTTCTGGGCCGTCGTCAATGGCAATGGACCTTGCAACAAGGAGCGCCTCGCGACGCGCGTAAAGGCGCACGCCGACGGCCAATGGGTGCGCGACGCCGCACTCGCGCATGCGCGCAAGCAGCAGCAGCGGTCGATGAAGGAGGCGGCATGACGAAGAGCCCTCACCCCAACCCTCTCCCGCAAGCGGGAGAGGAAGCAGAGCCCTCACGTGAGAAATTGCCCTCGCCTGGAGAGGGGACGGATGGGGTGGGGTCGAGCCAGGTGGAGCCTTCAGCCAGAGCGTCCGAAGGACGCGAATGGCCTCTTTGGGAAGTGTTCCTGCGCAGCAAGCAAGGCCTCGAACACAAGCACTGCGGCAGCTTGCACGCGGCCGACGCGCGGCAGGCGCTGCAGATGGCGCGCGACGTCTACACGCGGCGGCAGGAAGGCGTGAGCATCTGGGTGGTGCCCTCGGCGCTGATCACCGCGAGCGAACCCGAGGACAAAGCGGAGTTCTTCGAGCCGGCCGGCGACAAGATCTACCGGCATCCGAGCTTCTACCAGATCCCCGACGAAGTCGGCCACATGTGATGGGCGACCCCGAAGAGAACGCGCCGGTGAGCGCGCCGCTCGATTATTTGCTGCACCTGGCCGACAACGCGCTCGTGCTCGGCCAGCGCAACGCCGAGTGGTGCGGCCACGGCCCGGTGCTGGAAGAAGACATCGCGATGGCCAACATGAGCCTCGACCTGATCGGACAGGCTCGCCTGCTGTACCAGCACGCGGCTTCGCTGGCCGGCGCCGGCGCGACCGAGGACACGCTCGCCTATTTCCGGGATGCCGGCCAGTTCCGCAACTACACGCTATTGGAACTGCCGCATCACGGACCGCTGGCCGGCACCGCCGCGGCCGATCGCGACTACGCGACCACCATCGTGCGCAACTTCCTGTACAGCGCGCTGATGCTGTTGTCGTGGGAAGCGTTGCAGGCCTCCAAGGACGCGCAACTCGCGGCGATCGCCGCGAAGTCCCTGAAGGAAACGCGCTACCACTTGCGGCATGCGCGCGACTGGCTGCTGCGGCTGGGCGACGGAACACCCGAGTCCAACACGCGCACGCAGGCCGCGCTCGATCACTTGATGCCGTACACCCAGGAGTTCTGGGCTCCATCCTCCGCGGAGGCGGCCGCGGCGGCGAACGGCACCGGCGTGGACACGCGCTCGTTCCAGGACGCGTGGAATCGCGAAATCAACGAGGCGCTTTCGGAGGCCACCCTGGATCGCCCGCCAACCGGCGGCTACGTTCCCCGCGGCAAGGAAGGCGCGCACTCGGAGCACCTGAGCTACCTGCTGGCGCAAATGCAGGGCCTCGCGCGCCAGCACCCGGGGGCCGCGTGGTGACCGCGGTGCAGCGGGCCTGGGAAGTGCTGGAAGCCATTCCCGACCCCGAGATCCCCGTCGTCTCGATCCGCGAGCTCGGCATCCTGCGCGACGTGAGCGAGCGCGACGGCGAGCTGGAAATCGTGATCACGCCCACCTACAGTGGCTGCCCGGCGATGGACCAGATCGAGGAGGACGTGCGTGCAGCGCTGGCCGAGAACGACTTGCACGGGCATGTGGTGAAGCGGCTGGCGCCGGCCTGGACCACCGAGTGGATGACGCCGGAAGCGAAGGACAAACTGCGGAAATTCGGCATTTCCCCGCCGCACGCGTTGAACGAGGGCAAGGTCGTGCATTTCGCGCGCCGCACCACGGACGTGGTGCAGGCGGTAGCGTGCCCGCATTGCGGCTCCGCGAACACGACGGAAACGTCGCACTTCAGCTCCACGGCCTGCAAGGCGCTCTTCAAGTGCCTGGATTGCCTGGAGCCCTTTGACTATTTCAAGCCGTATTGATGGCCGCGCACTTCCACTCGCTCATCATCCAGCGCATCACGCCCGATGCCGTCGGTTCGGCGGCGATCACGCTTGGCGTGCCGCCCCCCTTGCGCGAAAGCTTCGATTTCCAGCCGGGCCAGTTCGTGACGCTGCGCGCCACCATCGACGGACAGGAGACGCGGCGCAGCTATTCGATATGCAGCCCGCGGCAGCGCTATCTCGGCTCAGGCGAGATCGACATCGGCGTCAAGCCGGTGGAAGAAGGCATTTTCTCGCGCTGGGCGCTGGCGAACCTGCGCGCAGGACAGGCCATCGATGTGATGCCGCCCGATGGCCGCTTCACGCCGAGGGTCGCGGCCGCGCGCCATCGTGTCGGGTTCGCCGCGGGCTCCGGCATCACGCCGGTGCTGTCGATCATGGCGACGACCCTGGCGGCCGAGCCCGAATCGCAGTTCACGCTGGTGTACGGCAACCAGCGGGTCAACACGATCATGTTCAGCGAAGCCTTGCAGGACCTGAAGGACCGCTATCCGGCGCGGGTCGCGCTCGTCCATCTGCTCTCGCGCCAGGCGCAGGAAGTGGAGTTGTTGCACGGGCGCATCGACGAAGCGAAGGTCGCGCAGCTGCTGCGCACGATGCTGCCGCCGCGGGACATCGATGAAGCGTTCATCTGCGGCCCCGAAGGCATGATCGAGGCCACCGAGCGGGCGCTGCTCGCGGGCGGCGTGCCGGCCGAACGCATCCACACCGAACGCTTCTTCCCCACCGGCCAGGCTCCCGCGAAAACAGCCGCGCCGCGCAATCGATCCGCAGGCGAACAGGCCGCCTCGCACCGCCTGGAAGTGGTGCTCGATGGCAAGACCCACCAGATCGCGATGGGCGATGACGACCGCGTGCTCGATGTGGCGCTCGAGGCCGGCCTGGATCTGCCTTACTCCTGCCGGGGCGGCGTCTGCTGCACCTGCCGCGCCCGGGTGCTCGAAGGCCGGGTGGAAATGGAAAAGAACTTCACGCTCGAGCCCTGGGAAATCGACAAGGGCTTCGTGCTGACCTGCCAGGCGCGGCCCCTGACGCCACGAGTGGTCGTCAGCTACGACGAGCGCTGAGCGCCTGCTTGGGCCGGGCAGCCCGCGGGAGGTGAAATCCCGCCAAGCCGAAACGCAACTCGACGTAACTTTTGCCCCGTCGCGAGCGGCGCAAACTCGTCGGTAAGTGCTAGCTCAGCCATAGGCAGCGCCCTTCTTTACTGGACAGTAGGGGGCTCGGGCCACGCGGTTCGGCTGCTCCCTGACTCATCAATTGTGAAAACACAGCCATTCGCTTACGTTTTGTAAGCGCTGTCCTACGCGGCTGTGAGAGGCGTCCTACTACATTGCCCGAATGGCCGAGTTCGCTTACTCAGCTCAGCCAGTCCACGCCCTATCACTCAGCAGCTGCTCTCTCACACCCGCACCAATTTGTCCATGAAGTTTTCTTTGCTCATCCGTACTTTCGCGGTCGTCGCCCAAGCGGCCATGATCGTGTTCACTCCGCCCTCGCTCGCCCAGACCAACGGCACTGCGCCAACACATCCGTTCGGTCCGTCTCAACCGGTGCCCGGCCGCTACATCGTGGTGTTCAACAGCAACGTCGCGAATCCCGGCGCAGCGGCTGCCAGCCTGCTGCAAGGCAGCGGCGGGCAACTCCGCCACACGTACACGGCCGCGATCAAAGGTTTCGCGGCCAACCTGCCGGAGGCCGCACTGCAGGGCATCCGCAACAACCCGAACGTGGCCTACGTGGAGCAGGACCAGACGGTGTCGCTCACCCAGCTCGTGTCGCCGGAAAACCAGGCGACCTGGGGGCTGGACCGCGTCGACCAGGCCGACCGTCCGCTGGACACGCAATATCACTTCAACCAGACCGGCGCCGGCGTGTATGCCTTCATCGTGGACACCGGCATCCGCGCCGATCACACGGAATTCACCGGCCGGGTGCTGCCGGGCTTCACCACGATCGCCGACGGCAACGGCACGAACGACTGCTACGGGCACGGCACGCACGTCGCCGGAACGGTCGGTGGCGTCACCTGGGGCGTGGCCAAGGCGGTCTCGCTCATTCCGGTGCGCGTCCTCGACTGCAAGGGTGGCGGCAGCTGGAGCGACGTGATTGCCGGGGTCGATTGGGTGGCCAACAGCACGCTGCGTCCGGCCGTGGCGAACTTGTCGCTCGGCGGCTCCGCCTCCACGTCGCTGGATGCCGCCGTTGCCGGCGCCGTCGGCAAGGGCGTGACGATGGTCGTTGCGGCGGGCAACAGCACGGTCGACGCCTGCACCGTTTCGCCGGCCCGTGAGCCCAGCGCGATCACGGTGGGCGCCACCACCAGCAGCGACGTGCGGGCGTATTACTCCAACACCGGTTCCTGCCTGGACCTGTTCGCGCCGGGCGACAACATCACGTCGGCCGGTATCGCCAGCACGACCGCCTCGCTGGTGGCCAGCGGGACCTCGATGGCAGCGCCTCACGTGACGGGGGTCGCCGCGCTGACACTGCAGGCCAACCCCACGGCTTCCCCGGCCGCGATCGTCTCCTCCATCACGGCCAACGCCACGCCGAACCGGCTGTCGTACATCGGCACCGGCTCGCCCAACCTGCTGCTCTATTCGCTGGCAGGCAGCGCGCCCGCCCTGCAGCCGTCATCGCAGACGGTTGCCTTCAAGTCGATGGTCGGCAGCGGGACTCGCACCGGCGGCAACTGGAAGGCTTCCGCCGTGGTCACGGTGCGCGACGTCAACAGCGGGGCCACCGTCGCGAACGCCACGGTGGCGGGCAGCTTCTCTCCCGGCGGCAACGCCAATTGCGTCACGGGCACCAATGGCTCCTGCACGCTGACCAGCGGTTCGATCAAGTCGAACGCAGCCTCCAGCAGCACGCTGAGCGGCAATGGGATCTCGGGCACGCTGATCACCTATGACGCCACCCAGAACACGGTGTCACAGATCATCATCAGCAAGCCCTGAAATCCTGCGGCGGGTTGACGCGAGCGGCGGCAACCCGCCGGACGTGGCACGAAGAAACGGCCGGCCTTCCCTGCGGAAGGCCGGCCGCATTGCCACCCGGAGGTGGCTACCCGCGGGATTTATGCCAGCGGCACCGGCTCGATGTTGATGCCGATCAGCGTGATTGCCGTGGCGTCGCCGTCGTAGTCGCTCAGCTGCGTTGGCAGCGAGAACGAGAACGGCTCGCCCTGCACTCCCTGATCCACGCCGGCTGGGGCGATGTCGAATGACGTTCCGCCCAGCGTCGTGCTGTTCACCACCTCTCCCGCGTAGTTCGACACTTCGACCCGGTTGAAGCCATCGGCGGTAAAGATCTTGATGGCAGGGTCGTCGGCTCCAGCGCCGTCGCCGGTCAGGCCTTCGTTCAGCCCCGTGATCACGACGCCGCCATCGACGAGGATGGCATGGACGGTCTGCCCGTTGATCGTCTGGTCGGTCACCGTGCTGCCGTCGACCAGAGTCAGGCCGCTGACGAGCACCTTCGTGATCGGATCCACGACGTCGTCGGAGTCGCCGACAAGCACCTTGTCGTTGTCCGCGTCAAATGCCTGGATGAACGCCGTTCCCGTTGTGCCGCTCGGCGTGTTCTGCGAAAGCAGGAACGAGTACCCGTTCACGGTCAGATGCGTACCTGCCGTGAAATCGCTGCCCAGCGGCGAGCCCGCCAGTGCGACGCCCACCTCGAAGTCGATCCTCAGCGTTTCGCCCGCATTCATCGACTGGTTGTCAGTGCCGGCGCCCTGCGTGCTTACATTGACCGAGTGGCTTGTCGGATCGCCGCCATTCGTGTCGCCGCCCGAGAACAGCAAGTCGAGCGTGGTTGCACCCACGTTGTCGATGATGTTGTACGTCGGGTTGCCCGATTTCACCGGCGCTGCGCCGAGGAAGATGACCCCGGCACCGTCATCGATGGTGCGGTCGAAGTCGATGGTGTACTGATAGGCTGCCGGATCATCGAGCGTTGCGGTGAACACGGTCTCCAGCCCGGTCTCCCGCTGCGCGACGAGCGTGTCGGTGCCCCACCCGGACAGGACGATGTTCTGCGTGCCGGATGTCAGCAACGTGCCTTCGCTGTCGCGCAGGTAGTCGTCGGCCACGTAGTTGTCCACGAACACGATGGTCCCGGGTGCGTCCGCACCGACCTTGCCGGCGGTGTTCAGGTCTTCCGTGCCGGTGGCAATACCGGTGTTGACCAGGGTGATCGAATCCGGCGTGTACGCGGCCGGCGAGTCGTCGTTGACGGTGATCACCAATTTGTCCGCAGCAGCGGTGACCTTGTCGCCGTCGCCGTCGGTCGCTTGCAGGATCGTGCCGAGATTGAGGTTGATGTTGTCCTCGAAGGCCGTTTCCACGGCCACGGTACCCGGATCGTCCGTGACCGAATGGTCCAGCTGATCGATCAGTGTGAAGGTGTAGGCGCCGGTGGTCCCGTTCAGGCTTAGCGTGAACACTTCGCGGTCATCGGCCGCGATGTAGCCGGCCACGCCGTCATCGACGTATGCCGTCAGCGTGTTGCCCGTGACGTCGTAGACCACGCTGCCGCCCTCGGACTTGAGGTTCGAGGCCAGGCC
>JAGRPN010000219.1 GCA_019449555.1 Ramlibacter sp.
CCGCTGCTGACGCTGGGCATCCCGCCCAATGCCGTGATGGCGCTGATGGTCGGCGCGATGACGATCCACAACATCCAGCCGGGCCCGCAGGTGATGACCGGCAACCCGCAATTGTTCTGGGGCCTGATCGCCTCGATGTGGATCGGCAACCTGATGCTGGTGATCCTGAACCTGCCGCTGATCGGCATGTGGATCAAATTGCTCACGGTGCCCTATCGCTGGCTGTTCCCGGCCATCGTGCTGTTCTGCGCGATCGGCGTGTATTCGACCAACAACAACACCTTCGACGTGTGGCTGGTGGGGCTCTTCGGCTTCATCGGCTACCTGTTCATCAAGCTCGGCTGCGAGCCGGCGCCGCTGCTGCTGGGCTTCATCCTGGGGCCGATGATGGAAGAGAACCTGCGCCGGGCGATGCTGCTCTCGCGCGGCGACTGGAGCGTGTTCGTGACCCGCCCGCTTTCCGCCAGTTTGCTGGCCGGGGCGCTGGCGATGATCGTCGTCGTCGCGCTGCCGTCTATCAAAGCCAAACGCGAAGTGGCGTTCGTGGAGGATTGAGCCGGCGGGCTTGCCCGCTGCACCGAGCCTCAGGATTTCGGCGCATCCGCTCGGGCGCGGCTGGCGGCCAGCGCCGCGTGGACCTCGTCCAGCGCGCCGTTGCTCTCCTGCTGCAGCCGCGACACGCGTGCTTCCAGCTCGGCTGCCGCCGCATATGCGTCGGGGCGGCGGGCCTTGGCTTCGCGCAGGTGCTGCTGCACGTCGTTCAGCTCGCCGTAGATCTTTCTCCAATGGGCCAGCTTCAATTCGACCGTTTGCATGACTTCCCCTGTTGTGTTGCTCTCGTCGGCGTATGGATGAGATTACGCACCGCGGCGATGTGCTTCCTTGAGGCACGTCAGGCCAGATGGCAAGCAGACGTGCGGCTGCGGTGACTTGTGTTGCGATGCGTTTCGCATGCTCTCGAAAATGGCTGTGTCGACTTTCGCGGACAGGTGGTCCGGTCTTCTCCGACCGGACGTCGGGACAGTGACCGACGAAGTGGCTCGGCCGCGGCACACACGATGGGCATCACCCGCGAACCGCCGAGAGCCCCAATGCTGTATCGAGGCATCCCCACCGTGTGCGACGCACCATGCGCGCCGGGGCGGTCGCAAATACTGAAGCGCCACGCGTGCGCGCCCTCTTCCATCCGGACGGGCGCTCGATCCCGGCCGAACTCTGACTCTGCCCCAACGCGGCCCGCGCGGCCGCTCACCTAATGACGAGCCCATCATGGATGCTTTGAAGACAAGGCTGGGAGTGACGCTGCTGGCCGCGGCCGTGGCAGGCACCTTTGGCATCACGTGGCCGCAGGACGGCATCGCGAAGGGCGGTGGCGGTGGCGGTGGCGGCGGTGGCGCTGGCGCTGGCGGAGGTGCCGGGGGCGCAGGCGGCAGTGGCTCCGGAGGTAGCGGCTCTGGCAGCGGCGGTGTCGGCGGTGGCGTCGGTGCTGGTGCCGGCGGCGGTGTCGGCGCCGGTGTTGGCGGCGTTGGTGGTGCGGCAGGGGCCGCTGCCGGTGGAGGCGCCGCTGCCGGTGGAGGCGCTGCTGCCGGTGGAGGCGCTGCTGCCGGTGGAGGCGCTGCTGCCGGCGGAGGCGCTGCTGCCGGTGGAGGCGCCGCTGCCGGCGGAGGTGCTGCTGCCGGTGGAGGCGCTGCTGCCGGTACTGGCGTCGGCGCGGCCGCCGGTATCGGCGCGGCAGCGGTCGGTGCCGGGGTCGCCGATGCGGCGGGCGGTGCTGGCGCCGCCGGACCCGGTGGCGGCGCTACCGGCACTGCGGTCGCCACTCGAAGGGGCAGCGTGATGCTTGGCGTGGTGATTCGCCGTGGCGCCAGCAGCCCTGCCCCGGTCGCCGCCGGGCAGACGCCTGCAGGCGCCGCCACGGCGGCCGGAAGGATCGTCGCGCCTTCCGCGGCAACCGCGCACGCCGCAGCGCCGGTCGCCCAAGCGCCGAGGGCTGTGGCCTTGGTGCCGCGACACACCACTCCAAGCGTCGCGAGTGGCGCGTCGGTGATGGGTGCGGGGCCAGCCACTGCGGGCTTCCCCTCGTGGTCCGCCGCCCAGAACGACGCGGTGACCTACCCGGTCACATCGCGCATGGGCGTAGCACGCGGGCAGCCGCTGCCGGCCATGCCGCCCTTGCTCGTGAATCCCTACGCACCCTGGCTGGAGGACCAGTAGGCGCATCGCGGCGGCTGCGCGCGCGGCTGACCGCGTTCCCGAACGGCGGCCGTCAGGCCACCGCCACCACTGACACATCGTCGACAACGCCAATCGCGCCGTTCGTGTTCTTCCACACGAATACATAGCCGCTCGCCATGCCCTGGGGTGCAGTGAACGAGATGGATACTCCGGCAGGCGTCAGCGACGCGACCAGCTGCGCCTGGTTCACCAGGGCCGCGCCCGAGCTGTCCAGGAGCTTCACGCCCACGTACACGCCCTCGGCGGCAGTGGTGATGTTGGCGGTGGCCGTCAACAGATACTTGGTGCCGGGAGTGAGCTTCGTGTAGATGTCGTTGCCCACGCCGCCCGCGGCCGTGCCGACCTGGAGCGCACCGCCGACGACCTGCGAATTGCCCCAGTTGCTCCAGCCCGTGAGGCCGCCCGAGAAATCGCCGTTGGCCACGAGGTTGGTCGAGGCGGTGGTGGTGGTACTCGTGCTCGTGCTGGTGTTCGTGCTGCCGGTCGTGCTGGTGGCGGAAGCGCCCGGTGTCCACCAGTTGCCGGAGGCGACCACCATGCTCAGGAGCTGCAGTTCCCCGTCGTAGTAGCCGGTCGTGAGGTTGCGCGCGTTCCAGTTCCACATCGTGTCCAGGAAGCCCTGGAAACGGGCGTCCACGCAGGCACCGGCGCAGATCGGTCCGTGATAGGCCGGGCTGTTGCCGCCGGTCAGCTTCGTTCCGTTCAGGGCGTAGCCGGTGCCGATCGCGGTCGGGTCGCCGCCGCTCGAGCTCTTGAAGAAGTCGATCATCTTGCCGGTGACCGACGCGAAGCGCGCATCGCCCGACACCATGTAGTCGGAAGCGAAACGCCAGGGATTGCGGCAGGCGTTCCACCAGAAATAGCCTTCATTGGCGTTGCCGTCCCCGATATAGCCGGTCGAAGGATAGGGCGTCGTGGTGTTGGTGGCCATCACGAAGTCCGGCATCAGGCCGACGCCCGAGGAGTACACCGTCTGCATACGGTCGGCGAGCCAATAGGCCCGATCCACGGCCAGGCCCCACAGCGAGTCGCCCGTGGCCGCCTGGAAGGCCCGGAAGTGCCCCACCATGTAGTCCGAGGTCCGGTTGTTGTCCGCGCTGCGCAGGCCCTTGGTCGTGCCGTCGGACTTCATGTTGAAGGACTTGAGCGCGCCGATGGTGTTCCTGGCCTCTTGCAGGTAGTTCCAGGTGCCGGCGGACCCCCACTGCTTGTCGGCCATGAGCAGCGCCATGGCGATGTCGAGGTCGCCGTCCATGGCGTTCCAGCCCCCCCCGGCGGAAGTGCCGTTGGCATACAGCTGCCAGTCCATCAGGTACTTGCCGTTCGGGTCGTACTGGGCCACGGCGTAGGCGTAGCGCGCCCGCACCACGGCCAGCATCCCGTCGAACAGCGTGCGCGCTTGCGGGTCGTGCCCCGCGAACAGCACGGCCAGCAGCATGCCGTAACCCATGCCTTCGGAGACGGTCAGGTAGGTCGTGTTGGAGAACTGCACCGCGTAGCCGCCCGTCACGACCGAACCGGCGGACACCACGCGCGCGGCCTTCCATGCGTCGTACTGAGCGGTCAGCAGGGCATCCATGGTCGAGTTGCTCTGCGTCGGCCGGATGCCGGCGGCATACGGGACCAGGCGGGCGCCGAACGGGTAGGCGATCGCGGCCGTCGGCGTGCTCGTTCCCGAATTGCTCGTCGTCGTGGTCGTGGTCGTCGTCGTCGTGGAACTGGTGCCGGAAGTTTGCTTCTGCTTGAGCACGCTCACGTCCGCCGGGTCGGTAAGGGCCGAGAGGTTCGACTGCGCCTCGCTGCCACCGCCGCCACCACCGCAGCCGGTAACGGCCAGCACTGCCGAAGCCGAGCCGGACAGGAGAAAAATACGTCTTTTCATGTCAACTTCTTGTAAGGTCGGTCAGTGATCGCAAGGCAGCCGCACTTCAAAAAGAGCTGCGCCGTATTGCGAACGCGCACCCCGCACGAGTGCCAGTGGCGGCCGAGCATGACAAGCTCAGCAACGGGACCGACTGTAGTAGGACATGTCCCACAAGCCGACGGAAGGTCGGCCTACAGATGTAAGCAAATTCGCCGAAGAGACTACGTGAGCACGTGTTTTTTGTCACGTCCGCAGGGCAATCCGACAATTGAGGTGGATCAGATCAGCTGGTCACGAAGCTTGACTCAGCAATGACAGCGCACGCGCTGAGCAGTGACTTCTTTGTGGTGCGTCAACTACAGGCGTGCATCGCCACCCGGGCCGCCTCTGGAAGATTGCGATGCGGGATTTACGTTTGCTCGCAGAAGCAGGGAACTGGCGGAACGCAATAAAAAAAGAGGTTGGCCGTTTCCGGTCAACCTCTTCGGTTTGGAGTTTGGTAGGACGTACAAGATTCGAACTTGTGACCAACGGATTAAAAGTCC
>JAGRPN010000220.1 GCA_019449555.1 Ramlibacter sp.
AAACTCCCAATAGCCTTCGTAGACCTTTCCCTTGGGGCGCGACGTGAGCAGGAACGTGCCGTCGCCGCGGACCAGCACCCCCACGGCGACTTCGACTTCCTTGCGGTCGGGCCCGCCGACGCGCGGCAGGCCGGCGTCCGCAACGAGCGGAGCCGCGGGCACCGGCGCAAGCGGCGACTTCATGCGCCGTTGCGGCCCGCGTAATCGCGCGCGAACTGGTAGGCCACGCGGCCGCTGCGCGAGCCGCGCTCGAGCGCCCAGACCAGCGCCTCCGGCCGGGCCGCTTCGATCGCGTCGGGCTTGACGCCGAACCACGACAGCCACTGCGCCGTGATCGCGAGGTACTCGTCCTGGCTGAACGGATAGAAACTCACCCACAGCCCGAAGCGCTCCGACAGCGAGATCTTCTCTTCCACCACCTCGCCCGGATGCACCTCCCCCTCCGCCGTGTGCGTGTAGCTCAGGTTTTCCTTCATGTATTCGGGCAGCAGGTGGCGCCGGTTGCTGGTCGCGTAGATCAGCACGTTGGGCGTGGCGGCAGCGACCGAACCGTCGAGGATGGATTTCAGCGCCTTGTAGCCCGGCTCACCCTCTTCGAAGCTCAGGTCATCGCAATAGACGATGAATTTCTCAGGCTGCGAAGCCACGACATCCACGATGTCGGGCAGATCGACCATGTCGGCCTTGTCCACCTCGATCAACCGCAAGCCCTGCGCGGCATATTCGTTCAGGCACGCCTTGATCAGGGACGACTTGCCCGTGCCGCGGGCGCCGGTCAGCAACACGTTGTTGGCCGGCTGGCCGGCCACGAACTGCAGCGTGTTGCGCTGGATTTTCTCCTTCTGCACGTCGATTTCCTTCAGGTCCTCCAGCCGGATGCCGGCCACGTGCCGCACCGGCTCCAGCACGCCGTGCCCGGAGGACCGCTTGCGATAGCGCCAGGCGGTCGAGGCGTTCCAGTCGGGCGCCGACAGCGGCTGCGGCAGGATGGACTCGATGCGCGACAGCAACTCGCCCGCGCGCTCGATCAGCTGCTCGAATTTTTCGTTCACTCTCATTCCTTCGTCGTTTCTCACCCTGCATCGGACCGGGCCGGGCAGCGGCTACGAGCGGTAATCCGCGTTGATGCTCACGTAGTCGTGGCTCAGGTCGCAGGTCCAGACCGTGTCGGCGGCATCGCCGCGCCCGAGCGCTACCCGCACCGTGATTTCGCTTTGCTTCATCACGCGCTGGCCGTCCTCCTCGCGGTAGGCCGGGTTGCGTCCACCGTTCACCGCGACGAGCACGTCGTCCAGGTGAAGGTCGATGCGCGTCTGGTCGAGGTCATCGATGCCGGCGTATCCGACGGCCGCCAGGATGCGGCCCAGGTTGGGGTCGCTGGCGAAGAAAGCGGTCTTCACCAGCGGCGAGTGTGCGATCGCGTATGCGACCTGCCGGCACTCCTGTGCGTTGTTGCCGCCTTCGACACGGATCGTGATGAACTTGGTGGCGCCTTCACCGTCACGGACGATCGCCTGTGCGAGCCGGCGAGCGACATCGAGCAGGGCAGCCTTGAGCGCCTGCCCGGCGGCGCTTTCCAGCGAGGCGATCGGCGCATGCGCGGCCTGGTTGGTCGCGATCACCACGAAAGAATCGTTGGTGGACGTGTCGCCATCGACCGTGACGCGGTTGAAGGAGCACTCCGCGAGTTCCAGCGCAAGCCGCGGCATCAGGCGCTGGTCCACCGTGGCGTCGCACGCGAGAAAGCCCAGCATCGTCGCCATGTTGGGCCGGATCATTCCCGCGCCTTTGCTGATGCCGGTCACCGTGACGGTCACGCCGTCGATCACCACCTGACGGCTGAAGGCTTTCGGGACGGTGTCGGTGGTCATGATCGCCTGTGCGCCGGCCAGCCAGTTGTCGGGGCCGGCGTTCGCCAGCGCTGCGGGCAAGCCGGCCTCGATGCGATCCACGGGCAGCGGCTCCATGATCACGCCGGTGGAAAACGGCAGCACTTGTTCGGGCGCGACCTGCAGCCGCCGGGCCAGCGCGATGCACGCGGTGCGAGCGCGCACCAGCCCATCGTCGCCGGTCCCGGCATTGGCGTTGCCCGTATTGATCACCAGGGCCCGGATGTCGCCGCGCGCCAGATGGTCGCGGCAGACCTGCACCGGCGCGGCGCAAAAGCGGTTCTGGGTGAACACGCCGGCGATGGAGGCGCCCGCGTCGATCAGGACGACCGCGAGGTCCTTGCGATCGGCCTTGCGGATGCCAGCTTCGGCCACGCCGATCCGGATACCGGGCACGGGATGCAGATCGCCGGCCCGGGGCACGGGCAGATTGACAGCCATTGTCTTGCTCTTGTTGCGAGTGGAATTAGCGTGATTTTCAACGATCGCCGCCGAGTGGCCCCGGCCGGCAGGGCCGGCGCGTGCTCAGCCCTGGCGCCACGGCAGGCCGCGAAAGCGCCAGCCTTCGCGCCGGCCTCGGTGCGCGTTTTCGTCCGGTGCGCCCTCGAACCCTTCGAGGACGTTGTACGCCTCGATGCCGAGTTCGGTGGCGCGCCGGGCCGCGGCGATCGAGCGCACGCCGCTGCGGCATAGCAATAGGGCTTTCTTGCCGGGCGGCACTGCCGCCTTGATGGCTTCGTCGAACGCGCTGTTCAGCGCCATGCCCGGCCACTGCTTCCATGCAAGCGGCACGGCACCGGGGATGAAGCCCACCCATTCGCGCTCGGCATCGCTGCGCACGTCCACCAGCACGCCAGCGCCCTTTTGCCACCAGTCGAAAGCCAGTTGCGGCGACACGTCACCGGCGTAGCCCTCGGCCGGCCGAGGCTGCCGCGGGTCCTGTGCTTGCGAGCGCGCGTCGGGCGCACCCGCGTCGTGACGCAGGCCCGAGCTGAGATTCGCCGGCACCGCTTCGCGGATCCGTTTGGGTTCGGGCAAGTGCAGCTCGTCCATGATGGCCTTGAATTCTGCCAGCGTCTTGCCTGCGACTCTGGGATTGGTTTTCTTCTCCGCACCGATAGTGGTGTGGCTGCGGCCCTGGTAGTCGTGCCCGGGCCAGACAATGGTCTCGTCCGGCAACGCAAAGAGCACTTCCGTGATGCTGCGGTACAGCGCCGCGGAACTGCCCGACTGGAAGTCGGTACGCCCGCATCCGTTGATCAGGAGCGTGTCGCCCGTGAACACGTGCCCACGCCACACATAACTCATGCTGCCCGCCGTGTGGCCCGGAGTGTGCAGCGCCTTGAGCTGTTCGCCGCCGAAGCGCAGCAAGTCGCCGTGTTTCAGCTGCATCGCGGCGGTGCCGATGCCGCAGCCTTCCGGTGCGGCAGTGCGCGCGCCGGCATGCTCCGCAAGCAGGCCCGCGCTGGTGATGTGGTCGGCGTGCGCGTGGGTCTCCACGCTCCACAGCAGTTTGAGGTCGTGTTCGCGCACGGCGGCGAGGTCGCGGGCCAGCTGATCATCGACCGGGTCGATGATCGCTGCCTCGCGGGTCGCTTCGTCGAAGACAAGGTAGGTATAGGTGCTCGACGCCGGGTCGAACAACTGGATGGGTTGAGTCATGGCGGCCTCGCGTATCGCCATGAGTGTAAAACCGCTCGATCGCGTGAGGCGGGTAATTGCGCCCGATGCACTCGCCGCGGCCGTGCCCTGGAAGATTCCTTCTCTGCATCGCGCGCTCTGCGCTGGCGTGCTTTTCTTACAAAAGTCGGCCGTGAAAAATTCGCAGGCGCGCCGTGAAATCCAGTCACCCCTGCCACCGGGGCGGTCCGGCTTGGATTGGCAGCAGCCGCGTCGGCCAGCCCTGAGTTCCCTCCGAAAAACAGTCCAAGACAGCCCAACTTGCGGTGCCGGCGCGCGCCGGAAAAACCAGGAGAACCTAAGTACGTAAGGCAAGTACCGATTCCTGACGGCTCCGACGGGCTCCGTGTAAACCCTGTGTGCCAAGTG
>JAGRPN010000221.1 GCA_019449555.1 Ramlibacter sp.
ATCGACCGCAAGGTGCTCGCGCGCCAGCAGTCGCTGTCGGCCGAGGAGATGGCCAACTTCGGCGTGCCGTTGGGCGGCTCGCTCATCCCATGGATCGACAAGGACCTCGGCAATGGCGTCAGCCGCGAAGAATGGAAGGGCGGTGCGGAGACCAACAAGATCCTCGGCCAAGGAGAAGCGTTCGGCAGCCCAGCGACGCCGGTGGACGGGTTCTGCGTGCGCGTAGGCGCGATGCGCTGCCATAGCCAGGCATTGACCTTCAAGCTCAAGAAGGAGGTTCCGGTCGGCGATATCGAGCAGCTCATCGCGAACGACAACGCCTGGGCCAAAGTCGTGCCCAACACGCGCGAAGCCACGATCAGGGACTTGACGCCGGTTGCGGTAACCGGCACGTTGAGCATTCCGGTCGGCCGCATTCGCAAACTGGCGATGGGTCCGCAATACGTGGGCGCTTTCACGATCGGCGACCAGCTCTTGTGGGGTGCTGCCGAGCCGCTGCGCAGGATGCTGCGCGTACTGCTCGAGGCCTGAAGCGCAAGTATCGAGTTCACGTCTTCCAACGGCCTGTAATCACTGGTTACAGGCCGTTGTCGCATCACAACATCGCCCGTAATTGCAACCATGCGCGAACGGACGCGCCGGAAGTTAAAAGCTGTCTCAGCTTGTCAGTCTAAGACATTGATGTTATGGTCCTTTTAGCAAATTCAGCGTCGAGGCGTTTGTTCGCATGATGAGAAAAAAATTGCCTGCAGACCGAGCAATGGGGGCGCAAAAACCGATGAGAAAAGCGCAATGCCGCGCAACCGCTCTGGCGATCGCCACAGCCGCGCTGTTCGGTGTTTACACATCGGACGCCAATGCGCTTGCGTTGGGTCGGGTCACGGTCCAGTCGGCCTTGGGCGAGCCGCTGCGTGCGGATATCGACATCCCCGAAATCACCGCTGAAGAACTGGCCAGCCTTCGCGCTGTCGTTGCGTCGCCCGACGCGTTCCGCGCTGCGGGCTTCGACTACCACCCCGCGATGGGGAACATCCAGATCACGCTGCAGCGCCGGCCCGACGGCCATCACTTCCTGCGCCTGTCCAGCTCGCGGCCGATCAACGATCCGTTCATCGACCTGATCCTCGAAGCGACCTGGTCGTCCGGCCGCATCCTGCGCGACTACACAATGCTGTTCGACCCGCCGAACCTGCGGCAAGGCGCCCCGGCGCTGGCCGCGCAACTGCCGGCGGCCCCGGCTCAGGTGCGTCCTCAGCCCAGCGACCAGCAGGCCACGCGTCCGACCCCGGGGACTCGCACAACCGAGCGGCCGTCCGCCGCGGCAACGAAGCCCGCCGGCGAGGGCAAGCAGGTCACGGTAAAGAGCGGCGACACGGCCGGCCGCATCGCGGCCGCGAACAAGCCGGCCACTGTCTCGCTCGACCAGATGCTGATCGCATTGCTGCGCAGCAATCCGGATGCATTCGTGGGCGGCAACGTCAATCGGCTGAAGGCCGGCGCCGTACTCGAGGTGCCCACGCCCGAACAGGTGGAACTCGTTCCCTCCGGCGATGCGACGCAAAGCATCATTGCGCAGAGCCGCGACTTCAATGACTTCCGCCGCCGGCTGGCCGAGAGCCTGCCGACGAGCCGGATCGGCGTCGGCGAGCGGCAGGCGTCCGGCCGTGTACAAGCCCAGGTGGAGGAGCGCAAATCCGCCGCGCCGAGTCCGGACAAGCTGACGCTTTCCAAAGGCGCCATCCAGGGCAAAGAGTCAGCGGACAAGATCGCCCGTGAGCGCGCGGCCCAGGACGCCGCAACCCGCGTCGCGGAGCTGAACAAGAACATCAGCGACCTGAACAAGCTCACCGGTACGCCCGCAGGTGCCACCGCCGCGGCGAGCGGCGCCAAGGCCGGCGTCACGGCGCCGCCGGGGCTGCCCCCCGTGGCGGGAAAACCGGCATCGGCACCGGTCGCCGCTGTTCCGGTCGCTTCTGCCTCCTTGCCGAAGCCTGGCGCGTCGGCCGCGGCTGCCGTTCCCGCGCCCGCAACGGTTGCTGCCACTGCCAGGCCTGCGTCCGCTTCGATGGCCGCAGCTTCCGCCGTGCCGGGGTCCCCGGTACCAGCCGTAGCGGCCATCAGCCCGCCGGCAAGTTCGGCAACCGTTGCCGCCGCCGCAAGCCCAGTCGTCGCGGCGAGCGCAGCGGCTGATCCTGCTTCCAAGCCCGCGACTGCCGCCACACCCGCGGCAACGGCGGCGAAACCCGCTCTGACGGCCTCCAAGGCGCGCACCCCCGTGCCTGCGCCAGAGACCAGCCTCGTGGACGACCTGTTGGAAAACCCGATCGTGCCGGCCTCGATCGGTGGCGTCCTCGCGCTTCTCCTGGGCTTCGGCTTCTATCGCGCGCAACAGCGCAAGAAATCCACCCAGGTGGACAGCTCGTTCCTGGAAAGCAGGCTGCAGCCCGACTCTTTCTTCGGCGCCAGCGGCGGCCAGCGAGTCGACACCAACGAGACCAACGCCACCGGGTCCTCGATGGTCTATTCGCCCAGCCAGCTCGACGCGGCGGGCGACGTCGATCCTGTGGCCGAAGCCGACGTGTACCTGGCCTATGGGCGCGACCTGCAGGCCGAGGAAATCCTGAAAGAAGCGATGCGCACGACGCCCCAGCGGGTGGCGGTGCACAGCAAATTGCTGGAAATCTATTCGAAGCGGCGCGACGCCAAGGCGTTCGAGCAGATCGCGACCGAGGCGCACGCACTCACGCGTGGCGAAGGCCCCGAGTGGGAGCACATCTGCGAATTGGGCAAGGAACTCGAACCTTCCAACATGCTTTATCGGCCCGGAGGCCGCCCGGCCCAGGCCGCAGCCACTGCTGCCGCCGCTGCGCCGGTCAAGGATTTTGGCGCCCAGTCGACCCAGGCCGTGCCCCTCGTGGCCGCGCCGGAGAGTCCCGTCGACCTGGACCTCGACCTCGATTTCTCCGCTGGCGACGAAGCACCGGCGGCACCCGCGCCCGCAGCGGCGCCCGACCCTTTGTCCGCCACCTCCAGGCTGGAGCGCGTCGCGCCGGAACCGATGCCGTCGCTCGACATGGATTTCGGATCCACGACAGCGCAGGCCAAGCCGGAGCTGGCTGCCGTCGCCGCGTCCGATCCCGTGCACCTGGATGCGCCAGACCGGAACGTGTCGGGCAACAGCCCGGATTTCGATGCCCAACGACCGCTGCAGGCGGCTGCCCCGGCGGCTGCGGCTGCCCCTGCGGCGCCCGCCGGCGATGCCGGAATGATCGAGTTCGATCTCGGCGCGCTGTCGCTCGACCTCGATACTCCGCCGGCAGGCGCCGCAGTGGCGCCCGGCGCCAAAGCCCCGGCCGCCAAGGCAGCTTTAGCCGCGGCCATTGCGCCCGAACCCGAGGAAGACTCGGGCAACACGGGCGGCCTCAGCACGGGCGGCCTCGAACTCGATAGCAATGGCGGCGATCCCCTGGCCACCAAGCTCGCGTTGGCGCAGGAATTCAATGCGATCGGCGATCCCGACGGGGCGCGCAGCCTCGCTCAGGAAGTGCTGGCCGAGGCCTCGGGCGACCTGAAGCAAAAAGCCCAGCGGTTCCTCGCGGAAATCGCCTGACGCCCGGTCCGGCGCGCCGAACCTGAAAGCCTGCCAATGAGGCTGGCACTGGGCATCAGCTATAACGGCCAGGCCTACGACGGCTGGCAGAGCCAGCCATCGGGCCGCACCGTCCAGGACCGGCTCGAAAGTGCATTGGCCGCGTTCACGGTGCAACCGGTCTCCACCGTGTGCGCCGGCCGCACCGACGCCGGGGTTCATGCGGTCATGCAGGTGGTGCACTTCGACACCGAACTGCAGCGCGATGAGTTCTCCTGGGTACGAGGCACCAATCGCTTCCTGCCGCAGGACATCGCGGTGCAGTGGGCGCAGCCGGTGCCAGCGGGGTTTCATTCGCGTGCCTGCGCGATCTCGCGCCGCTACAGCTATCTCGTGCTTCAGTCGCCCGTACGGCCCAGCCTCGAGGCCGGCCGGGTCGGGTGGGTCTTCCGGCCACTCGACGAGGGCGCGATGCAGCAAGCCGCGGCGCTGCTGTTGGGAGAGCACGATTTCACTTCCTTGCGCGCCGCGGCCTGCCAGGCGAGATCGCCGGTCAAGACCCTGACCCGGGCCTCGGTTTCCAGGCACGGCAATTATTGGCGCTTCGATTTCGAAGCGGACGCGTTCCTGCACCACATGATCCGCAACATCATGGGATGCCTGGTGGCGATCGGGCAGGGCCACCAGCGCCCGGAATGGATCAGCGACGTGCTGGCCGCGCGCAACCGGGACGCTGCGGCCCCGACCTTTTCGCCCGACGGGCTGTACTTTTTGGGCCCAGTCTATGCGCCGGAGTGGGGACTGCCCAGCCGCACCGCTGCGTATGATTGGTTGCCATGAACCAGGGCAATCCGCTCAGCGGCCGCACGAGGATCAAGATTTGCGGCCTCACGCGCGAACAGGACGTGGACGCAGCCGTGTCCGCGGGGGCGGACGCGGTCGGGTTCGTGCTGTATCGGAAAAGCGCGCGCTTCGTTTCGCCGCAGCGGGCAGCGGAACTGGCGCGGCGGTTGCCGCCCTTCGTGAGCCCGGTACTGCTGTTCGTGAATGAAGCAGCGGCAACCGTGCAGGCCGCATGCGAGTTGGTGCCGGGCGCCACGCTGCAGTTCCATGGCGACGAGACACCGGCCCACTGCCTGCAAGCGAGCGCCGGCGGCAAGCGCCCCTACATGCGGGCGGCCCGGATCCCGCTCGACGCCGCCACGCCGTTCGACTTGATAGAATTCGCGGCTCACTATCCACAGGCCCAGGCCATCCTGCTCGACGCGCATGTCGAGGGGTACGGCGGCGGCGGGAAAGCCTTCGATTGGTCACGCCTTCCACCAAGCGTCAACTGTCACCTCGTTTTGTCTGGTGGGTTGACGCGTGCAAACGTGACCGATGGCATCTTGCAGGTACGGCCGCGCTGTAAGACGCTGGCCGTCGATGTGAGCTCCGGTGTCGAGGAGTGCGCTGAGGGCGGGGGAACCCGCAAGGGCATCAAGGACCCGGAAAAGATCCATCAGTTTGTCGCCGCCGTGCGCGCTGCCGACAAGCTTCTTGCCTGAATCGACATGTCTTCCTATCAGCAACCGGACCCGACCGGTCACTTCGGGATCTACGGCGGCAGCTTCGTCAGCGAGACGCTGACCCATGCCATCAGCGAACTGCGCGACGCGTACGCCAGGTACCAGCACGACCCGGAATTCCTGGCGGAATTCCAGTACGAGCTCAAGCATTTCGTCGGCCGGCCCTCCCCCGTGTATCACGCGGCCCGCATGAGCCGCGAGCAAGCCGGCGCGCAGATCTACCTCAAGCGTGAGGATCTCAATCACACGGGCGCGCACAAGATCAACAATGTGATCGGCCAGGCGATGCTGGCGCGCCGCATGGGCAAGCCGCGGGTGATCGCGGAAACCGGCGCCGGCCAGCACGGCGTCGCGACGGCGACCATCTGTGCGCGCTACGGCCTGGAGTGCGTCGTGTACATGGGCAGCGAGGACGTCAAGCGCCAGAGTCCCAATGTCTATCGCATGAACCTGTTGGGCGCGAGCGTGGTGCCGGTCGAGTCGGGCAGCAGGACGCTCAAGGACGCGCTCAACGAGGCCATGCGCGACTGGGTCACCAACGTCGAGAACACGTTCTACATCATCGGCACGGTCGCGGGGCCGCACCCCTACCCGATGATGGTGCGCGATTTCCAGAGCGTGATCGGCAAGGAATGCCTCACGCAAATGCCCGAGCTGACGGGCGGCTTGCAGCCGGACGTGGTGGTCGCCTGCGTCGGCGGCGGCAGCAATGCGATGGGTATCTTCCATCCATACATCCCATACGAAGATGTGCGCCTCGTCGGCGTCGAAGCCGCGGGCGAAGGCCTGGACAGCGGCAAGCATTCGGCCTCGCTGCAGCGCGGCTCGCCCGGGGTGCTGCACGGCAATCGGACCTACATCCTGCAGGACGAGAACGGGCAGATCACCGAGACCCACAGCGTCAGCGCCGGCCTCGACTACCCCGGCGTCGGGCCCGAGCATGCCTGGCTCAAGGACAGCGGCCGCGCGCAGTACGTCGGCATCACCGACCAGGAAGCGCTCGAAGCCTTCCACTACTTGTGCCGCACCGAAGGAATCATCCCCGCGCTGGAGTCGAGCCATGCGGTGGCGTATGCAATGAAACTGGCGCGCATCATGAAACCGGAGCAGAGCATCCTGGTGAACCTGTCCGGCCGCGGCGACAAGGACATCGGGACCGTAGCCGACCTGGCCGGTGTCGATTTCTACGACCGTCCGTCGATGCGCGGATTGCGCGTCAAAGGCGGCAAGTCATGAGCAGGATAGGCGCGACCTTCGATTCGTTGCGGGCCGCGGGCCGCAAGGCGCTGATCCCGTACGTGACCGCGGGCTTTCCGTTCGCCGACGTGACGCCGGACCTGATGCATGCCATGGTCGCCGCTGGTGCCGACATCATCGAGCTGGGCGTGCCGTTCTCCGATCCGATGGCCGACGGCCCGGTCATCCAGAAGGCCGGCGAGCGCGCATTGGCGCTGGGCATCGGAACGCCGCAAGTGCTGGAGATGGTGCGCCGGTTCCGCGAGCGCGACGACAAGACGCCCGTGGTGCTGATGGGCTACGCGAACCCCGTCGAGCGCTACGGCCTGATGCACGGCAAGGACGCTTTCGTCCGCGACGCAGCGCGTGCGGGGGTGGATGGCGTGCTGATCGTGGACTATCCGCCGGAAGAATGCGAAGAGTTCGCGGCCAAGCTGCGCGCCAACGGCCTGGACCTGATTTTCCTGCTCGCGCCCACCAGCACCGAAGAGCGCATGCAGCAGGTGGCGCGCGTGGCGAGCGGCTATGTCTATTACGTGTCGCTCAAGGGCGTCACGGGCGCCGGGCACCTGGATACCGGCGCCGTGGAACTCATGCTGCCGCGCATCCGCAAACACGTGCGGGTTCCGGTCGGCGTCGGGTTCGGCATCCGGGATGCGGCAACGGCCCGGGCGGTCGGCCAGGTCGCCGATGCGGTGGTGATCGGCACGAAGATCATCCAGCTGATCGAGGACCTGCCGCGCGAGCAGGTGGCGCCTGCAGCGGCGGGGTTCCTGCGCGGAGTGCGCTCGGCGCTCGACGCATAATTGCAACGAACGGGCCCCGCGCGGACGCCCTGCGCCACGGATGGCCTTTTGAAGGAGTGAGACACGATGAGCTGGCTTGAGAAACTGCTTCCCCCCAAAATCCAGCCGACCGACCCGGCCGGGCGGCGCCAGGTCCCGGAAGGGCTATGGGTCAAGTGCCCGAGCTGCGAAAGTGTGCTGTACAAGAGCGACCTGGAGCAAAACCAGAATGTCTGCCCGACCTGCGCCCATCACCATCGCATCGGCGCCCGCGCCCGCCTGAACGCGTTCCTGGACGCCGAAGGCCGCTACGAAATCGGCCAGGAAGTGCTGCCGGTGGATGCGCTGAAGTTCAAGGACAGCCGCAAGTACCCCGAGCGCCTCAAGGAAGCGCTGGAGAACACCGGCGAGACCGACGCGCTCGTGGTGATGGGCGGCGCGGTGCACAGCATCAGCCTCGTGGCGGCCGCGTTCGAATTCGATTTCATGGGCGGCAGCATGGGCAGCGTCGTCGGCGAGCGGTTCGTGCGCGGCGTGGAGTCGGCCATCGAGCAGAAGGTGCCTTTTGTCTGCTTCACGGCCACCGGCGGCGCTCGCATGCAGGAAGGATTGCTGTCGCTGATGCAGATGGCCAAGACCAATGCGTCGCTGACGCGGCTGGCCAAGAAGGGTCTGCCCTACATCAGCGTGCTCACGGATCCGACCATGGGCGGCGTGAGCGCGGGCTTCGCGTTCGTCGGCGACGTCGTGATCGCCGAGCCGAAGGCATTGATCGGCTTCGCGGGACCTCGCGTGATCGAATCCACGGTGCGCGTGACGCTGCCCGAGGGGTTCCAGCGCGCCGAATTCCTGCAGCAAAAAGGCGGCGTGGATTTCATCTGCGACCGCCGCGAGCTGCGCAACACTGTGGCGCATGCGCTGGCGATGCTGCAGCGGCAGCCGGCGGACGCGGTGGACTGATCAATCAGTTGGGGTCAGAGCACAATTTCGACGGAGGCTTGTCGCTCCGTCGAGACCACTGTCCTGAATTGTGATCTGACCCGCAAGGCTATCTGATCGCCGCGCCCTGCACGTACGCCAGCACGATCGCCGCGACCTGCAGCACCACGAGCAACGCCAGCGGCGACAGGTCGATCCCGCCCACGAGCGGGATGAGCCGGCGCCACGGCCGCAGCAAAGGCTCGCACAACCGGTCGATCACGTCGACGATCGGTGAATCGGCCCGCACCCACGACAGCACGGCGTAGACGATCACCAGCCCCGTCAATGCCGAGATCACCAGCCGCAGCACGCCGAACACCGCCAGCAGCGGCAGCGCAACCCATCCGCCGGTGCGCCCGGAGAGCAACCACAGGATTCCGTATTGCGCCAGCTCGAGCAGGAACACCGCGACGAGGCTCGCCGTGTCCACTCGCCTGATCGACGGCAGCACGCGCCGCAGCGGCAGCACCAGCCAGTCGGTGAGCGCGAAGACGAATTGGCCGACCGGATTCTTGAAGGAGATGCGCTGGTACTGCATGTACAGCCGCAGCAGGCAGGCACCGCCCAGCAGGCCGACCGCAACGTCCAGCAGGAAGGAAAGGATTTGGAAGGCCATAGCGCGGGTAAGTGGGTCGTGGGATGATAGCGGTCAGTTCACGGCATTCCGATGACGTCCGCCCTCACCCTGCAGTCGTTGCCGCTGTTCCCCCTGGGCGCGGTGCTGTTTCCCGGCGGCATCCTGCCGCTGCGGATCTTCGAAGTGCGCTATCTCGACATGATAAGCCGCTGCCACAAAGCCGGCGCGCCGTTCGGGGTCGTGCTGCTCACGCAGGGCACGGAAGTGAGGCGGCCCGGCGCCACCGAAGGCTTCTCGCATGTGGGCACCCTGGCGACCATCAGCGAACTGGAAACTCCACGCCCGGGTCTCATGATGGTGCGCGCCCTCGGCGGCCAGCGCTTTCGGATCACGGCGAGTGACCAGCTGCGGCACGGCTTGTGGATCGCGAACGTCGAACGCCTGGCGGACGACATGGCCGTGCCCATCCCCCACGATCTGAAGAACACCGCGCAGGCGCTGGGCAAGCTCATTCAATCGCTGCAGCTCAAGACCGGCGCGCCCGGACAATTGCCGCTGCAGGGCCCCTGGCGGCTCGATGACTGCGGCTGGGTGGCCAACCGGTGGTGCGAACTGCTGCCGCTGCCGATCCAGCTCAAGCAGCGCCTGATGGAGCTGGACAATCCCCTCGTGCGCCTGGAGCTCGTGAGCGACGTGCTCGCGCGCACCGGCATTGCCACGTAGCGGGGGCGTCAGCGCGGCGAGTACTCCGGCACGTGGCTGCGCAGCCAGCGACGCAGTTCGTCGCCGGCCGGTGCCGGCCCGGCTTCGCAAATCCACCGCATGACGGCTGCAATATCGGGCTGCTGGCCGGAACTCTTGGCGATCCGCAGTTTGGGATGCGGCGTGGGTTCCGTCGTTTCGTCGTCGGCCAGGAGTTCTTCGTAGAGTTTTTCGCCGGGGCGCAGGCCCGTGTACGTGATCGGGATTTCCTGCTCGGTCTTGCCCGAAAGCCGGATCAGCATCCGCGCGAGTTCGACGATCTTCATCGGCTCGCCCATGTCCAGCACGAAGATCTGGCCGGAGCGGCCCATCAACCCGGCCTGCAGCACCAACTGGGCGGCCTCCGGGATGGTCATGAAGTAGCGCACGATCTCCGGGTGCGTCACGGTCACGGGGCCGCCGCGCGCGATCTGGGCGGAGAACAGCGGCACCACGGACCCGCTGGACCCCAGCACGTTGCCGAACCGCACCGAGACATATTGCGTCGCGGGATACTCCGCCGCCACGGCCTGCACCATGAGTTCCGCCAGCCGCTTGCTGGAACCCATGACATTGGTCGGGTTCACCGCCTTGTCGGTGGAGATCATCACGAACCGGGAGGCGCCGCATTCGCCCGCGACCCGCGCGGCGTTCAACGTGCCGAGCACGTTCGTGCGCAGCGCTTCGATTTCGTTGAGCTGCTCCATCAACGGCACGTGCTTGTACGCCGCGGCGTGCAACACCACGGCGGGCCGATGCTTCGCCGCAATCGCGCGCAACCGGTCGATCTCCCGCACGTTGGCCGTGTAATAGCAGCCGGCCATCTGGGAATGGGCCTCGCGCAGTTCCTGTTCCAGCTGGTACACCGCGAATTCCGACACGTCCACGCACACCAGGCGCCCGACGCCGAACCGCGCCACCTGGCGGCATAGCTCGGAGCCGATCGATCCGCCGGCGCCGGTCACCAGTACCGTCTGCCCGGACAGCAGTTCCGCCAGGCCGGCTTCGTCCAATTGCACCGCCGTGCGCCCGAGCAGGTCCTCCAGCTCGATCTTGCGGGGGCCCGCGGCTTCGGTCTTGAGCCATTCGTCCGGCCGCGGCATCGTGAGCAACGCGATATGCGAGCCGGCCGCGCTCATGAGCGCCTCGCGCCGTTGCACCGAACCCGGCGGGCTGGCGACCAGCGCGGCTTCCGCTTTCGTCGACTCGCAGATTTCGGCGATCGCGGCCGTCTGCCCCAGCACGCGTACGTTCTGGATCGAACGGCCCACTTCGGCTGCCACCGGCGTCACGATGCCCACCGGCTGCCATTGCTGCGATCCCTTGAGCGCCCGCAGTGCATCCGACGCGTCCTGCAATGAGCCGACGATCACGAGCCGCCGGCCGCTGCCCTGTCCGATCGTGCGGTGTTCGGCGAACGTGCGCCAGCCGGCTCGCGCAGCGCCGAGCAGAACGAGCGCGATCAAAGGCTGCAGCAGCAGGACGGACCGGGGAAACGAAGGCAAGCGCAGCATCAGCACCGCAGCGGCGGTCAGCAGGCCGCCCAGCATGATGCCCGCGGCGAGTTGCCGCAGCTCGGGCAGCCCGATGTAGCTCCAGACCTGCCGATAGACCCGGGCCAGGGTCAGGCCCGCCGCGTAGCCGGCGAGGCACCAGGGACTCGCCAGCCAGGCGAGCCGGTTGAACTCGGCGGGGATGTCGAAATTGAAACGAAGCCAGAAGGCCAGCCAGCCGGCCAGCAGCACGAGCACCAGGTCGACGGCCAGCAGGACCAGCGTGTTCCTAGGCAAGCGCACGCCATCCTTCCGCCAGCGCCAGGGCGCGGCGCAGCTGTTCGATGACGCGCTCCTGCTGCTCGCCGGTGAGATTCGACCCCGACGGCAGGCAGATGCCCGCCTCGAAGAGCCGAGCCGAGAGATCTTGATCGCCATGCGCGAAGTACGGTGCGCCCCGGAACAACGGCTGCTGGTGCATCGGCTTCCACACCGGCCGGGCCTCGATCGAGTGCCGCTCCAGCGCCCTGAGCACGAGATCGCGCCGGCGGCCGGCGTCCGGGCCGCGCAAAGTGAAGCAGGTCAGCCAGCGCGTCGAGCGGTACCCAGCGGGCTCCGGCATCCAGTCCAGCGGCTGGCCGGCCAGCGCATCGCGGTAATTGTCGAACACCTGCCGCCGCTGCGCGACCCGTTGCTCCAGCACGCGCAATTGCCCGCGCCCGATCCCCGCCAGCACGTTGCTCATGCGGTAATTGAAACCGACCTCCACGTGCTCGTAATGCGCGGCCGGCTCGCGCGCTTGGGTCGCCAGCTTGCGCGCGTGCTGCACGAGTTCGCCGTCGTTGGCCATCAGAATGCCGCCGCCGGACGTCGTGATGATCTTGTTGCCGTTGAACGAATAGACGGCAATGCTTCCGAAACTGCCGCTGGCCCGGCCCTTGTAGAGCGCGCCCAGCGATTCGGCGGCATCTTCCAGCACCGGGACGCCATAGCGCTCGCACACGGGCAGCAGCGCGTCCATGTCGGCGCTCTGGCCGTACAGATTCACGACGATGACGCAGCGCGGCAACCTGCCCTCCCGTTGCGACCATGCGAGCGCGCGCTCGAGCGCGGCCGGCGACATGTTCCAGGTTTCCGGCTCGGAATCGATGAACACCGGCTGCGCGCCGCAATACAGGATCGGGTTGCAGCTGCCCACGAAAGTGAGCGATGAACAGAACACGCTGTCGCCCGGCTTCACGCCGAGCAGCAGCAGCGCGAGATGGATTGCTGCCGTGCCCGAACTCACCGCCGCCGCGTGGCCGACGCCGGCGTAGGCCGCGACCTCCCGCTCGAATCCGTCGACATGCGGGCCGAGCGGCGCGATCCAGTTGCTCCTGAATGCGTCCTCGACGAATGCGGTTTCCTCTTCGCCCAGGTGCGGCGAAGACAGCCAGATGCGCTGCGAAAGCTCGCGGCGCAACATCACGTCGACAGGACGGCCGCTCGCGTCGACGACGGGGAGGTGGTCGATCTGGTGCCGGTCGAGCAGCGCCATCCCCGCCGCGAAGGTCGCATCGGTGCCGATGGTGATCGGCGGGCGTTCCGGCAGATCGGCAACGGGCGCGGAGTCCTTCACTTGCGCGAGGGCCGCGCGCCGCAGGTCACCGTCGGTGAGCGTGCGCCGCAGCCTTCCATCGGGATGCAGCACGAGCAGTACGCCGCGTGCGGTGCGGTTCAGCGCGAGCAGCGCCTCGCGCAGCGTGCAGGTCGGCGGGACGCAGAGCTCGGCGAATTCTTCGGCCGTCATTTCAATCTCCTGGCCGGAACGCCCGCATACACGCCCGGCTCCGACAGGTGGTCGGCCACGACCGCGCCCGCACCCACCACCACGTCATCCGCAATGCGCACGCCGGGCAGGACGCTGGCGCCGCTGCCGACGAGCACGCGCCTTCCTACCTGTACGCCGCCGGCCAATGCGACCAGCGGCGCGATGTGGGAGAAATCGCCCACCGTCACATCGTGGTCCACCACGGCGCCATGGTTCACGATGACTGAAATGCCCAGGCGCGCATAAGGCGCTATCACGGCTTGCGCGGCCACGAAGCAGCCGGCCCCCAGCTGCGCGTACGCTGAGACAGTGGCCGCAGGATGGGAGACGCTCACGAGCCGTCCGGCGAGCGCCGCGACTTCCCTTTCGCGGCTCGCCGCATTGCCGATGGCGACGTGAATGGCCGTGGCCGCACGCACGGCTTCGGCGGGAGGCACCAAAGCCACGCCCGCCAGCAGTTCCCCGGCACACCGCGCCGGGTCGCGGTCCGATGCGACCACGCGCGGCCAATGCGCGGCCAGCAAGGCTGCATCGGCTACGACGCGGCCGTGGCCGCCGGCGCCAAAAATCAGCAGCGTGGTCACGTGACGCAAGCCTTCGGTTTCAATAACTGTTCACCTTTTCCAGCAGCTCCGGGCCCGCCGGCAAGGTGGCCAGCAATCGGGCAATGCGCTCGCCCGCCCGGCCGTCGCCCCAGAGATTGTCACACGGCCATCGCGAGCGGCCGAGGGCCGCGCGCAGCGCGCCTTCGATCGCCTGCGACTGCGGCGGCACATCGCTGACATTGGCATTTCGCTCGCGCAAATGTTGCCGGTCGCCGATGTTCACCACCGGCGTGCCGAAAGTGGCAGCTTCGATGATACCGGCCGATGAATTGCCCGCCAGCACCTGGCAATGACGCATGGCCGCCGCGAACGCCGGTCGCGGCAAGTGCCGCAGCCGCCGCGATCCGGCGGGCAGCGTCGCCTCGTCCAGGGCGGCGATGATCTCGCGCGAACCCGCATCTGCGTTCGGCTCGAGCCAGACCACCGGCAATCCGATGCGCTGCAGGGCATCCAAAAACTGCCTTGTCTGTGCGTGCGCCTGCTCGGCCTGCTGGACCACCGGATGGAACACGGCGAGGACGAACGGCCCGTCTGCGGCCAGGCCGAGTGCACGCACGCACTCGGCGCGCGGCATCGCGCCAAGCCCGGCCAGGCCGTCGAGGCCAGGCGCGCCGGTGATGAACACGCGCGACTCGTCTTCGCCCATGCGCAGCAGGCGCTCGCGCGAACCCGCCGTCGCAACGAAGTGGTAGCTGGCGAGCTTGCTGATGGCATGGCGCACCGGTTCATCGACCGTCCCCGAGCGCTCGCCGCCGTGGATGTGCACGCTCGGCACGCCCACGTGCAGCGCCGCGATGGCGCCGGCAAGCATTTCACCGCGATCTCCGAGCAGCAGGAGGAAATCGGGGCGTTCGCGCGCGAGCAATTCGGTCACCCCGCGCAGGCAATCGGCGACGCCGAGGGCCATGCTGCGCCCCGTGCGCGTGGCCATGTCCAGCGCAATCTCGGCGCAGACCGGCAAGCCGGTGGCACGGATTTCAGCGGCTGTGTTGCCATGCGCTTCGCTCTGATGCATGCCGGTGACGGCGAGCTGCAATGCGAGGCCTGGTGTCGCGGCAATGCGCTGCAGCGTGCTTTTCATCAGCCCGAAATCGGCACGCGTGCCGCTCAGGTAGATGATGCGGCGCCCGGACGGTTGCGTGTTCACTGCGCGTCCCCGCCCGCCAGCTGCTCCCACTGCAGCACCGTTCCCGCCGCAACGCTGGCCAGCGTCACACGCCCGATCACGCGCGACCATTCGCGCGGAGCGATGCCGGTGGCGGGACGCCGGCACGCGAGCATGCGCTCCTCGATGGCGACCCCCGCCGGGATGTCCACCGCGGCCGCGATGCTGCGCCGTGCGACGCGCGCCGTGTCCCGCTCCTCGTCGGTCGGCGCCTTGACGCCGTCTCCCAGCATGGCGCTCACGCGGCGAATGCCCGCCACCATGGTTCGGAATTCGCCGGGTTCCAGCGATGCGCCGTGGTCCGGTCCCGGCAGCCCGCGGTCCAGCGTCAGGTGTTTCTCGACCACCGTGGCGCCCAACGCGACGGCCGCCAGTGGCGCCTCGATTCCCAGGCTGTGGTCCGAATAGCCGATCGCGACGCCGAGGTCGCGCATCATCGATCGGATCGCGTTCAGGTTCAGCGCCGCATCCGGCGCCGGATAGGCCGAGGTGCAATGCAGCACGGTGACGCCATCGAGATGGCCGCGCGCCGCGGCGATCCACTGGAGCGCCTCGCGGATTTCCTCCATCGTCGCCATGCCGGTGGACACCAGCAGCGGCAGCCGCGCCGCCGCGGCATGCTCCACCAGCGCCCGGTGGGTGAGCTCGCCGGACGATAGCTTCAGGCGCCGCACGCCCAGGCGCACCAGCAGATCGACGGCGGCGATGGAGAACGGCGTCGAGAAGAACTCGATGCCGATCGAATCGCAATGCGCCTTGATGGCTTCGTGCTGGGCTTGCGTGAGCTCCAGCCGCCGCAGCATCGCGAACTGGTCCTGCTCGCCGGTTTGCCGCGCCTGGTACTGAGCCGTCGGGGCGCCCGGCAGCACGAGGTCCTCGGCGCGAAAGGTCTGGAATTTCACCGCATCGGCGCCCGCGTCGCGCGCCGCGTCGCACAGGCGCAGCGCGAGGCCGAGGTCCCCATTGTGGTTCACCCCGGCTTCCGCGATCACGAAGACGGGCCTGTCCATCACCACACCGTCCATCCGCCGTCGACGACCAGGTTGTGGCCATTGACGTAGGCCGCGGCGTCGCTCGCCAGGTAAGTCATAGCGTTGACGATGTCGGAGGGCTCGGCCATCCGGTTCAAAGGAACGCGCTCCGAATAGCGCTCCACGAAGGTCTCGTTCTGCCCGCTGAACACGCCACCGGGAGTGACAGCATTCACGCGAACTCCCTTGGGCCCCCAGTAGGTGGCCAGGTACTTGGTCAGTCCCCAGAGGCCGGCCTTGCTCGCCGAATAGATCGCCGGCGTGTTGATGGAGCGCCCCAGGTATTCGGAGCCTTCGTAGATCCGCTGGTCCGGCGCGACGATGCCGTAGATCGAGAGGGTGTTCACGATCGCGCCGCGACCGCGCCTGGCCATGGGCGAGCCGAACACCTGGCAGCAGAGCATCGCGCCCGTCAGGTTGACCGCCATCACCTCGTTCCAGTCGGCGATCGGAAATTCCTCGAACGGCGCGAAGAAATTCTCGCTCTTGGCCGCGGCGTTGTTCAACAAAACGTCGGGCGTTCCCCACTGCGCCTCGAGCAAGGCGCCGGCGCGCCGCACCGCCTGCGGATCGGCCACGTTGGCCGTGATCTTCAACAAGCTGCCTTCGTGGGAGCCGAGCTTGTCCAGCGCCTCTTGCGAAACGTCCAGCGCACACACGCGTGCGCCGCATTCGAGGAAATGCCGCACAGCGTGGCTGCCCAGGATGCCGCCCGCCCCCGTGAGTACGACCACTTTGCCTGAGAGGCCGAAAGCGGCGGATGGAGTGCTCATCAGTTGTACTGCCTGAAAACCGGCTTGATGGCCGGACCTTCGAGGAAGCGCTCGACGCCCTGCTCCAGCGCCTTGGCGTACACGCCCAGCGCCTTGCGCGCTGCTTCGAGCGTGAATTCGAGTTCGGCGTCCCCGTGCGAAAAGCTCGGCGCGATCCACGGCATCAGCACGCCGCCGCGAATCATCTCCTGCGAGAACAGCGTGCGCAGCGGCAGGCTGGGGGCGCCCTGACCGTCGAAGGTGACATAGTTCATCGAGATCGCATTTCCCTGCATCTGGAATGCGTGAGAGACCCCAGCCTCGCGGGCGAGGGTTTCGAGCCCGGTCAGCAGCCGCGCGCCGTAGCGCCAGAGATGCTCGATCACCGGCTGCTCCTCGTAGATATCCAAGGCGGCCATGAATGCCGCCAGGCTGGCCATCTCGGCGCCGTGAGTGGTCGAGACCAGGAATGTGCGCTCCTGCCCGGGGCGATTGATGCCGCCCACCTCCATCACTTCGCGGCGGCCCACCAGCGCAGCCACCGCGAATCCGTTCGCCATGCCCTTGCCGAACGTCGTCATATCCGGCTGCACGTCGTACAGCTGCTGCGCCCCTTTGAGGTGCCAGCGAAAGCCGGTGATCATCTCGTCCAGGATGAACAGCGCGCCATGGCGCCGGCACAGCGCCTGGACCTGGACCAGGAAATTGGCGGAACGGCCTGCGCAGTTCCGGCAATTCGGCGGGTTCAGCCGGTCGGCATCGCAGGTAGCGCACGGCCCCACTGTCGTGGCGGGTTCGAGCATGACGGCGGCGATCTTGCCCGGATGCGCGTCGAACAGCGCCTGCAGCGTGCGCACGTCGCCGTAGTCGAACAACAGCGTGGTCTGGTGGTGCTCCGCCGGGATGCCGCGCTTGAGCGCCGTGGCGCCGATGAACCAGTCGTCGAACGAGAAGAACGGATGCTGCCGCGGCACGCAGATGTAGCGGCGGCCCGTGTAGGCGCGCGCCACCTTCGCGGCAGCCGTGGTGACGTTGGAGCCGTTCTTCGCGAACTTCACCATGTCCGCCCCGTCGATCAGCGCCACCAGGCGTTCGGCGGCTTCCAGTTCGATGACGGATGCGCGTGTCAGGTTGACGCCGAGCGACATGCCGTGCGCCGCGCCCGCATTGACCCGCTCGTCCGCGTACCCGAGCGTGACGGCCCTGAGCCCCATGCCGTAATCCAGCAGCTTCGCGCCCTCCGGCGTGAACACGTACGCGCCCTTTCCCCGGGCGAGGATCTGCGGCGCATTGGCGGGATACTGGTCGTCGCCGCGCGAATACGTGTGCGCGCCGCCAGGGATGACCCGGTGGAGCCGTTCGCTGTATGTCAACGTCTTCGGGACGTTATCGCTCTTGGTCATGCGGATTCCTCGATGGCGGCCAGCAGGCCGAGCACGCGAATGTCGTCCTCGAGCGAGTGCGGGAAGCTGCCGCCGCCCGAGGCTGCGCGCAAAAAGCTGCCGATCTCGTCGAGATACATGGCTTCGCCGATGTTCTGGTGGTAGCCCGCGTGCGCGGTAGCCGCCGGCTGGTGCAGGTCGATGCGGCGGGCCGGGCCGGCCTCCCACACCTTGACCACGCCGGCGTCCCAATCCCACGACAGCGAGGCCTGCTCCAGGTTCAACGTGAGCCGGCGCACGGCCTGCCGCGCGACGACGTCGACGACCAGGCTGCCGGCGAAATCGGCGAAGCGCAGCAGCGCCGCGTAGGTGTCGTCGATCGGCGCCCCGACGTCAGCGGTCTTCATCCGGAAGCCGGTCGCCGACAGCGGCCAGCCGAACGCGTCCACCATCCATGTCAGCTCGAACGGAACGATCTCGCGCGCGCCGCCGGTCTCGGGCCGCGACACGTAGTAGTCGGTGACCTTTTCCCACGGGTGCCAGTCCGGGAGGTACTGGCCGCAGTGGTAGGAAAAATTGCAGATCTTGCCGTAGCGGCCCGACTTCACGATCTGCGAGATGTCGCGGATTGCGGGATGGAAGCGCAACGTGCAGGAAGGCGCGACGAGCACCTTGTTTCGCTGCGCCCGCTGAGCCAGCTCGTGGAGCGGTTCCCGGATCACGCTGGCCTCCACGAACACCGGGCGCTTCGCATCGATCGCCCAGCCGAGATGCACGTGGTGCTGGTCGGGCGGCGTGGAGATCACCACCACATCATGGCCGGCCAGGTCCGCGGGCGACAAGGTGTCCCGCACCTGCACGGCGTATTCGTCCGCTGCCACCTGGCGGCGGTCGGCGCGAATGTCGTAGGCAGTGATCGCGGTGACACCGTGATGGCGCAGGCACCGGATCCGGCGCCTGCCCATCGACCCCAACCCGATCACCAGTGCCTTCATGGAAGTTGCCCGTCAAAATGTTGCAAGATCGATTCGATGCAGATGAAGTCGAACTCGTCGTCGACTTCGTAGTTCTGCCAGCGCTGCAGCGCGTAACCCGCCACCCGCGGCGGATAGAAGCTGCGCCATTTTCGCAGAGCGCTCACCTTCACCGCGTAAGCCACTCCATAGGGGAACCAGGCGGGTGCCGACGCGTGCGCGGCGGCGGCCCGGCCCAGCCATGGGGACAGAAGCCCGTCAGCGCCCAAGCATTTCATCACCTCCGGCTGCTCGAGATGCACTTGGCCCACGGTGACCACCGCATCGGCGTCGTTCCAGCGCTCGGCCAGCCGCTGCGCCACGCCGGCCAGGTCCGAGCGGGCACGCAGCGGCGACGTGGGCTCCAGCAGCATGACGGCGTCGTATTCCTCGCCGTGCTCCGACAACCAATCGAGCGCATGCAGCGCCGCGTCTGCCGAGGTGCTCGCGTCCTGGGCCAGCGCCGCTGGCCTGAGGAAAGGGGCCCGGCCGCCGTATCGCACGGCAACCTCGGCGATTTCCGCGGAATCGGTGGAAACGACCGTCGTGGTGATCCCCGGACAGGCCAAAGCTGCTTCGATGCTCCATGCGACCAGGGGTTTGCCGCCCAACGGGCGCAGGTTCTTGCCCGGCAGTCGCTTGCTACCCGCGCGTGCCAGCACGAGCCCCAGGATTCGCAGCGGCGGCGTGGTTGTCGTCATGAGGTTTCCTTCCGCCCGGCGAGCGCCGCGATATGCCCGGCGACTGCGTCCGCCGCGCGGCCGGCGCCAACCGGGAGCATTGGTGCGGCGGCTCGGGAGACTCCTGCCGCCAGCAGCGAGACCATCGATTCCAGGTCGTCTGCGCGCCGGGCCATGCCCAAGGCAGCATAGTCCATGCCCGTGCGCCGCACCAGCGGCGAGAAGCCCAGCGAGACGACTTGCTTGCCAGCCGTGTACGCCTGGGCGCCCACCGTGGTTGCCTGGACGACCACCTGCGAAGAAGCCGTCAGGACGGGCAACAGGCTTTCCTGGTCGGGCCGGCTCCAGTGCACCCGTGGATGCCCGGCCGGCGCCTGGAACTCATGCCACTCGTTCGGGTGATAGCGAACAGCGAGGCAGACGTCATCGCGGCTTGCCACCCATTGCACGAGACGGTCCTGCACCGCCTGGCCCAGGCCGCTGCCCGCCCAGTGCGCAGGCTGCGCGTCCAAGGGCTCCCGGTGACCCGCCCACAGGACTACGCATCGATCGTCCCAGCCGCGCGACCGGCGCCAGGCCGCGCCTTCCGCTGCGGCCTGGGCACCGGCGAGAACGTCGAACGCGGGGTTGCCCGTGACGAAGATGCGCGCCGGCGGCACGCCTGCCTTGACCAGGTTCTCGCGGGCCGCCTCGGAGATCACCGTGACGCGATCGGCGTGCACCTTGCGCGCGCCAAACGGGTCGCCGGGCAGCGCGAAAAGATCGAGCATCGTGAGACTCGGGATGCCCAGCGCCGCGGCCGCGGCGACGGCGGCTTGCTCGCTACGCGGCGAGTTCGTCGCCACGACGACATCGGGCTCGAGTCGGGCCAGCAGTCTCTTGAAGAAACCGACCGGCAGAAAGCCCTGCCGCCCGACCTCGCGCCAGCGCTGCATGGCGGCGGCTTCCCCTGCCTGGTCCACCCACTCCAGGAAATTCGAGCCCAGGTACGCCAGGCTTTCCTCGCGGGAAACGTCCGGATGCTCGTTGCCGGACAACAGCATCTCGCCATACCGCAGCGCCCGCTGCCCTTGCGGTCCGTCGCAGAAATCGCGGTAGCCCAGTGGTGACTCCCCGGCCCGCTGCGCCGCGCCGAAGGCGGTCGTGAGCGCCATGAGGCGCACATCGCACGCCGGCTCGCGCTCGCGCTCGCGCAGGGCCCTGATCACCGGCAGGCACATTTCGATATGGCCGCCGCCGTAGCACACGAAAAGCACCCTCATGGGGACGCCCTGCCCACGCGGTCTCCGAAAGCTCGACTCGCCCACAACGCGAGCGCCGCCAGGGCGCGAAGCTCGCGCGTGAAATTGCGCTGGCCGCTGCGATGCTCGTCGAGCAGGCGGCGCAGCACCTCCGGTTCGAAATGCTGCTGCAGGAATTCACTGCCCTGCAGAGTCGAGCGCAGCCACGCATGGCTGGACGTGCGGAACCATTCGCCCACCGGAACGGTGAACATCTGTTTCCTGCGATACGCTAGGTCATGGCCGATGAGGGGGGTCACCGCGCGCTTGTACCAGTGCTTCTTGTCCCCGTCGTGCAATTTCGTGGCGCCCGGTGACCGGAATGCCAGCTCCATCATCCGCCAGTCGAGGAATGGCGTGCGCGCCTCGATCGACACGGCCATTCCCATGCGATCCGGCTTCACCAGGTTGTTCCCCGACAGCAGCAACTGCATGTCCAGAAACAGGGCCTGGTTCACCCGGTCGAAGTGCCGCGCCTGTTCGAACCAGGGCGCTGCCACCGCGCTGAAGCTGTCGATGCCGGCCAGGGCAGCCGCCGTGCCGGGGCGGTAGAGCGCCTGCTTGTCCGACGGCGCGAACAGCGAGATCGAATCGAAGTAATTGCGCTGGAATTCCCCGTCCGCCAGCGTGAGCGCGTCCGGCCGTGCGAAGAAGGCGGCGTACTTGTCGTAGCCGGCGAACAGTTCGTCACCACCGTCTCCCGTGAGGACCACCTTCACGTGGCGCGCGGCCAGTTCGCTGACCCGCAGCGTCGGCATGAAGGACGCGTCGCCGTGCGGCTGGTCCAGGTGGTACAGCACCCGCGGCCAACGGTCCAGCATGTTCAGTTCGGCAATCTCGCTGGTGTGCTCGCAGCCGAAGCGCCGCGCCGCTTCCGCCGCGAAGGCCGATTCGTCGAAGCGGGGATCATCGAAACCGATGCAGAACGTTTTCACCGGGGCGTCCACGTGGCGCGCCATCAGGGCCACGATCGTGCTGGAGTCCACGCCGCCGGAAAGGAATGCGCCCCAGGGAACGTCCGCGCGCAGCCGGATCCGGGTCGCATCGTCCAGGATGTTCATGAACTCCTCGGACCAGTCCTCGAACCGGCGCGTTTGCTCGCGCTGCACGGCCAGATCCCACCAGCGCTGCGTCTGCACTCCTGAGCGCGTGAACTTCATCCACGTGCCCGGCATCACATGGCGGACACGCTTCCAGATGGTCCAGGGAGGCGGCACGTAATTGAAGCTGAGGTAATGGTGGACCGCCTGCAAATCCACGTCGTCCGGCCCCTCGCCCGTCGCGCCCGCGGTTTCGATCGCCTTGATTTCCGAGGCGAAGAACGCGCGGCCGGCGTGCTCGGCGACATAGAGCGGCTTCACGCCGATGCGGTCCCGGATCAGGTACAGGGCGTCCTCGCGCGCGTCGTCGATCGCGATGGAGAACATGCCATTGAGCCGGCTGAGGAAGGCGATCCCCTCGCGCTCGTAAAGGCGCAGGATGACTTCCGTGTCGGAGTCGCTGTCCAGGCGCACGCCCTCGCGCCTGAGCTCCTGCGCCAGCTCCACGTAATTGAAAATCTCGCCGTTTTGCACCACCGCGACCCGGCCGTCATCGGACACGAACGGTTGATGGCCACGGGCCAGGTCGATGATCGAAAGGCGGCGGTTTCCGATGGCCACACCGCGGTCGGCGATGTGGTGGAGCCCTTCGTCATCGGGCCCGCGGTGGATCAGGGCCTCGCCCATGGCGCGCAGCACGGCAGGGTCCAACGCCCGGCGCTGCTTGTCCCAGTACCCGAAAATTCCACACATGATCAGTTGCTGTCCTTGCCCGTGAGGCGCAGCAGCGTCCAGCCGATGATCTTCAGGTCCAGCCACACCGAACCCTCTCGCACATAGCGCAGGTCGAGCGCCAGACGATCCGCCTCGGTTCCGCTCGATCGCAGCAAAGCCTGCGCGAGCCCGGTGATCCCCGGCCGGACCTTGCACCGCTCGGCCCATTCTTCTTCGCCATACTGGCTACGCTGCGCCGGCAGGTCGGGCCGCGGGCCGACCAGGCTCATGTCGCCGGCCAGCACGTTGATCAGTTGCGGCAGTTCGTCGATGCTGGTGCGGCGCAGGAACCGGCCGACCGGCGTGATGCGCGGATCGCCGCTCGCCGTGCGGTACGGGCCGATGGCCGCGGCATTGCGCACCATGCTGCGAAACTTGTACATCGCGAATTCGCGCCCGCCGAGCCCGACCCGGGTCTGGCGAAACAGGATGGGCCGCCCGCTTTCCAGCGCGATGGCAGCGGCCGCGGCCGCGAGCACGGGGGACAGCAGAATCAGCGCGGCAAGGGACAACAGCACGTCCAGGGCCCGCTTCATGGGGCCGGCCCCAGGCCGGCCGCGATCCGATCGATGAGGGCGGCGATCCGGCGTGCGTCCGCCTCGACCTGCGCCGGTGGACGCTGCGCGAGTTCCCGCTCCGCCTGCCGCAACTTGGCTACCTCCGACTCGAATGCGCCGCTGTCCTCGCCGCGGTGAAAAGTGCGCGACAAAATCACCGAGCGCGAGCCCATGCGCAAGTGCTCGGCGAGCACGTCGCGCCCGGGCAGCTGCCCCTCGTCGACCCGGGCGATGCCGCCGAAACCGAACGGGATGCCCTGGCGCCTCGCCGCTGCCGCGACGCGATCCACCATGCCCAGGGCCAGCGGCTCGAACATGAAGCGCTGGCCGAGAGACAGGTGCAGGTCATTGAGGCCCAGGTACACCTCGCCCAGGCCCGGCGTAGCGATCCAGTCGTCCAGGCAGGCCAGCGCTGCGCCGGTTTCCAGCAACGGAACGATTGGCGCCCGTGCCGCGACCAGTTCCGCGAAATCGCGCAGCTCCTGGGCACGCGTGAACATGGGCAGCATCAGCAGGTCGGCGCCTTGGGCGAGCACCGCTTCGACCTCCGCGGCTGTCGATGGATTCAGCGGATTGACACGGACCATCAGCGGCGAACGGCGCAGCACCTGCTTGATGCGGCCGACATCGTCGATGTGGTGCGCGCTGATGAAGGTGTTCCGCCCGGCCTGGCGCTCGGCCTTGCCCAGGCGCTCGAGATCGACGAAAAGCCGGAAGCCGCCGAGCGCATCACAGCGGCGGGCGAACGCCGGGTCGTTCGTGATCTGGATGAGTTCAAGCATCGAAAGTATCGGATTATCGCGCGAGGGCGGCGCGCAGATCGGCGCTGCCGAACCAGGTCGCGGCCATCACGGCCA
>JAGRPN010000222.1 GCA_019449555.1 Ramlibacter sp.
ATGCCGACGAAATGCGGCACGAACAGCAAGGTGGGCTGCGTTCCCGCCAGTTCTTCGACGGCGCCCGCGAGCCGCAGCCGACGCTTCGTCACTTCCGGGCTGGCGTGCCACAACCAGCTGCGATCGAGCCATGACTGCGCGACCAGCACGAACACCCGCCGCCCGACGGCGCGCCGTTGCCGCGCCGTCCACTGCGAAAAGCAAAGGGCGAGGTTGGTTCGCACCACATGGCGGCGCGGCACCACGACGAGATAAAGGAACCAGCCCAGGACGCTTCCGATGGCGCGGATCCAAGCCAGCGGCAAGAGCGCCAGGAACCGCATGACGAGAATGCCGATCCTGCTCACGGCGCCCGCCTCCCCGCCGGCGTCTTGTAGCGCGCATAGCCCCACAGGTACTGCTGCGGGCATTCGCGGATCAGGCGCTCCATCTCGGCATTGACTTGCGCCGCCGCCACGGTCGCGTCGCCGGCCAGCTCGGCCGGCCAGGGCCGCAGGCGGATCCGGTAGCCGCGCCCCCAGGGCAGGCGTTCGCCCCAGGCCAGCAATAGCGTCGCCCCGGTCTGTTGCGCCAGCCGGGCCGACAACGTCATCGTGTAGGCCGGCCGCCCGAAGAAGGGAGCCCACACGCCCAGCCCCTCGGGCGGCACCTGGTCGGGCAGCAGGCCCACGGCTTCCCCGGCTTTGAGCGCCTTGAGCATCTGCTTCACGCCGGCCAGCGTGGTCGGCGCCGTGGCCAGGTTGGCACGCCCGCGCGAGCTGTCCACCAGGTCGCGCAGCCAGGGCTTGCGCGCGGGACGGTACAGCACCGTGATGCGCCCGTAGCGCGCCGCATAGGCCTGGGCCGTCGCTTCGAAGCAGCCCAGGTGCGGCGTGAGAAATACGATGCCGCGCCCGCGCGCGTGCGCCTGGTCGATCAGCTCGGCCCCATCCCAGTGGAGCGCTACCGGAGCACCGAACCAAAGCCGCGGCAGCTCGGCCACGAGCTTGCCGGCTTCGGCCACCGCCGAGCGCACCTGCGCGATCCGATAGCCGCCCTGCCGCGCGTTCTCGGCGAAGCGGCGCCGGTAGGTGCCGGACGCGAGGAAAGACACCCAGCCCAGGGCCGCGCCCACCGCATGGAGCACCGGCAGCGGCAACAGCGCGAACACGCGGAACAGGGTTTTCACAAGCGTTAGAATGCGGACGTCGCCGAGTTATGAACTACTTGCAGGGCGACTTTAGAAATTCTGCTAAAGCGTTCGCCTCAGGCTCCGGCACAAGGCAACGCGCCTTGCAGCAACCAGTGGAGTTTATTCAAATGGCGAACGAGTTCCTCTTCACGTCCGAATCCGTGTCCGAAGGCCATCCCGACAAGGTGGCCGACCAGATTTCCGATGCCATCCTCGACGCGATCTTCACGCAGGACCCGCGCAGCCGGGTGGCGGCCGAAACGCTGACCAACACCGGCCTCGTGGTGCTCGCGGGCGAGATCACGACGCAGGCTAACGTCGACTACATCCAGGTCGCGCGCGACACGATCAAGCGCATCGGCTACGACAACACCGAGTTCGGCATCGTCTACAAGGGTTGCGCCGTGCTGGTGGCCTACGACAAGCAGTCCAACGACATCGCGCAGGGCGTGGACCATGCGAGCGACGATTACCTGAACACCGGCGCCGGCGACCAGGGCCTGATGTTCGGCTACGCCTGCGACGAGACGCCGGAGCTGATGCCCGCGCCGATCTACTACGCCCACCGCCTGGTGGAGCGCCAGGCGCAATTGCGCAAGGACGGCCGGCTGCCGTTCCTGCGCCCCGACGCGAAGAGCCAGGTCACCATGCGCTACGTGGACGGCAAGCCCCACAGCGTCGATACGGTGGTGCTCTCGAGCCAGCACAGTCCCGAGATGAGCGACGGCAAGCACATGCTGCCCGCCTTCACCGAGGCGGTGATCGAGGAAATCATCAAGCCCGTGCTCCCGAAAGAATGGCTGAAGGACACGCGCTACCTGATCAATCCGACCGGGCGCTTCGTGATCGGCGGTCCGCAGGGCGACTGCGGGCTGACCGGGCGCAAGATCATCGTCGACACGTATGGCGGCGCGTGCCCGCACGGCGGTGGCGCCTTCTCCGGCAAGGACCCGAGCAAGGTGGACCGCTCGGCCGCTTATGCCGCGCGCTACGTGGCGAAGAACAT
>JAGRPN010000223.1 GCA_019449555.1 Ramlibacter sp.
CCGAAGCGTCGGCCGGGCGCTACGAGGTCGACGCAATCCATTTCGGCTCGCCCCAGCTGGAGGCACTGCACAGGGAAAAAATCCTGCAGCCGGTCAAGTCACCGGTTTTCAGCGAACTGGTTGCCGCAGCAGTGCCGGCCCATCAGGAATGGGCGGCGACCATCTTGCAGATCTATGTCCAGGCCTACAACACCAAGCTAATCAAGAAGGAAGACTTGCCCAGGACCTATCAGGACCTGCTCGACCCGAAGTGGAAGGGCAAACTCGGCATCGAAAGCGAGGCCTGGCCCTGGTTCGCGACCCTGGTGCAGGAGATGGGCGAAGACAAAGGGGTGAAGCTGTTTCGCGATATCGTGGCGGCCAATGGCATGGTGGCGCATGGCAGCATTACGTTGCTGAACAACCTCGTTGCTTCGGGCGACATACCGGTGGCGCTAACGGTTTACCAACATATAACGCAAGCCAGCAAGAACAAGGGTATGCCGATCGACTGGATTGCGCTGAAGCCGACGATTGCCCGCTCCAACGGCATCGCCATTGCCCGCCATGCGCCGCACCCGAATGCGGCACTCCTGTTTTATGACTACATGCTGTCGGCGACCGGGGCACAAAAGGCTTTCGCGGCCTTGGGTTATGTGCCGACCAACACCAAGCTGCCGTCGGATCTGCCCAAGGACCTGCGCGTCGTCCAGGTGGATCCGGCGCTGGTCCTGGACGAGGTGGACAAGTGGAGCCGCTCCTTCGAGGAAGTATTCATCAAGCGAAGCGGACGGTAGCTGGGGCACCGGTGCCGCGGCGGTGAAACGCGGCTCTCTTTGGAAAGATCTGGACGGAGAAGTTCGATGAATCTCAATGATTCCTTTGCCATTCAAGTATTGCAGCGGGCCAAAGACGAGACGCACGGCTGGAAAATGCTGATCGGTGGCGAATGGGTCGAAAGCCGCTCCGGCAATCGGATGACATCGGTAAATCCGGCCTATGACGAAGCGATTGCCGAAGTCCCGGCCGGCAACGGCGAGGATATTCAACTCGCTGTGGAAGCCGGCAAGGCGGCCTACCCCGCCTGGAGCAAATTGCATGTCGACGAGCGCGCCAAGCGTTGCCGACAGTTTGCCGATGCGCTGCGCGGTGCCGCGCGCGAGTTCGGCATGCTGGATGCGATCGACAGCGGTAATCCATTTCTGTCGATGGTCGAAGATGCAAAAAAGGGGGCCGCACTGCATGATTTCTTTGCCGGCCTCGGCATGGAAATGAAGGGCCAGACCATCCCCACGCCGGGCGGTGGGCTCGATTACACCCGGCCGCAGCCGTTTGGCGTGGTCGGACGCATCATTCCCTTCAACCACCCGATTTCGTTTGCAGCCGGCAAGATTGCACCGGCACTGATTGCCGGCAACAGCGTCATTCTGAAGCCCGCCGACCAGACGCCACTATCCGCGTTGTGGATGGGCAAGCTGGTCAAGGAACACTTCCCGCCCGGCGTCGTCAACATCGTCACTGGCGAAGGCCCGGCCTGCGGCGGTGCACTGGTCGCCCATAAGGAAGTGCGGCGCATCGCATTCACCGGCAGCGTTGAAACCGGCCGGGCGATCACCCGCGCAGCCGGCATCAAATCCCTCAGCCTGGAGCTGGGCGGGAAAAACCCGCTGATCATTTATCCCGATGTCGATATCGAAAAAGCCGCCGCTGCCGCTGTCGCCGGAATGAACTTCACGCGATCGCAGGGCCAGTCATGCGGATCGAATTCGCGGGTCTTCGTGCACAGCAAGATCAAGGACCGGTTCCTCGAGGCAGTGCTGGCGCGCACCGGGAAAATCGTCATCGGACTGCCCGAGCTGGAGTCAACTCAGATGGGACCGGTGGTCACGCGCCGGCACTATGAGCGGGTGATGGCTTATATCCAAGCCGGCCGGGACGAAGGCGCGCGACTGGTGTGTGGCGGAGGCCATGCGCCGGGAGGCGCGCTGCAAAAAGGCTATTTTGTCGACGTGACCGTCTTCGACCAGGTCCGCCACGGGATGAAAATCGAACGCGAAGAAATTTTCGGGCCGGTCATGAGCATCATTTCCTGGGACGATGAACGGGCGATGCTGCAGGAAGTCAACGACAGCGATTACGGGTTGTGCGCAAACATCTGGACCAACGACATCTCGACCGGGCTGCGCATGGCCGATTCGGTGGAAGCCGGCTATGTCTGGATCAACGGCCATGGCGGAAAGCGCTTCAAGGGTGCGCCATTCGGCGGCGTCAAGGACAGCGGGATCGGCCGCGAACATTCGATCGATGAGTTGATGAGTTATACGCAGATGAAAAATATCAATATCGCGTATTGACGCCGGGCGCAGCTGTGTTTGCCTGACCGGTGGCTGCGACAAGAACAAGGACTGACATGACAGCTGATGCCAAAAAGCGTTTGACGCCTCGCCGCTACGGTTCCGATTTTCTTGTCGACATACTCCAGCAATACGGTATCCCCTATGCGGCATTCAATCCAGGGGCGTCGTTTCGCGGCATCCACGACTCCCTGATCAATTATCTGGGCAACGATAAGCCTGAATTTCTGGAGTGCATGCATGAAGAAATCTCGGTAGCGATCGCACACGGCTATGCGCGCGCGAGCGGCAAGCCGATGGTTGCGATCCTGCATAACGTCGTCGGTTTGCAGCATGCGACGATGGCAATTTACAACGCATGGTGCGACCGTATTCCAATCATCTTGCTGGGCGGCACCGGCCCGATGTCTTATACCAAGCGCCGCCCCGGCAGCGACTGGGTGCATACCGCGCTGGTCCAAGGCAACCTGGTCCGCGATTTCGTCAAATGGGACGACCAACCAGCCGACCTTGAAAGCACGCCGGAATCGTTCGCGCGCGCGTACCAGAGCGCGATGACGCAGCCGTGCGGACCGGTCTACATTTGCTACGACGCGGAGATTCAGGAAAAAGAATATGCCGAGTTCCCGCCGCTGCCGGATCCAGGAAAATTCCTGCCGCCGGCGCCGCCGGCCGCGTCGCAGCAAACCTTGCAACGCGTCGCCCAAGCGCTGCTCGATGCCGAACATCCGGTGATCGTTACCGATCGGCTGGGCCGCTCCGCCATCGCATTCGATGCTCTGGTCAAGCTGGCGGAACTGCTGAACACGCCGGTTCTGGACCAGGGCAACCGCCACAACTTTCCAACCCAACATCCGATGGCGCTTGGCGACATCACCGGCGAAGTGCTGGGTGCGGCCGATTACATTCTCGCGCTGGATGCGGTCGACCTTTACGGCGCACTGCATACGGTCAATCGACTGACCCGCGAGACGCAGCCGATGTATCGTCCCGGCACGCGCATTGCGCACGTCACGCTGGACGGCTACATGGTGCGCAGCTGGAGCCATGATTTCCGCCGGCTGCAGGAGACCGATGACGCGATTGCCGCGGACACGTCCGGCTTCGTTCCCGAGTTGCTGCAATACTGCACCGAGCTATTGAAAACTCGGCCCGGAGCCGCCCAAAAAGTCCAGCAGCGCGGGGAGAAATGGCATGGACGTTCGGCCCAGCTACGCGCTAACTGGCAGGCGCAGGCCGAGGCGGAGCGTGGGCAAACGCCGATCGCGTTGTCAACGCTGGCCGCCACCGTCTGGGATGTCATCAAGGACGAACCGTGGCTGCTGACAAACGGCATTGCCAACGGTTGGGTCAAGCGGCTATGGAATATCAGCCGCCCGGATCAATACATGGGCAAATACAGCGGTGGTGGCCTGGGCTATGGCATGGGCGCATCGCTCGGCGCCGCGCTGGCCTATCCTGACAGACTGTGCGTCAACCTGCAGGGGGATGGCGATTTCCTGTTTACGCCTACGGCGCTATGGACCGCAGCGCATCACAAGATTCCGCTGCTGACCATCATGGTCAATAACCGCAGTTACTACAACTCGGAAGAACACAACGCAAAGATCGCCGCACATCGCGCACGCCCGGTCGAAAATGCGCCCCAAGGCACGCGCATCGAGAATCCGGACGTCGACTTTGCGACGATGGCGCGTTCAATGAGTGTCTTCGCCGAAGGTCCGATCACCCGCAGCGAAGATCTCGAGCCGGCGCTGCGTCGGGCACTGGGTGCGGTCAAGAACGGCCGTCAGCCGGCGCTGGTCGACGTGATCACGCAGAACCGGTAGAGCCTGGCGGGGGTTCTGATCGCGCCCCGCCGGGCCGGCTTCAGCCGCGGCCGACGAAAGGCATCTTGGTGGCCATCACTGTGTGGAACAGCACGTTGGCCTCGAGCGGCAGGTTGGCCATGTAGAGCACCGACTGGCCAACGATGTTCACGTCCATCAATGGCTCGATCGCGATCTCGCCATTCGCCTGCGGCACGCCCTTGGCCATGCGCGCGGCCATTTCGGTGCCCGCATTGCCGATGTCGATCTGCCCGACCGCGATATCGTATTTGCGGCCGTCGAGCGATGCCGTCTTGGTGAGCCCCGACACCGCGTGCTTGGTCGCGGTGTAGGCGATCGAGAACGGGCGCGGCGCGTGGGCCGAAATGGAACCGTTGTTGATGATCCGCCCGCCCATCGGGGACTGGGACTTCATCACGCGGAAGGCCTGCTGGATGCCGTAGAACATCCCGTTCAGGTTGGTGTCGACCACGCGCTTCCAGTGCTCCAGCGACAACTCCTCGATCGGCACGGCCGGCGCGCCGACGCCCGCGTTGTTGAACAGCAGGTCCACGCGTCCCCAGGCTTTCACGGTCGCGGCGAACAAAGCCTCGACCGACGCCGGATCGGTCACGTCGGTCGGCACGGCCAGCGCGCGGCCGGCCGCGTTCGCTTGCGCCACGACCTGGTCCAGCGCGTCCTGCCTGCGACCGGCAATCGCCACGCGCCAGCCGTCGGCGAGCAATGCCAATGCCGCCGCCTTGCCGATGCCGCTGCCCCCGCCCGTGACGATCGCGACCTTGCCGCCCGATGTGCCTGATGCCATGGAATCTCCTTCGCCTATCGATGCGCCTTGCGGCTCTTGCCCTTGTTGACCGTCTTCTTGACCGCGGCGCGCAGCGCCTGGATGGGCGATACGCCTTCAGCTACCACCGTCTTGGCCGCACGTTTGCCCGCAGACTTGCCCGCCGCGCCCCCGGTGCCGCGCGACGCCCCGTTGCCGGCCACGCCCTTGTCCTTGAGGGCGCGCGTCACCAGTTCCTCGCCTTCGTGCACCAGCCTGAAATCGATCTTGCGGCCATCCAGGTCGACCCGGCTGACCTGCACGCGCAACCGGGTGCCGATCGCATAGCGGATACCGGTGCGCTCGCCGCGCAATTCCTGCCGCGCCTCGTCGAACTTGAAGTATTCCCCGCCCAGTTCGGTGATGTGCACCAGGCCTTCCACGTACATCTGGTCGAGCGTGACGAAGATGCCGAAGCTGGTGGCGGCCGTGACGATGCCGCCGTATTCCTCGCCGAGATGCTCGCGCATGTACTTGCACTTGAGCCACGCCTCCACGTCGCGGCTGGCCTCGTCCGCCCGCCGTTCGTTGGCGCTGCAATGCAGGCCCGCCGCCTCCCACGCCTGCACTTCGCGGCTCGGCGGCGGCGCGGGCGGCTTCTTGAGTCTGTGCCCCGGCGCCTTCACGCGCGTGGCGAGCCGTCGAGCGAGTTTTTCGTGCGCTTCACCGGGTGTGGGCAGCACCGGCAACTCGTAGCGCTCGCTGGCCAGAATGGCTTTGATCACGCGATGCACCAGCAAGTCGGGATAACGGCGGATCGGGCTGGTGAAGTGCGTGTACGCGTCGTAAGCCAGGCCGAAGTGCCCGCTGTTGATCGGCGTGTAGATCGCCTGCTGCATGGAACGCAGCAGCATCGTGTGGATCTGCTGCGCGTCCGGGCGGTCCTTGGTTGCTTCGGCGATGCGCTGGAATTCCGCCGGTTGCGGGTCCTCGCTGACCGTCAAGCCGACCCCCATTGCCTTCAGGTACCCGCGCAGGATTTCCTTTTTCTCCGGTGTCGGGCCTTCATGCACGCGAAACAGGCCGGGGTGCTTGCTCTGCTGGATGTAATCGGCGCTGCACACGTTGGCCGCCAGCATGGCCTCCTCGATCAGCCGGTGCGCATCCGTGCGAACGCGCGGAACGATGCGCTCGATGCGGCCGTTCTCGTCGCAGATGATCTGCGTTTCGGTGGTTTCGAAGTCCACGGCGCCGCGCTGGCTGCGCGCCTTGAGCAACGCACGATAGACCTCGTACAGGTTCAGCAGGTCGCTCACGCGGTCCTTGTGGCGCACGGCCTCCGGCCCGCGGGTATTGGCCAGGACAGCAGCCACCTCGGTGTACGTGAAGCGGGCGTGGCTCCACATGACGCCGGGGTAGAACTGGTAGGCCTGGATTTCACCGGTAGACGTGACGAGCATGTCGCACACCATGCACAGCCGCTCGACCTCGGGGTTCAGCGAGCATAGCCCGTTGGACAGCTTCTCGGGCAGCATCGGGATCACGCGGCGCGGGA
>JAGRPN010000224.1 GCA_019449555.1 Ramlibacter sp.
GAGCATGGCCGTCTCGCTCATGCCGTAGCGCTCCAGGATCGTATGGCCGGTGCGCTCGCGCCATTCGTTGAAGGTTTCGAGCAAGAGCGGCGCCGAACCCGAGATGAACAGCCGCATGTGACGGGCGGCCTCGCGGCCGAGCGCCGGGTCGGCCAGCATCCGCACGTACAGCGTCGGCACGCCCATGAACACGGTCGCCTCCGGCAATTTGCGGATCACCAGCGCGGGATCGAATTTCGCGAGCCAGATCATCTTGCTGCCATTGAGCAGCGCGCCGTGGATGGCGACGAACAGCCCGTGCACGTGAAAGATCGGCAGGGCGTGGATCAGGACGTCGCCGCCCTGTTCCACCGTCCTCCAGCCCCAATATTCCTTCAGCACCTGCGCGTTGGACAGCAGGTTGCCATGCGTCAGCATGGCGCCCTTGCTGCGCCCGGTGGTCCCGCTGGTGTAGATGATCGCGGCCAGGTCGTCCGCGCTCTTCTGCGCGATCGGATGCCGGTCATTGCAGTGCGCCGCGCGGTCGAGCAACGTGCCGGTGCGATCGTCGTTGAGGGTGAAGACATGGCGGCTGCCCGCCTTGAAAGCGATCTTGCTGACCCAGCCGAAGTTCATCGCGCTGCACACGACGACCGCTGGTTCGGCGTTGCCGATGAAGTACTCGATCTCGGCGCTGCGGTACGCGGTATTGAGCGGCAGGAACACGTAGCCGGCGCGTATCGTCGCCAGGTACAGCAGCATGGCCTCGACCGACTTCTCGACCTGCACCGCGATGCGCGAGCCTTCGGGCAATTTCAGCGAGACCAGCAGGTTCGCGATCATCGCCGTCGCGCGATCGAGATCGCGCCACGAATAGGCCAGGCCGCTGTCGGTTTCCATCGCCGCCCGATCCAGATCCGCCGGGAAAGCCGCGCGCAGCGCGGCGAACAGGTTCTCGTTTGTCACTTTGTCCCCATCAAGATATTCGGCAGCCCGACGGAAATACCCGGGAATACGCACAGCAGGACGATCGCCACCAGCATCAGCCCCACGAACGGCATCACGCCCCAGATCACGTCCGAGAGGGGAATGTCCGGTGCGATGTTCTTGATCACGAAGATGTTCAGGCCCACCGGCGGATGGATCAGCCCCATCTCCATCACGATGGTCATCACCACGCCGAACCAGATCAGGTCGAAGCCGGCGGCCTTGAGCGGCGGCAGGATGATGGGCGCCGTCATCAGGATGATCGATACGGGCGGCAGGAAAAAACCGAGTACCACCACCATCACCAGCAGCACGCCGAGCAGGACCCATTTGGACAGGTGGGCCGCCACGATCCACTGCGCCGCCGACTGGCTGATGTGCAGGTAGCTCATCACGTAGGAGTACAGCAGCGACATGCCGATGATCATCATCAGCATGGTGGACTCGCGGATCGTCGCCTTCACGATCGGCGCGACGTCGCCCGGCCGCCAGAGGCCGTAGACGATGGCGATCAGCCCCAGCGCCAGCATCGCGCCCAGCCCCGCCGTTTCGGAGGGCGTGGCATAGCCGCCGTACAGCGCCACCATGACGCCGATCAGCAGGATCACGAACGGCAGCACCCGGGGCAGCATTTCGACCCGCTGCCGCAGCGTGAACCGCTCGTCGAGCAGGTAGGCCGACTTGACGCCGCCGCCCTCGTACACCGCCAGCGCCATGCGGTACTCCTTGCGCGCGCGGTACACGGCGTAACCGGCGAACAGCGCCACCAGCAGGATGCCGGGGCCGATGCCGGCCAGGAACAGCCGGCCCAGCGATTGTTCGGCCGCCACCGCGTACAGGATCATCGTGATCGAAGGCGGCAGCAGGATACCCAGCGTGCCGCCGGCCGCGATGATGCCCGCGGCGAATCCCGGCGAGTAGCCGCGCTTGCGCATCTCCGGAATGCCGGCGGAACCGATCGCCGAGCAGGTGGCCGGCGACGAGCCGGCCATCGCCGCGAACAACGCGCAGGCGAAGACGTTGGCGATCCCCAAACCTCCCGGGACCTTGTGCAGCCACGCGTGGATGGCCGAATAGAGGTCCTGGCCCGCCGGCGACCGGCCGATCGCCGACCCCTTCAGGATGAACAGCGGGATCGACAGCAGCGTGATCGACGCCATTTCCTCGTACACGTTCTGCGTGATGGTGTCGAGCGACATGGTGGGCATGAAGAAATACATGAACACTGTCGCGACGAAGCCCAACGCGAAAGCGATCGGCATGCCCGAGAACATCACCAATAGCGTCGCGCCGCCATACATCAGCCCCAATGCGAGGTCGCTCATCGCACTTCCTCCTCGCGCATGAAGTGCGAGACGACCTGGACCGCCAGCTGCAGCACGAGAATCGTCATCCCCGAGGCCATCAGCCCGTACGGGATCCATAGCGGCGGCGACAAGGTCGAGGTGGTGGTCTGCCCTTCCCGCACCGCATCGGCCAGCAGCGTCCATGACTTCCAGCAGAAGAAGGCGCAGAAAGCCAGGGACATGATGTCCACCACCGCGACTCGCCAGGCGTTCACCCGGCGCGGCAGGATCCCGGCCACCGCTTCGATGCCGACATGGCCGCGCAACGCCTGCACGAAACCGGAAGTCAGGAAGGTTGCGCCCACCAGCATGAACACCGACGCCTCATCCTGCCAGTCGGTCGGCGACTTGAAGAAATAGCGCGCCACCACCGCGTAAGTCAGGACGGCTGCGGTCAGCACCAGCGCGACCATGGAAATGAACATCATCAGGCCGTTGAGTTTCGCGAGCGCGCCTTGCAAGCCCCGCAGCAGCGGGCTCGCAAAGCTCATCTCGCGCTGCGGCACAGCGGAGGGAGCGGACATGGTGCTAGGAGTCGAAGGCGCGCGTCACGCCACGAGGGTCTTTTCTGCGAGCGCCAGCAGCTTGGCGCAGGTCTGGGTCTTGCCGGCGTAATCCTTCCAGGCGGCCGTGCGGGCGATGGCCTGCCACTTCTTGATGGACGCGTCGTTCAGGTCGAATGTCTTGGCACCGGCCTTTTCGTATACCTTGGCCACTTCCTGGTCGTCGGCCTTGGCGGCCTGGAGCCCGAACTTCTCCATGTCGGCGCCCACGGCCATGATGGCCTGCTGCTGGTCCTTCGTGAGCTTCTCGTACACGGCGCGGGACATCATGAGCGGCTCGAGCATGAACCAGTACGCCTTGCCGCGGCCGGTCGTCAGCGCCTTGGATACTTCTTCCAGGCGGAACGAGATCAGCGAAGTGGAAGACGTCATGGCCGCGTCGAGCGCACCGGTCTGCATGCCGGCGTAGATTTCGTTCGACGGAATCGACACTACGGCCGCACCCGCTTCCTTCAGGATCAGGTCCATCTCGCGCGAACCGCCGCGCACCTTCAGCCCTTTGGCGTCTTCCGGATCGATGATCGGCTTGGCGCGCGACGCGACGCCGCCGGCCTGCCAGATCCAGCTGAGCATCACGACGCCCTTGTCGTACAGGAACTTGGTGAGTTCACGGCCCACTTCGGCGTTCTTCCACGAGGCGCTCTGCTCGTACGAGGTCACCAGGCCGGGCATGAGGCCGATGTTCAATTCGGGCAACTCGCCGCCGGCGTACGAGATCGGGACCAGCGACAGGTCGAGGGCGCCCTTGCGCAGCGCCGAAAACTGCGAGTTCGTCTTGACCAGCGAGGCGCCCGGGTAGATCTCGAACTTCAGGGCCCCCTTGGTGCGCTTCTCCACTTCCGCGGCGAACTGGCGGCACAGGCGGTCGCGGAAGTCGCCTTCCTTGATCGAGCCGCCGGGGAACTGGTGCGAGATCTTCAAGGCCCCGCTCTGCGCCCAGGCGCTGGGCAGGTGCAAGGCAGGCAGCGCTGCAGCGGCGCCGGCGCCCAGAAAGACGCGTCGATTGAATTTGCTCATGGGATGTCTCCTTTTATGGATCGAGTCGAAACCGTGAAATCTTAACTGCCCGGGCCCAGGCATCAATCCAGCAGCGCCTGCACCGCGCTGGAGGCGGGAACGGCGCCTTTGGTGAACATCGCCCGATGCTTGTCCAGGCGCTTGAGGTCGTACAGGTAGTTGACCATCAGGCCGTAGGACTGCTTCAGGCCTTTGGGCGACGGGTCAGCCGCCCAATTCAGGCGCTCGACACGAGCGCCGTTGCCGAGGTGGAAGCGCGCCACGGGGTCGATGGGTTTGCCGCCGGGCGTTTCGCGCGCGAGGTAATGCGCGGCACAGCGCAGCAGCATCTGGCGCACCGGCGACTTGGGCTGGATCTCCAGCGGCCGCTCGAACGCGGCGAGCAGCCGTTCGGCGTTGGCCTCGCCGTCCAGGGCGCGGCCAAGCTCGGTGCGGGCTTTGGGTTCGAGCTGTTCCAGCATCGCCGCCGCGTTCTTGGCGAGCCAGGGGCGCAAACCGGGGATCGGCGAGAGGGTGGCAAACGTCTTCAGCTTCGGAAATTCGAGCTTGAGCGTCTCCACCACCCGCTTGATCAGCGAATCGCCGAAGCTCACGCCGCGCAGGCCGGCCTGCGTGTTGCTAATGGAATAGAAGATCGCCGTCGTCGCCTTGTCCAGATCGGTCGGGGCGGCCGCCTCATCGAGCAGGGGCGTGATGCTTGCGGCCATCTCGTCCATGAACGCCACTTCGACGAAGATCAGCGGCTCGCCGTCCAGCCGTGGATGGAAGAAGCCGTAGCAGCGGCGGTCGCTGTCCAGGCGGTTCTTCACGTCGGCCCAGCTGCGGATGTCGTGCACCGCTTCATACTTGATCAGTTTTTCGATCAGCGACGCCGGCGAATCCCAGCTGATGCGACGCAGTTCCAGGAAGGCCACGTCGAACCAGGTGGAAAACAGGTTCTCCAGTTCAGCGTCCAGCGCGAGCAGCCGCTTGTCGCTCCTCAATTGGGGCAGCAGCTCGGCGCGCATATCCACCAGGAACCGCATGCCTTCCGGGAACACCGCGAAGCGCTGCAGCAGCCGGGTGCGCGGCGAGACGAACGCCTTGCGCAAGCGGATTTCGGCCTGCCCTTCCTCGGGTGTGCCTTGCGCGGCCTCGTACTGCTCGCGCGCCGCCTGGACCTTCATCGGATCGGGGGCGAACTGCTCGCTCATCAGCAGCCAGCAATCGCGGCGCTGCTCCGGCGTGGCCTTGGCGTACCAGCCGGCAACGCCCCTCGCGCGCCGGCCGCCTTCGACTTCGCTCACCTGGGGATCGACGATCGCCTTCAGCTCGGTGAGCGTGCGGCGCAACACCCGCGGCGAGAGCGCTTCCTGGTGCCGCCGCAGCGTCGCCTTCAGACGCTCGCGCGTGGAGCGCGGCTCATGGCCCTGCGGTGCCGCGGCCGCCGTTTCCGCCGCCACCGGTCGCGAGCCACTGCCGCCCGACTCCAGGCCGGGGCGCAGCAACGACACGCTGCGAGCGATCCAGTTGGTGTTCATATGGACAGCCTCGAGCGCTGATGGCGGGCGAGTTCGCGCAGCGCCTCGCGCTGGCGCGTCAGGTGCTTGCGCATGGCGGCCTCCGCACCATCCGGGTCGCGCGACTTCAAGGCGGCGAACACCGCCAGGTGCTCCGACAGGCTCTCGTCCAGCCGTCCCGGCGCATGCAGTTGCTGCAGGCGCGCGAGCTTCACGATCTTGCGCAGGTCGCCGATCACCTGCGCGAGCCAGCGGTTGTTCGCGAGCGTGATGATCGCCTCGTGGATCGCGAAATTCGCGGCGTAATAGTCGTTGATCCGCCTCGCCTTCGCGTGACGGGTCAGCTTCTCGTGCAACGCCTCGAGCGCCTGCAGGTCGGCATCGCTCGCATTGAGCGCCGCCTCGTAGGCACAGCGCCCCTCCAGCAACGTGATCACCGGGAAGATCTCGTCGAGATCCTGATCGGTGACCTGGTTCACGAAGCAGCCGCGGCGCGGCTCATGCCGCACGAGGCCCTCGGCGGTGAGGACCTTCAGCGCTTCGCGCACCGGCGTGCGGGAGATGCTCATCTGCTCGGCGAGCCGCGCTTCGTCGAGGAAGGTGCCCGGCGCCAGCTCGCCCGAGAAGATGCGGTCGCGCAAGCGGGCCGCGACCTCGTGGTGCAGGGAGTTGTGAACCAGGCGCATGGACGCGATCGATCTAGACCGTAATTTTCAATAATTACGCGTAATTATGGTGGCTGGACAGCAGCATGCGCGCGGAGTTTGCCTATGGTAACTACCTAGTCCTGGCGGCTAGCGCGGCCGGTCGGCTGTCCGCCCATAACCACAGCAGCAACCCGCCCACGACCATGGGGATGCACAGCCATTGCCCCATGCTCAGGCCCAGCGACAGCAGCCCCAGGAACGAGTCGGGCTCGCGGAAATACTCGGCAATGAAGCGCAGCACCCCGTAGCCCATCAGGAACATGGCGGACACCTGCGCCGGCTTGCGCTCCTTGCGACCGTACAGCCAGAGGACCACGAACAGCAACAGGCCTTCCAGCAGGAACTGGTAGACCTGCGACGGGTGGCGCGGGATCATCGATCCGCTTTGCGGGAACACCATCGCCCACGGCAGCGACGGATCCGCCGCGCGGCCCCATAGTTCGCCGTTGATGAAGTTGCCGACCCGCCCCGCCGCCAATCCCGTCGGCACGCAAGGCGCCGCGAAATCCATCACCTGCCAGAACGGCTTGCTGCGGGATCGTGCGAACCACCACTGCGACACGAGCACGCCGAGCAGCCCGCCGTGAAAACTCATGCCGCCCTGCCACACGAAGAAAACTTCCAGCGGGTGCGCCAGGTAGTAGCCGGGCTTGTAGAACAGGCAATATCCGAGCCGGCCGCCGATCACCACACCCAGCACGCCGAAGAACAGCATGTCCTCCACGTCCTTGCGGCTCCAGGCGCCCGGGCCCGGCACGGAAGCGAACGGCTCGTGGTGCAGGCGGCGCAGCGCCAGCAGCAGGAACAAGCCGAACGCGACCAGGTAGGTCACGCCGTACCAGTGGATGGCGAGGGGGCCCAGCCTCAGCGCCACGGGGTCGATTTGGGGATACATCAGCATGCGGGCTATTGTGCGGCAAGCTTGCGGGCCGGTGCGGCCAGGCGGGCGCGCGCAAACTCGACAAAGCGCTCCAGCGTCGGATTGGCCGCGGCGGGCCAGACCAGGCTTGTTTCGCTGTCAGGCACCGCTTGCGCCTTCCGGCCGGGAATGCGCCGGTACACGACGCCGGGCCGCTGGAACTGGCGCACGCTGTCGGGCACCCACGCCAGGCCCAGGCCGGCGGAGACCAGATTGACGATCGTCTGCATCTGGATCGCTTCCTGCGCGATGCGCGGCGTGCGGCCGGCCGCGTGGTACATCGCGAACACCGCATCGTGCAGCGACGGCAGGATGCGCCGGGGGAAGATCACGAGCGGCTGGTCCAGCACGGGTCCGAGCGCTAGGGTGCGCACCGTGGCGAGCTCGTGCTGCTCGGGCAGCGCCAGCACCAGCGGCTCACGGGCGATGCGCAAATGGTGCAGCCCCGGCGGCGCGAAACCGGGCGAGTGCAGCATGAAGCCGGCGTCGATCTCGCCGCGCTCGAGGCTTTGCAGCTGGACGTCCCCGGTCGATTCGATCAGCTCCAGCTCGACCCGGGGATACATCGAACGGAAGGCCCGCACCCACTGCGGCAGCAGCCCGAATCCGACGGTGGAGACGAAGGCCAGCCGCAAGCGGCCGCTCTCGCCGTGCGCCGCTGCGCGGGCGTGGGCCGGCAAGGCCAGCGCGCGCGCGAGCAGCTCGCGCGCCTCCGGCAACAGCGCGC